>JACQAC010000056.1 GCA_016195245.1 Pseudomonadota bacterium
AAATCGCCGCGCGCACCAAGGAATATTCCGACCGCTTCGCCAATCCCTTCGTCGCAGCGTCCCTCGGCTACATCGACGACGTCATCATGCCCCGCGAAACCCGCAAACGCATCATCCGCGCCCTCGGCACGCTCAAGAACAAGAAACTAGAAAACCCCTGGAAGAAGCACGACAACATTCCGTTGTGAGGGTGATCAGCGCGCTCGTGATGCGAACCATGCGTCTAGGTCAGCGATTTCCTTGTCGAGCACTTCTGCGGATGTATTATTGACTGCGCGGTAGGCGGTGCCGCGCGCGATGTCCAATACTACGATCTCATCGGCCTCCTCCGAGACTTCCTTCAGGGCGCGACGAGCAAGAACGATGAGTGCACCGGCGGACGTCGGCGTCGGCTTGGTCTTTTGGTTGCAGTAGACAAACACCAGAGCGCGATGGTTGCCCTCTATGATTGCCGCTTCCGGATGGAAATCGACAGAGAACATGCGTTTTGGCGAACGCCAGAGTGCACGCGGTGGCTCAATAAACTTCGTCCCGATGGACTCCAATTTATGCTTCAGCACCGGGAAGAAGCCCTTGGCTCGACTTTTCTCGGAAGGCACCGGAATTTTTTCGATCCTCAAGGCGACGCCTGCCAAGCCAGCTTCTGGAAGGCCCAATTGGATCGCTCTCCGAAACGATTTGGTGGCGTCGTAGCCGCCAGGCTCGTCGTACTTACGCAGATCGCGGACTTTGTCTTCGGAACGCTGCGACATGAGCTTCAGCAGCGTGTTCGGCGCAATTCTGGGCATGACTCAATCTCCCGACTCATTCTATCGGTGGCATATTCGTGGTCGCGCCGTTCTGGCCGGGATTCGCCCTTTTGGGCGAGCAAACGAATCACGCTTACTGAGATTTGCTGAACGAAAGCTTTCATTCCGGCTGCGCGATAACTGTCGGTGGCCGCGGGGAGGGCACTATGGCGCTCAAAACGTCTCCGGAAGCCCGTGAGGGAATGCGGTTCGCGATCATTGGCTTCGCGACTCTGCTAGCGATTCAGTTTGCTGCGCTGCTGGATCATCTTGGACAGTGGCCAAGGGTAACCATCGATCATATGGGGGAGAGCTGTTTGATGGGCTTCGTTGCCCTGTGCAATGCTCTTTACAATTTCTCAGCTCGCCAGATCGGGCCGCCCTTTTGGATCATGTATGTGATCTTTCTCGCGAGCTGGATCTATTTGCTGGGCCAGGGCATCGGCCATTTCATCGCTCCCTAGCTTTGCTACGCTGTGAGAGGAAGCAGCAATGAGCGCGTGGTTGCCGGTATTCGCTGCATTGGCGGGCGCAATCGTCGGAGGGACGATTTCCGTTTTGGCGACTTGGCTATCGGGACGCACGCAGTTGCGATTAGCGTTGCTTCGCACTGCTGAAGATCGCGCTACGTGGGCGGCCAATCGGCGACTTGAACAATTAGATTCGTTTCACCGAGCGGTTGAGACACTCAAGGTGGCGGCTCAGAGCCACCGAATTTGGTGGGCTTGGCATGTGCGGCAGACTGAGAACGACACCCCGCAGTGGGTGAAGGACCTAGGCGACACACGATGGGCGTTCGAGCAGGCCATGCGGGACGTGCAACTAGCTGCCTCGCTGATGGATGATGACCTTCTTTCAGGTTTCGCGGAGATACTTAAGATTTATTGGAGTCAGGTGATGGTGGGCGATGACCCCACGTCGGGCATGGTCAGCATCGAAGGCGCAGTCGAAAATTACCGAAAGCAAATCGCGGAGCGCTACAGGCTCGTGACTCGTTCTCGCCTACAGGGAGCCGACGCGATCGGCGGCGACGGCCAACAAATCTAGAGCTCCCCTACCTCCGCACCTCATACCGCATCGCCACTGCGCCAGAGCTGAACTCTTCCCGCCCCACTAGCTTCAAATCCACCATCCGCGTCATTCCCGCAAACAAAGTCGGCCCGTGTCCGACTAGGCGCGGGTGCACCACCAATTCGTATTCATCGATCAGCCCCAACTCCGCCAACGCCTGCGCGAAGCGCACGCCGCACACCAAGAGCCCATTGCCCGGCGCCGCTTTCAGCGCCCGCACCGCGCTCTCAAGTCGCCGCTCAACAGCTCCGCATTCCAATCGACGCTCTGCAGCGTCGACGACGCCACATATTTCTTCGCCGCATCCATGGTGCGCGCGAACGGCTGCATCCACTCCGGGTGCGCGTCCGACGCCGGCGGGCGCCACGCCGCCTCCATCATCTAATACATCACCCGCCCAAAGATGAGCGCATCCGCCCACGCAATGTTCGCCGCCGCATTGCGATGCAAATCCGCATCCGCAATCCCGACGCGATGATCGCTGCAGCCGTCGAGCGTGACGTTGATGGAATAGCGGAGTGGGCGCATGGGCTCGTAGTAGCAAAGCAACTTATGTTCGTCATTCCGGGGCTTAGCGAAGCTGAGAACCCGGAACCCAGGGGCGACATCCTGTGCTCCACGATCCCCTGGGTTCCGGATCGCCTCAGAATCGGGCCTGCCCGATTCTGACTTTGAAGACTCGCCGAGCGCGGAGCGCTCGGTGGGCGCGTCCGGAATGACGAGATAAATTGAAGCGCCGGAGTTTGCAGGTCGGACCGCGCGGCTCCGCCGCGCATGCGCCGCGGAGCGGCGCGCTCCTGTCCCCTAACAAAAATGCGCCGTCAACGTTTGTTCACTTCGCCCTTAGCCCCACACGCCGCACATACGCCTGACACTTCCACAGTGAAGTGCCCACATCCAGGGCATGGTTCGCTGCGGTACGCAGTCTCGGCCACACGCGGCGCCGGCTGCTTGCCCTCGCGCCGGTCGCGCAAGCTTTCGATGACAGGGCGCGGCCGCAGCATCACGAGATTGTCGGACGATGCCCCGCGTGAGAAGCCGCGCGAAATCAGCCGCGCTGCACTTTCCGCGTCGTTGGCTTTCTTGCTCAACCCATCGCCGCGCGCATCGAACGGATCGACTTGCGCCAAATCGCTGCGGCCCAAATAGGAGACAGCCAACTCGCGGAAAATGTAGTCGAGAATCGACGTTGCGTGGCGGATGGTTTCATTGCCCTTCACCTCGCCCGCCGGCTCAAAGCGCGTGAACAAGAACGCATCCACGTATTCTTCGAGCGGCACGCCGTACTGCAAGCCAATCGAAATCGAGATCGCGAAATTGTTCATCAGCGACCGGAACGCGGCGCCTTCCTTGTGCAGATCGATAAAGATCTCACCCAAAGCGCCGTCATCGTACTCGCCGGTGTGCAGATAAACTTTGTGCCCGCCCACCACGGATTTCTGGATGTAACCCTTTCGACGCTCCGGCAGCCGCTTGCGTTGCACATCAGTGGTTTGCGGAGCGCCGGCATCTTGCCGGCTTGTCTCTTTGCCGGCTGGAAGCCGGCGGTCCGTGTCGTCTGGCTCTTCATCAAGCGACGGCAACGTCAAGGCAATCGGCGGCGCTTCAACATTGATGCTGATCAGCGCGACCTTCGCAGCCCGCGCCGCCTCAAGCACCTCAGCGCGGCGCGACACAGTCTTCTCAGTCAACGTCAACTCAAGCGTCGTCCGCGCAAACGGCGCTACGGCAGCGGCAAGCGCAATCCGCGCATCGGGCGCAATCTCACGCGCGCTTGCAAAGATCGCGCGGTGTGGTCCAGCAAGGCCAACAGCAGCAGTCAAATCACCCGCGCCCATGCAATACGCTTCGGCTGCGGCGATTTCGTCTTCGCTGAAGCCCAGTGTCATCAAAAGATCGCCACGTTTTCCCGCCGCTACATCGGGCGGCAACTTCAATACGTCTTCACAAAGGTCCGCGCCGATCACCAATGGATGCACGGCAGCCCGCAAATTGAACGCGTCTGCGGCCGCTTCTTCGATCGCCTCCAGCGCGGGCTCAGTCAGCCCCAATTCCGCGAGCCGCTCACGGCTGACACCCGGCGCGCCCCTCAGCGTCCGCCGCCCCTCAGCATGCAGTGCAAACTCCGCGATCTCCGCGTCATCGTATCCAAGCGCGGCAAGCCCCGCGCGCGCATCCTCGGTCAGCAACCGGCCAAACCCGCCATCGATGCGCGCGCCGAACTGCGTGATGCTCGCGACCGGCGCGAGACCAGTCTGTGTGACGCCAAGGCGGCGCGCGCCTGCGGTGTCATTGGCAAACGCAATGGCCACGGAGACGCGCAGACCGGCGCCTTTTGTCGGAAGTGTTGCGTGGATAGCTTGCGCGCGCGCGGCGATGGAGTGCCTGATCGCCGCCGCCGCTTCACGCGCGGCGCGAGCGGCGCTTTCTTCTTCACGCTTCGCCACGTTCCAGCTGGGATACGGCCCATAGACCTCAGCAAGTGCAGCGCTCTCGGAAAGCGCCGCGGCATGCGCCAGAGCGGATACGGCCGCGGCAAGCGTGCGTGCTTCGGTGCTGGCATACGCAAGCCCAGCGCGGGTCAAGAGCTGCGCTAAGCCTTCGAGCCGGATCACAATCGGGCGGTGCGACGAGCCCGCCGCGCCATGCGCCGCGTCGAGCGCCTGTACGAGCGTTCGGATTGCAGTCTCGAAAGCCGTGGTGTCGAAGCCGTCGATAGCGTCATGGAAACGCGGCAGCGCGATGCTGGCGGCGATGACGCTGGCTTCGCCATCGGCTGTGGCCGTTCCAGTTGCATCGGTCGTCGCCCCGAACGCCGTTACGCCATGCGCGCCAGCATCTGGCGCTGCAATCACGATGCGTCGGCGAGCAGTGTCGGCGCCGGCATCGAGTGCCGCGGAATACGCGCCACGCGTTACAGTCCCCGCGAGTGCTGCGACGATGTCGGCATCCGGCGCGCCCGCGAGACGCGCGGCGGCGGCTTTGCGGAGGACACCGCCGTTGGCGATGTCGAGGCCGCTGCGCACGGCGTCGATCGCCAGGTCGGCAAGCGCCGCATCGAGGGCGCGTGCGCCAGCGCCAAGTGCAATGCTCGCGCGTGCGCGTGCGGCGTCGTCCATAATTAACGCGGTGGCTTCGTCGCCGGTGGCGCGCACGAGAATGGCGGCGCCATTCGCGCCCGTTGGATCCGACATGCGCGCTGCAGCGTCGAGTGCATCGAGCGCCGCAGCGCTCGGCGCACCAGCAATTCCGAGCTTCGCGCCGGACGACAGCAAACGCTGGGCGCGCGAGACCGCCTCGAGTTCTTCAGCGCCGTTGCGCGGCCACTCGATCAACGCTGCGGAGACCGCGAGTTCTGCGCCGTCGGACAGCGCGGCGCGGATAAGCGGCAGATCGAAGCCGATTTTGCCTTCGCAGAGCAGAGTCTCGAGCTCGCGGCGCAAAGTCGCGTCTTGCGCCCAGTCGCTGATGCGCTGCGCAAGCCGCGCGATGGCCGCCGAGACGCTGGGACCACGGCTCGTTTCGACCACGAACGCTGCCTCCACGGCCGCTGCTGTCGCCCCTTCGGACCAAGCAGGCGGGCTTTCGGCAGTCGGGCGCAGGTCTTCGTCCAAATCTCGGCTCATGGGTTCGCTCCCAGTCGATCCGCCAAGAATACCTCCCAAGCCGGAAACGGATCAATATGTAGTGGGTTGCGTCTGTGAGATATCCCAAGATATTGTTTCGCACCTGCACTGGACGGGGCAGGGGGCTCGCCATATGGTCCGCCGCCGGCGCAAACGGGATTGCGCCGCGAGGATCAGACGCGGACCGATGCTTAAGCTGCTTCAAGGGTTCTTCACGTGGTGGAATGGCGCAACGCCGGGGACGTTCTTCGACGTTGGACGTCGGGCGGCGTTGGTCGGCGCGGATGACCAGGGCAATCGCTACTATGAGGAGCGGCGTCCGAGCATCGAGGGGCGCAAGCGGCGCTACGTCATTTACAAAGGCCTCGCCGAAGGCTCGAAGGTGCCGCCCGATTGGCACGGTTGGATGCATCACACCGTGATGGAGCCACCAACGGTCGCGCCATTGAAGCGACAAAAGTGGGAGCAAGACTATCAGCCGAACTTGACCGGCACTGTGCGCGCCTATCGCCCAAAGGGATCGCTGGCGCGCGGGGGCGTGCGTGCGCCGGCGGCGTCGGACTATCAGGCTTGGACGCCTGAAGATGGAGCGCAATCGTGAGTGGCGAGCGTTGGGGTGAAACCATACTGGGCGCGATCGTTGTGGTCGTGGCAGTCGGTTTTTTCGCCTTTGCCGCCGCACAAGCGGGCCAAGGCGGCGCGCGCGCTGGTTACAATCTCGTGGCCAATTTTCAACGCGTCGACGGGGTCACGGTGGGCACGGATGTGCGCGTTTCTGGCGTGAAGGTGGGCGCGGTGCGTGCGATCTCGCTCGATCCCAACACCTACAACGCCCATGTTGTGATGACCGTCGACAACGGCGTTTATGTGCTCGACCAATCGACAGCGCGGGTGGCGAGCGACGGCCTGCTGGGCGGCGCCTACATCGCCATCGAGCCGGCGGGCGTCGATCCGCTGCCGCCGAACGGCGAAATTCCGAATACTCAGGGTTCGGTCGATTTGCTGACATTGTTTGCCAGTATGGCGCGGGGCCAGAACGGCGGCGGCAGTCAGCCGCCCGCGCCGGCGCAAGGAACCACCCCATGATCCGCACCTTGGCGGCCGCAACACTGCTGTTCGCCGCCATCGCCACGCCGGCGCTTGCCGACCATGCCGTCATTCGCGGCTTGGATAAGCGCACCGGCCATGCACAGGATTACTCCCTCACTATCGGCCGCGCCGCGCGGATTGGCTCGCTCGAAGTGGTTGCGCGCGCTTGTCAAAAGGCGGCGCCGGAAGAGCAGCCAGAGGTAAGGATTTACGTCGAGGTGTTCGATCACCCGCCAGCGCGCGCTGGCGAAGAGTCGGCGCGGGCAGAGATCTTCCATGGCTGGTTGTTTGCTTCGAGCCCCGGCCTCAACGGGCTCGCGGGTATGGCGCGCATGCCATTCGGCGTGCTTCCGCCAATCCTGGCGGCGATCGGCCTTTCCTGCGCGGTGAAGTGGCGAAACAAAGCAGGCTGGATGGCTGGTGTGTCGACTGGCGTCATGATGGCGATCTGTTTTGGTGTCGGCATCAGCCTTTACAGCTTCGTGTACGGGCCAAACACGCCGACATTCGTCGGCGTTGATCTCGCACACTTTGTGGTGGCCTACGGTGCAGCGGGCGCGATCCTTGGCGCCTGGAAGTAGCCGCATTTGGCTTTGCGCGTGAACGGGTTAAAACCCGCTCATGCGCATCCTCTGCACCAATGACGACGGCATTCACGCGACCGGGCTCGCGGTGCTCGAGAAGATTGCACGCGGCTTTAGTGACGATGTCTGGGTGATTGCGCCTGAGCAGGAGCAATCGGGCGCTTCGCGGGCGCTGACGCTGACCGCGCCGATCCGTGTGCGCCAGGCGGGTCCGAAGCGGTTCGCGGTGTCGGGCACGCCGACTGATTGTGTGCTTTTGGGCATCGATCATTTGATCGAAGGCGCGCGCCCTGACCTTGTGCTCTCAGGCGTCAATCGCGGGCAAAACATCGCCGAGGACGTGACCTTCTCGGGCACGATTGCCGGCGCCATGCAGGGCATGCAGTTTGGCATTCCCGCTATCGCTCTCTCTCAAGCGCGCGGCTTTCGCGGCGAGGAAGCGACAATCCCTTGGCAGACGGCTGAAACCTACGGGCCCGGTGTGGTGCGTAAATTGATCGAGCACGGCTGGCCGAAAGACGTGCTAATGAACGTCAACTTTCCCGACGTTGAGCCGGATGATGTGAAGGCGGTTGAGATGACCTTCCAAGGCCGCCGCGATCAGCATGTGATTTACGCCGACAAACGCACCGATCCGCGCGGTGGCAACTATTTTTGGCTCGGCTTTCGCGGCAACCGCTCCAATCCGCCGGACGGGTCCGACATTCGCGCCATTTACGATGGCCGCATTTCGGTCACGCCGCTGCACATCGATCTCACGCACCAAGAGAGCATTCATGATCTCAAAGGCGTCTTGGGTGGAGCGCCGCCGAAGGCATGAGCGACGACGATCTCGCGAGGCTGATGCGCTTCGTCTTGGAGATGCGCCAGGCGGGGGTCACCGATGCGCGGGCTTTGTCGGCGCTGGAGAAAACCCCGCGCACTTATTTCGCGCCGGATCATCTCGAAGGCCTCGCGATGGACGATATTCCATTGCCGCTCGCGCACGCGCAAACCATGACCAAGCCGTCTGTGATCGGGCGCGTGCTGACGGCGCTGGCGCCGCAAGCGGATGACAATGTGCTGGAGGTTGGCTCCGGCTC
Organism: Pseudomonadota bacterium; assembly: GCA_016195245.1. GTDB lineage: Bacteria > Pseudomonadota > Alphaproteobacteria > Caulobacterales > Aquidulcibacteraceae > Vitreimonas. The sequence goes on from JACQAC010000056.1 coordinate 8,241, forward strand.
CGGCTTTCAGGCAGCGGCGATCGCATCGCTGGCGCGCAAAGTGGTGACGGTGGAGCGCTGGCGCGACTTGGCGACCGAGGTACGCGGAAGAATAGGGCGGGCGCGGCTCTTTCACGTGTTTGCGCACGCCGGCGACGGCTTCGAAGGCTGGACCGACGACGCGCCGTACGATCGCATCGTCATCAATGCGGCGGTCGAGGACATTCCGCTGCCGCTCTTGGATCAGCTGAACGCGGGCGGCGTGCTGATCGCGCCGGTTGGCGACGAGCAGGCGCAGCGATTGATCCGTTATCGTAACGGAGAGCGAGAGGATCTGGGGCCGGCGAAGTTTCAGCTGCTGGCGCGCGGGCCCGGAGAAGACCCCGCAGCTGACTGATCGAATTGCGCAACGCCGTGATTCTCATCGAAAAGATCAGCGTGCGTGGATTTCGTCTCTTCGCTCTGATGGTTGGCTTACTGTGCGCGTCGGCGGCGGCGCAGCAGCCTGATTGGGCTGCCGGGCCGGGCACGCCGCTCTCGGCCTACGCGTTACAGCCGAACCCAACCAACCCAGCGAGCGCGCCGCGCAGTATCCGCGTTGGGCGCGGCCAATCGCTTCTTGATGTCGCGACGCTCTACCAGATTCCGGTTCTGGCGCTGATCGAAGAGAATGGACTCGAACCGCCATACGCCTTGCCACCGGGCAGCGTGTTGCGTTTGCCCGCGCCGAATATTCACGTGGTCCGCGATGGCGAGCGTTTCGAGGATATCGCGCGCGCTTACAATGTCGATCTGCACTCGCTTGGCACGTTCAATCGCATGCAGCCGCCGTACACAGTGCGGCCCGGTGACCGTATTGTGTTGCCCGCCGGCGCGCGTGCGGAAGGTGATCAGTATGGACCGCCGACGCCCACGCCGGCCAACGCTGATTCTGCGGGCACAGCGGCGGCGGTTGATGGCGGCGCGCGCTTCGCGTGGCCGCTTCGTGGCGCGGTCGTGGCGCGGTTTGGCGCGCAGATTAATGGCGCCCGGCTCGATGGCGTTGAGATCGCTGGCCGCGAGGGCGATCCGATCAGCGCTGCGGCAGATGGCGACGTGGTCTATGCCGGCTCGGACCTCGCCTCATATGGAACGCTGGTTCTGGTGCGTCACGCCGACAATTACGTGACCGCTTACGGCTTTGCCCGTCGTGCGTTGGTGCGTGAGGGACAGCATGTGCGTGTCGGCCAGGCCATCGCGGAATTGGGTTCGCGGCCCAGCGGGGGCGCGCGTCTTCTTTTTCAAGTGCGGCAAGGCGCGCACGCCGTCGATCCCGCGCCCTTGCTTGGAATCGCGGGGCGGTGATCAACCTGCGGCCAAACGGCGCGAAACCTTGGCTCTGGCACATTGAAATGACAGGCGCCGACGATATAGTCCCGGCCTTCGCGGGGATGGCCCCGCACCCTATTTAGGTCCGGGCCGCGAGTGCGCGCCCCAGCGAGGATCAATGTTCATCTCTGACGCGTTCGCACAAACGGCCGGCACGGCGCCCGCCGCCGCCGATCCGATGCAAGGCATGATCGGTTCGTTCTTGCCGCTCATTCTGATGGGTGCGGTTTTTTACTTCCTGATCTTCCGGCCGCAGATGCAGCAGCGCAAGCGCATGCAAGAGATGCTGGCGGCGATCAAAAAGAACGACGTGATCGTCACCCAAGGCGGCCTCATCGGCAAAGTGCGCTCGGTGCAGGATGATGAAGTGCGTGTCGAATTGGCGCCCAACGTTGAAGTGCGTTTGGTCCGTGCCGCCGTTGCCGAGGTGCGCTCGAAAACCGATCCAGCGCCTGCCAACGACACCAAGCCAGCTTCCGCGAGCTAAATCATGCTTCAGCTTCCGCGTTGGCGAGTCATTCTCGTCATCATTGTTACCGTGCTGGGCTTTACGTTCACGTTGCCCAACCTGCTGTCGCCGGCCGCGCGGGCGCACCTGCCGTCGTTCCTGAAGCCAATGAATCTCGGCCTCGATCTGCAGGGCGGCTCGCATCTGCTGCTCGAGGTCGATACCAATGCGATGAAGCGCCAGCAGCTCGACAATCTGGCTGAACAGATGGCGTCCACATTGCGCGAAGCCAATCCGCGCATCCTCTACACCGGGCGCGGCGCCGCCGGGGATGTCGCGCGCGTGACGCTCGTTGATCCCGCTCAAATGTCAAACGCGCTGCGGGTCTTGCGCGTGATATCGCAAAACAACAGCGGCACGGCGGAAACGGTAACGATCACACAGGGCGCTACGCCCGGCTTGATTGAAGCGCGTATGACCGACGCCGGACTGCGCCAGCTCAGCCGCCAAGCCGCCGAGCAATCCATCGAAGTCATTCGCCGGCGGATCGATCCGAACGGAACCAGCGAAGTCTCTATCGTGCGGCAGGGCGACAATCGCATCGTCGTGCAGGCGCCGGGCGTGTCCGATCCGGAAATGCTGAAGCAGCGCATCGGCCAGACCGCGCTGATGACCTTCAATCTCGTGCGCGAAGATGTTCGCCCCGGCGAGGCTTTGCCGCCAGGCGGATTCTCAGACCGGCCAGTTCGTGATGGCGTTTACGCTCGACAGTCAGGGCACCCACATCTTCTGCCGTGTCTCGCGCGAGCACACGGGCCACCGCTTCGCCATTCTGCTCGACAACCAGGTGCTTACTGCGCCGGTGATCAATGAACCGATCTGCGGCGGCAGTGGTCAGATCTCCGGCAATTTCACCGCGGAGAGCGCGAACACCCTGGCGATCATGCTCAATGCCGGTGCGCTGCCCGCGCCTCTTACCGTGATTGAGCAACGCAGCGTCGGCGCGGCCCTTGGGCAAGACGCAATCAATGCCGGCGCGCACGCGACACTCTACTCGTCGATTGCGGTGGTTATCTTCATGAGCCTCGCCTACGGGCTCTTCGGGCTCATGGCGATTTTGGCGCTGATCGTGAACATGGCGATGATCATCGGCTCGATGAGCATCGGCGGCGCGACGCTCACGCTGCCTGGTATCGCAGGTCTCGTTCTCACCATCGGCATGGCCGTGGACGCCAACGTGCTCATCTACGAGCGCATGCGAGAAGAGCAGCGGCATGGACGAAGCGCGGCGATGTCCATCGATGCGGGCTTCAGCCGCGCTATGGTGACGATCATCGACTCGCACCTAACGCAATTCTTGGCCGCGCTGATCTTGTTTAATTTTGGCGAAGGGCCGGTGAAGGGTTTTGCCTGGACACTGTCCATCGGCTGCATCACCTCGGTGATCACCGCAACGTTCGTCACCCAAACGCTTGTCGCCATCTGGTTCCGTTTCACGCGGCCCAAGCAGCTGCCCATCTAAAATAGAGTTCCCTATGCCTTGGCCTCTTATCAAACTCATGCCGAAGGAGACGCACTTCAAATTTGTGCGTTTCGCAATTTTTGCTGCGTTCTTGTCGATCGTCGCAGTGGCGGGATCGTTCGTGTCGATGTTCACGGGCGGATTTCGCGACAATCCAATCGCCGTCTATCAGCAAGCGGAAGGTGATCCGCTCGCGCGCATTGGCGCGGTGATGGGACGCGGGTTCAACCTGGGGATTGATTTTCGCGGCGGCACGATCTACATCGCGTTCCGTTTTGAGTTTCAGTTCGGGGTGGGCGCGGTGTTCGCGCTCTTCCACGATACCATTCTCACCTTGGGGCTTTTCTCGGTCTTCCGCATCGAATTTACGCTCACCATCATTGCTGCGCTGCTGACGATTATCGGCTACTCAATGAACGACACCGTCGTTGTGTTCGACCGGCTGCGGGAAAACCTCAAAAAATATAAGAAAATGTCGCTGGGCGACGTCATCGATCTCTCCACCAATGAAACGCTATCGCGGACCATGGTGACGAGCTTCACGGCGCTACTGTCAGCTATAGCGCTTTGGACGGTCGGCGGCGAAACGCTACGTGGTTTCGCCATCGCCATGACCTTCGGCATCGTCATCGGCACTTATTCGTCGATTTATGTGGCCGCGCCCGCCATTCTGTTGTGGCACAGCCGCCGCGGACGTGGTCCAAACCAGGACGCCGCGCCGATCGTGCAAGGCGCGAGCTAGAGCGAGAACGCTCCCGCACTGCGAGGGAGGAAACGATGAGCTGGTTTTTGAGCAATCTGCGCTACGTCGCTTGGACGGCGTTGGCAGTCGGGCTGCTATTCTTCATTTGGTACACGCTGGGCGCGCGCGGCTACACGTTTAGCGACGGCGCCCTCTGGGAAGCGGGCTTGCGCTGGCTGCACGTGCTCTCGGGCATTATGTGGATCGGGCTGCTCTACTATTTTAACTTCGTGCAGATCCCGAACATGCCGAAGATTCCGGACGAACAGAAACCGGCAATCGGCAAAGTGATCGCGCCGGCGGCGCTCTTTTGGTTTCGCTGGGCGGCGATGTCGACTTTGATCTTCGGGCTGCTGCTCGCTTGGAACCAGAACTATTTGGTCCAAGCACTCACGCTGGGCGCCGCGGACGACCCGTCCTTCGCCGTCGGCAAGCACATCTTTATCGGCATCGGCATGTGGCTGGCGATCGTCATGTGGTTCAACGTTTGGTTCGTCATCTGGCCGAACCAACAAAAGGCGCTCAACATCGACAACAAATATCCAGACCTTGCCGCCGATGCCAAAGCCAAGGCGGCGCGCATGGCGATGTTGTTCTCACGCACCAACACGTTCCTCTCGGTGCCGATGCTGGTGGCGATGACAGGCGCGCAAACGCTCGGCTGATGCCATGACGCCGGACTTGAGCCTCGAGGCCGAGGTCCGGCGCGTCGACGAAGATCGGTGGCTCGCGAGTCGCTTTGCGCCGGCTGATGCGCGCGCGCGCGTGCTGGTGACGCTCCCGATCGACGAGGATTTGGGCCGGCATCTTCTGCACGCGCTGGGAAAGGCGTTTCCCGACGGAGGTGTCGGCGAGGGCCTCGAGTTTGTGATCAAGCCCCATCC
>JACQAC010000017.1 GCA_016195245.1 Pseudomonadota bacterium
AGGTGGAAGAAGTCGTTGAAGGCGACATCGCCACGTACGCCCTGGATGACGGGGATCGTCGATGTCGATAGCGACACGCCGTCCAGATGCACGACTCCATGCGAGGAGAGCGCGTCGCGTGTCCAATCGACGTTGGCTGTGAGCGTCGCCGGTCCGCGCACGTTATCGATGAAACCGCGCGCGTATTCCGAGAGCTGATACGGCTGCAAGCTGCGATCGAAGACGATGGCGTCGCTGGTGACAACGGCGCCGCCAACGCCCTCATCGACATCGTGATGAGCGGTGAAGTGCGCCACTTGGCGGGCGCCCTCAGCAAGCACAAGGTTGCCCTGTGCATCGATGTTGCCCTCGCGGAGCACCGCCGCGAAGCCGTTCAGACGCAACGGATGGAAGAGCGGGCGCTCCGCGTCGTTGGCCGGGCGGTGTGCGGTCAACAGTGCTTCGCCGGCGTCGACGCGAATGACGCCTTGATCGGACTCTGGCGCGGCGCTCCAATGTCCCGCAATCGCCGTCACCGTTCCCGGCAATGCGGGATCGTTCAACGCGCCTTCGCGGAATTCCCCCTCGATGCGCCAATCGCTCGCCAAGAGCGCGTTGGCTGTCAGCTGAGCCCCATGAAGCGTCAACACGCGCTCTGGCGCGACATCAATGGCCAACGACGGCGAACTGGCGACCACGGACAATTGCGCTTGATCCGATGTGCCGTGGAACTGTCCGGTGAGCACCGCGGCGCGCAGCCGCGCTGGTTGCCCCTGAGGGCCGGCCATGTGACCGCTCAGCGCGAGCGCTTGAATGCGGAAGCCGCCACCTAGGTTTCCTCGCGCGTCGGCGGACGCAAGCGCGCCATTGGTTGCACAGAGCGCGAAGCGTCCGCTTTGGAAGGAAAGCCCGGCGGCATCCAATCCGCCGAGCTGGATGGGCAAACACGGCGTGTTGGCGAGGATGCGCCAGCCGGCATCCCAAGCGATGCCGACATCGAGATTGGCGACCATATCGCGCACCTCGCCGTTGGCGAGCGGACCGGTGATGTCCGCCGGCCCGCGCAGATCGACACGGCCATAGCCGTGCCTGCCGATGCTGATGCCAACATTGAGTTCGTCCGCGGCGAGGCTAGCGCCGTCGGCGTTCCAGTTCGAGAGCGCCAAGGTGCCGTCGCCTTCAAGCGAGGCGCCTGGGGTCCATCTCACGGTGTCGAGCAGGAGCGACGCGGTCGGCGCGCCGCCGCCAGCAATTTCTACGTCGATGGCGCCGTGCAGCGTCGTGCTTGGCCACTCCAGCGTCAGCGCCGGCGCATCGACGCGCAACGGGGCCAAACTGAAACGCAGACCGCTTGCTGCCAGTCCGATGACTGGCCGCGTGAACACCAGCCGTTGTGCGGCGCTGTCGATGTGCAAAGTGATTGGGGCGCTCAGTCCAAAATTCTGTGCGCCGCGTTGAAGGGCGGCGCGTGCTTGCGCGAACGTCGGCCCGATCGGCGTACCGCCGGCTTGCGGGAGCGCGCTGGCAATAGCGCGCTGCGCGGACGCATCAAGTCTGGCGCCGCTGAGCGCCAGGACGCCGCCGAGGTCTGCCGTGCCGGAACCTCTCAAGTCGACTCCGATCGAGCCATCCGCTCCCATGCGCGGTGACATGACGGAGAATCCGGAAAAGTCTTGCCCAACGATCGACCAGCGGCCGGTTGCTCGCATGTCGCGACCGTTCAGTGAGCCATCCATCTGCGTTTGGCTCAATTGAGTGTCAGCAAATGCGAGCCGCTGAGCGGCGCCACGCAAGCGCATGCGCCATGTTGCGGCCGTCAGGCTGTCATCGCGCGCGCGCGCTTCACCATCAAGGCGCGGGAGCTCGCCCACAGCAAGCCGTCCGCGCGAGCGTCGAGACGAAAGGCGATGCTCCCGTCTCGCGACGCAACAGTGAGAGCCCCAGCGCCGCCGAGAATGGCGTAGCCGCGCCGCGCACTGGTGGTGTCGCGCAGGCGCGCGGCGCCGGCGAAATCCGAACCCAAAGCGCCGTCGCCGTGCATATCGGCTATCAGCGGGCCGAAGGGCGCATCGAGCTGCAAAACACCGCGTTCGATCGTCACCCGTACGCGCGGAATCTGCGCTCTGTGCCCGCTCGGCGAACCCCCGACATGATCGAGCGCGCCCGCGGAAACGTGACCACCATTGTCCAACCGCAGCCGTAAGTGTGGCTCAACGAACGTCAGGGCGCGCAGCGTGGGCGTCAGCCCGTTCCAATCCCAACGAGCCTCGATCCTGGCGGCCGAGGCGTCCGGCGCCTCCACCGAGCCTACGCGGATGTCGCTAAGGACGATTTGGTTCCAATCGAGCGTCGAGAGCCGGAAGTCCGCCTCGACGCCACGTTCAGCGAGCGCCGAACTCAAGAGGAACTGCGCGATCGGGAAGCGTGCGAACCAAAAGATGGCGGCCAGCGCGGCCGTGCTTACCAGCAGCGCAGCCAGCGCCGTTCCCCAGCCGATCAGCCATCGGCCGCGGGGCGGCGGCGCTTCGTCCTCGGGCGGATCGGGGTTCCGCTCTCGACTTGCTAAGGCCTGGTTCGCCCTCTCGGCCATTAATCCTTCGCTTGGCGCGATCCTTGCTGCGTGGCACACGTCCGATTGGGCGCTTTGCCGTATCTCTGGATGGCGCCCTTTCTGTTTCTGGCTGGATAACCAAACGTCGAAAACGCTTGTCGGCAGTACGTCTTTTGTCCGATTAGCGCATTGGAGCATGAGATTGAGAGCAGAATTGGCTCATCGGCTCATGAAGGTGAGGAAAGGATTGACGTCGAGCGCCATTTTGGGCGCGTGCGCTGTCCTTGGCTTGGGCCTCGCCTGGCATGCAGGGCTGTTTACCGGCTCGACCGCCTCCGCGACGGAGCTGGCGGCTGTGCGTGACGCTGCCGCGCACCGCGCTGAGGATCGTGCGTTTACCGAAGTTTACCTTACTCAGGCCACGCGCACCGTGAACATTTCGCAGGGGGAAAACCCAGCGCGGCGCTGGCTTCTATTGGCAGGGTGTACAATCCGCGCCGTCTCGGAACAGGCGACGCGATTAGCGTGTTTTTCTCACGCGCGAACGGAGCCGCGACGTTAGAAGGCGTTGCCTTCAGATCTGAGCCGGGCGCGTCAGTGACGGCGAGTCGCACAGAGAATGGCGCGTTTATTTCACGCCAAGTGCAAATGCCGGTGAGCTTCGAGATCGCGCGTATCTCGCAGCCGGTAGAGCAGGGGCTCTATGCCACGGCCCTTCGCCATGGCGCGACCGACCGGGAAATCAGTGCGCTTGCCGACGCCTTTGCCTACGACGTCGACTTCCAGCGTGATGTCCGGCCAGGCGACCATTTCGAATTGGTGTTTGAGCGCTTCTATGATGACGAAGGCAACACGGTGCGTACCGGCGACATGCTGTTTATCGCGCTCGAAAGCCGCCGGGGCCGGCGCGCCTTCTACTCATTCCTGGCGCCCGGCGACGCACAGCCGACCTGGTATGACGAAGACGGCGACAGCGCTCGCCGTTTCCTGATGAAGACGCCGGTCAATGGCGCCCGGCTGTCATCGGGCTTCGGAATGCGGCTGCACCCTGTGCTTGGGTATTCGGCGATGCATCGTGGCGTGGACTTCGCCGCGCCGGTCGGTTCGCCTATTTTGGCAGCTGGCGATGGCGTCGTGGAACGTGCCGGCCCATTCAGCACGTACGGTAATTACGTCAAGATTCGTCACGCCAACGGTTACGAGACCGCATACGCACACATGTCGCGGGTCGCGGTCGCATCGGGGGTCCGCGTCCGGCAAGGCCAGATTATCGGTTATGTCGGCGAAACCGGACGCGCCACGGGCCCCCACCTTCACTACGAGGTGATGAAGAACGGCGACCAGATCAATCCGATGGCGCTTCAGGTTCCCAACGGCCGCAATTTGACTGGCCGGTCGCTCGAATTGTTCCAGATCGAACGGGCGCGTATCGACACCATTCGTCTCGCGCGGGATCGCGAGGCGGCGCCTCACACGCAAACCGTTTCGGCGCCGGCCGTGACGGGTCAATAGCCGGGTCGTTTTACGTATTGAGCTGCCATGCTTTTCGACGCATTTTAGCCAGTTCGAAGAATGGCGGACCGCACTGCGGGCCCGCGCAATTGAGTGATACGCGATGGGAATCCGAGCGCTGATTGCGGACGACCACGAACTCTTCCGTAGCGGCTTGAAGCAGCTTCTGATTGACGTTACGCGACGGATTTCCGGAAGCGAAGGTGGTGGTGGTTTCCGCGATCGAAGGACGCGCGGACATTATCGGCGCGCTGGGCGCCGGTGTTCACGGCTATATTCCGAAGTCGTTGCCGTCGTCTGAAATCGCCAACGCCATACGGATCGTTCTCGAAGGCGGCATCTATGTTCCGCCGGCGCTTGGGCGGCGCGAGCCGCTGACGTTGACGCGCAGCAGCGAGGCGCTCGAAGCCGACAAACTCACGACTCGCCAGAAGGAAGTGTTGGCTGAACTCCTGAAGGGGTGCGCAAGCAAGGAAATCGCACGGACCTTGGACATTGCCGAGGGCACCGTGAAAATTCACCTGGCGGCAATTTATCGAGCGCTCGGCGTGCGCACGCGGGCTGAGGCAATTGCTCGCCTCAAGTCGTAGCGTCCGCCAATTGGCGCGAGATTGCCTGCATGAGCATTGCCGGCTCGACCGGCTTGATCAGCCACTGGTGACCGGACTCGCCAAGAAACGCCAATGTATCAGCGGCCGTATCGCCCGTGACAATTATGGCGGGCGGCGGCGGCGAAAGCTGCGACCGCAAGCGATTGGTGATGTCGACGCCGTTTAGTCTGCCGTCGATGCGCAGGTCCATCATCAAGAGATGAGGCAGGAACCCCTCGGCGATCGCTGCGCGAGCTTCGTCCTCGTTGGCGCATGGTCTCACTTCGGCGCCGAGATCGCGTACGACTTCGGCCAGCGCCTCAAGAGCGTTTGGATCGTCGTCCATCAGAAGAACTCGCTCGCCGCTTAACCGCTTGGTCGCCTCGGCAGCGCGCGTAACATGGACAGCCGCCGTCGCCATCGGAACCTGAATCGAAAACGTCGCCCCCTGCTGCGGCGCCGATTGTAAAGAAAGCTGAAGGCCCAACAATTCCGAGATGCGCTGAACGATCGCGAGACCGAGGCCCAAGCCCTCGCTTGCACCTTTGCCTTCAAGGCGAACGAACTCGTCAAATACGCGCGACTGATCTTCCGGCGCGATGCCAAACCCACGGTCGATCACCGAGATCTGCAGACGTCCGCCCACCGGTGTCGTGACGATGCGTACGGATCCGCCTCCGTGCTTTAGTCCATTCGAAATCAGGTTTCTCAATAGCCTGGCCAGCAGCATCTGATCGGTGTGAACGCTAGGGGAGGGAATATCGTAGCGGGCGACAATGTCGGCGCCAGGATGCTCGGCGATCAGCCCATCAATTACATCCTGTAGCCGAAAATCCGAAACCTCGGGCTCGATGACCTCCGCCTGAATCCGCGCGAGGTCGAGGAGCGTCGCAAACATGCCGGCCATCGATTCAGCGGCGCGTTCCATTTTCTTGACAATCTCGCGGGCCTCTTGGGTTTGGACCCGGCGGTTGAGCGCGCTCAAATAGAGCGTCATCGCATGCAGCGGTTGGCGCATGTCGTGGCTGGCAGTTGCTAGAAAACGGGTCTTCGCGAGATCGGACGCGGCCGCTTTGGCGTGCGCTACCTCGGCAGCTTCGCGCGCATCCGACAACGCTTTGATGGTGGTGCGCCAAGCGCGCCGTTCCTGCCTTATGGCCCAGGTCGTCAACACGACCGCGACAATGGTGAGGAACCCGAGAAGGGCGCCCAGAACGTAGATGGCGGAGCGCGACGCTGCGTTTTGAGCGCGCCCGATATCGATCAAACGTTCAACCTCAGCAGCGAGCGCGCGCGCGTCGGTGCGCGCGATATCCATGGCCGATTTTGAACTCAACAGCTCGCTGGCGATCTCGGCGTCCGAAAGAGGGTGCGTGTGGTGTAGCGTCAGCGTGTGATCAATCGCCGAGAGCGCGGTTTCCGCTGAATTTGAGGCGCGGTTCGTAGGCTCGAGCAGATCCGGACTGTGGCTAGCTGTGTCCCGCAGCGCCGCGACCTGGCGCGCCAAGTCGCGGCGGCCAATCTCATAAGGCTCGAGAAATCGTGCATCCCTGGTCAGTAGAAAGCCCCGCTGACCGGTTTCCACATCCACAAGGGCTTGCAGCAGGCCCGCCGACTGCAGTCGGGCCGGACGTGTCGCCTCAATACGCTGCAGCGCTTGCGCTTGGGTCTGGTTTTGCGAAACGAACGCGAGAACGAACAGCACGGCGAAGGCGGCTAGCCCAATCGCCAGTGCCGTGAGAATGGTGTCGGCCGGGGGGGTATTCGGTCCGGCCGGGGACGGTGCGTCCGTTTGAGTCACGCCCTATGCTAAGCGCGCTCCAGCCAAGATACGATCATTTCTGCGCGCGCCGGCTTGTGCATGATCTCAAAACCGGCTTTCGCCGCTGCTTTGGTGGCTAAGCCACCGACAGAACCGGAAAGGACCAGGACCCTCGCGTCCGGAGCCACGGAAGAGAATTCCTGCACGAGCGTCACCCCGTCAGGTCCGGGTCCCAGATTGAAGTCGGTGATGATCCAGCCGATATGACTCGCCCGCGAACCCAATTGCTCAGCAAGCGCTTTCGCGTCTGATCCCACGGCTACGTCTGCACCCCAGTCGCGAACGATTACAGCCAGCGCATCCGCCGCCGCAGGCTCGTCCTCGATAATCACGACGGTGTTCGTACGGGGAGGCATTCTTGAACTCGTTGAGAAGAACACGAGGCGCGGTAAGTTGGCAGTCACCACCTCGCACTACTTCCGAAGTCATAGTCCATCTAGGGCGCTCGGAATCGGCCTGCTTATTGAACTTGGCCTAGTTCGTGGACCACGACATCCGTGCAGTATTCGCAAGGGGCCCGCCCTGCTACCTTAGGTTCAGCGGAAATATTCGCGTCGTTCGCGGGAAAAAGTTGATGAAAGCTTGCGCCCTTCAATTTACTGAACACGAGGATGCGGAGTGGTCATCGGGCGACGACCGAGAACCTGACTATTGTTCGTACAACGGCGCCGAAGCGCTTAAGGAGATGATTGAGGCTTACTGGGCGGCGCGCGGCCAGCACGTTTTCATCTCCCTTCAGAACTCCGGATTTCATCCGGCCATCCGGGCGGCGCGTTTCGATGTGCGGAGCGACATGGTTAACGGCAAGCCCCGTAGCCTGACGAATATCCGCAAGCCGGCGACCGTCTGTGAAGACGATTTCGACCAAGAGGACGCCCTCGGCGAGCTTGACTAGGGTCGCGCGGCAGGCCGGTTCTATTCTAGTGTTGGACCATGTCCGACGACGTCGCCGCGCCAGCTGAGTTTGAACCGCCACCCGGCTATGCGCCCTTGGAATGGCGGCGCGGGTTTGCCCGCCAGATTTCCCCCCTTTATCGGCGTACACAAAACGGCGCTTTTACCATGGGCTTCCGTGTGGAAGAACACCACACGAACGGCATGTCCAACGCTCACGGGGGCATGCTGATGACCTTCGCCGATATGGCGTGGGGGCATATCGTCTCCGTTGAGACCTCATCTTACTGGGTCACCGTCCGCCTCACGTGTGATTTCCTCTCAAGCGCTCACCTCGGCGATTGGGTCGAGGGAAGTGGAGATGTGCTGTCAACGGCAGATGATCTCTACGTGATTCGAGGCCGCGTCTGGTGCGGGGACCGGGGTTTGATCACTGGAACAGGCATTTTCAAGCCAATCCAACGTCGCGATCCGCGACCGGGTGAGAAGGCGTTCCGCAGTTGAACCGCTTTGGCGCCTCTGTATTTCCGCGCCAACACGGTGGCGCAGCGGGCGTCCGCGGCGTCGTTTCGCGTCGTTCCGCGTTGATCGGGATAGCCGTTTCAGCTGCCGTGACGATTGGCGCGCGCGCCGCCGAGCGCACATTGTATGTGTCACCTCGGGGAAGAGGTGATGGATCCTCTTGGCGAGCCGCCGCGAACTTGCGCGACATTCCCAATCTGATCGCAAGACTTCGTGGTGGCGGAGAAATTCTCCTCGCCGCTGATCAGGGTGAATATCTCCTCGGTGAAGGCCTGGATATCGAATCCGGCGGAAACCCGCGTACTCCGGTGCAGGTGCGTGGCGTAAGTCGATCCGGTGCGCCCATGCAGGCGGTTATGCGTGGCAATCGGCGTGGGCGTGTGCTGGGCGATGAAGGCTTTAGGCTGCACCGCGGCGCCAATCACCTTCGATTTTCGCATGTTCGATTTCGCGATGTTGGCAACGGTTGCTTTCACGTCGCGGGCCCGATAGCGGGCCTCGTGGTCGAAGACTGCGCCTTCGAAAACGTTTATCGTTTTCTCGAGAACACAGCAGCGGAACATGAGCGCGACGCGAGCTTGAATGGCTTTGTCGTCCGCCGCTGCAGCGGTGCGCAGGTTGAGCGTGGTTTTCTCCGGGTGCGCTATAGCTCGCGCAATGGCGTTATGGAGGACTGCAGCGCGCGAGGCCGCGCCAATCGCGGTGGGCCGATCCCCGAAGGCTGCGCACTCGAGGATCGTGCCCGCGACATCGTGTACCGCCGATGCGTCATGGAGAATTTCCAGCAATGGCTCGGCCTCGGATATTGGAATGGCGACGGCTTTTCCGACGAAGAGGGCAACAGCGGCATACGCTACGAAGATTGCCAGGCGCGCGATCTGGAGTCGTCATGCGACGTTGGCGAATTGCACGAGCCGCGATCCGGTGATGCGGGGCAATCCACTGCAGCAAGGTGACACTTGCCATATTTGGATTGGCGGCGACGGCGCGCGCGTGGCCGCCTCGAACCTGACCGTAGAGGATCGCGACGCGACCCCAATTTTCGAGTTCGACGCAGATGATGCTGCAGTCGAAGTTGGTGGCGTCATTCGTCGCGCACCGCGTGAAAATTGGGGACGCGTCAGCATCAGTCACCATGGAGCGCAGATGGTGGTTCGGTCGGGCTAGTCCGGCTGATCGGCGGTGCTAAGCCGCTGCGCTTGTTCAAGGTCGGCGGTCGCGTGTGCGGCGTCGCCTTTGGCTCTATAGGCTATGGCCCGGTTGTTGTAGGCGTTGGCGTAGTTGGGATCCAGGGCGATTGCAGTCGTATAGTCAGCAATCGCGCGGTCAAAGTTTCCCTGTGACCGATAAGCATTCCCGCGATTGTTAAAGGCGCGTGCAAAATTTGCATCGAGCTGAATCGCTTGATTGTAGTCGGCGATCGCAAGATCGAAATGGCGCTGCTCCGCATGAGCGCCGGCGCGGTTTAGGAAAACGCCAGCGACAGTAGCATCTATGCGAATGGCCGCGTCGAAATCCGCGATGGCGCGCGCATAATCGTGCCGAGCTCGATACGCTAGGCCGCGGTTGTTGTACGCGTTTGCATAGTCTGGGCTGAGCCGAATTGCCTGATCGTAGTCATTGATGGCCAAATCGAAATTGCCCTGGTCTCGATAGGCATTGCCTCGGCTATTGTAGGCGCTGGCGATGCGATCGGTCTCTTGATTGCTGGTTTGGATCACGTGGGTGCAGGCTATGATCTGCGTATCCAGAGACATATGCCGATCTTGACCGACGCAAAAAGCCCGCTCTCGGTCGAGCACCGTTTGGCCGAGCGCCGTAGGCGCCAGCGCGGTCGCGGCGAGCGATGCAATCACCGCTATGAACCGGATACTCCCCACGGCTTGGGTCCCACTGGCCAACGCGACTTTGGTGACAATACCACCAATCGGGAGATCGGCGACACGTATTCCCTTCAGCTGGGAGAGGGGCGTCTCGACAAGCGAGAGGTCATGCGCGGCAGCTCGGTGCGGATAAGTTCAACCACTTCCGCTATGGACTGCCGTCCCTTCGGAAAGGCCGCAAGCGTACCCAAGGCGGCGCAATAGGCGAGCACTCCGGACGCTGCAAGCAGCATCAGGCTGTTCCCGGCGGGCAAGAGGCGCAACGCCAACAGCACTGCGAAGCACGCGAATCCGGCCACTACAAACGGCGCAGATTCACGAACGAGGTCCATAAGGGAGATTGGACCCTTCCAAGTGACGCTCCACCAAAGGAACGGCAACCTTAACAGGACATCGCTGATAGC
>JACQAC010000018.1 GCA_016195245.1 Pseudomonadota bacterium
ATCGACGAAGCTTCAGTTATCGAAGCGTCGTCGGCCCGTCTGCCTCAACGCATGGCCCCTCGCGGCTCCGTAGGAACGCCACTGAGTCTTCTCCGGTCGACAAAACAAATCACGCGGGGCGCGCACCAAGCACCAACCCCAACGACTTCCTTTGCGCACGCTTCGTGCGCGCCCCGCTCTCCCATTTTGGCGAGAGGCAAAATGTCCTCCGTAGCCTTGGCGTACGAGGACGACCCTTCGCTTTTCCGGTCGAGGATCAGCAGACGATGAAACGCGCCATCGCTATGCACCGCCGCCGTCCCGCCGGCCGGCGGGACGGCGGCCGTCCATAATCTTCTTCCGCTACTTCCCCTTAGCTTCCACCCGCACGCCGGTGCGGCCGGCTGCGAAATCCGCGACATGCGGTTGGAAACTCGCCGCGCTCACCGCGATGTTGATGATCGGCCCGCCGTGATTGGAGCGGAAATTGGAATCCACGCCGATCACATCAAAGCCTGACCCGTTCGCCACGAAGAACGAGGAGCCGGAATCGCCGCGCGTGGTGTCGCACGCATGCGCGAACGTGTTGTCGCGATGGATCGCCACGATATGGCAACGCGTATCGCCTGCGAGATGCGTGCCCGTGTCCCAGGCATAACCAGCCTGCATCAAGTTGGCTGCCCTCGCGATCTGAGCCCCGCGTCCCGTCAGGTTTTGCACGCCAGCATAGCCAAGCTGCGCGCCAAGCGGACGATCCAAACGCAAGAGCGCCCAATCCAGCCCGTCGATGTCGTTGGTGCTGCCGAAGCGGTGATAGTCGAAGCGCCGATCGGTCAAATAGGCGACCACCCGCGCACTCAGATTGCCGGAGGCGGAGTGGAAGGTGGCGCGCGCATCGACCCCGTTGTCTTCATTGATGCAGTGCGCCGCCGTGATGATCACATTCGGCGCAATCAGCGTTGCTGTGCATTCGCTGCCGCGATCCATGTTGAGTGCGCCCACGAAGCGCCACGGCGCCTGGTTCACCGGCACCAGCACACGATCGTCGTGCCCGAAGAAGTGATCATTGATGGCCATTGGCCGATTGCGGCCCAGGCAATCGGCGCGATCGGTATGTGGTCTGCAAGAACCGCTGCCGTGTCCAGGCTCCTCGCACACGCCATTGAACGCGGTGGCGCAGCTGTCATTCTGATTGCGCAGCCAAGCGATGTTGCCGCAATCGGCGCGGTCCGTGCCCTGCGTGCATGCGCCTGAGCCGAAGTTCGGTTCGTCGCATTCGCCGTCGCCGTGCCATTGGCAAGAATCGTCTTCGCCGGTGCGCAAGTGTACGCAATCAGAATGATCAGTGTTCATGCGGCAAGCGCCGGTGCCGATACCCGGCTCGTCGCACTCGTGATCGTTGGCATATTGGCAACTATCGTCGCCACGCGCCGCGCCGCCGCCAGGCTTGTCGCCTTCGGCCTTGATCGGCGTCACAAGGTGTCGAGGGTACGACCTTGTGTCTGCGATGCTCGATGGGGCATGTGAACCTACAAGAGTCGCGACTGCTATGCTTCCCAAAATCACCGCTGCAGCAGCGACAAATCGCATGGTCCCGCTCCGCCTAACGGTATGAGACTAGCCTTCAAAAATAGGGCAGGGAAGCGACCGACGCTGCTTGATTCACGCGCTTGGCTCTGGAACAAGCGCGCATGGCGCTTCCGATTCTGCACATCGGCAACAAGAATTATTCCTCCTGGTCGATGCGCCCGTGGCTTGCTCTGAAGTGGGGCGGCGTCGCCTTCGAGGAACACATCATCCCGCTCGGCGGTGAAGGCTACGGTCGTTCGCAAATCAAGGAAGTCCGCGCTATCTCGCCGAATGGCCGCGTGCCGGCGTTGCAGATCGGCGACGCGGTCGTCTATGAGAGCCTGGCGATCTGTGAGTGGGCTGCTGAGCAAGCGCCGTTGCTGTGGCCGCAGGAAGCGCTCGTCCGCGCGCACGCACGCTCCGTCGCATCCGAAATGCACGCAGGTTTCGGCGCCTTACGCCGCGACATGTCGATGAATATCCGCCGCCGTGTTGAGCCTACGCCGAAATGGCCAGGCGACACCCGCGCCGATATTGAACAACTCCACAATATTTGGGGCGGTTTGATCGATCGCTACAGCGGGCCATTCCTGTTCGGCCGACGCTCGATCGCCGACGCCATGTTTGCGCCGGTCGCCACGCGCCTGCGCACCTACGGCGTCGAAATTTCGCCGCAAGCGCAAAGCTATTGCGATGCCATATTCGCGGACCTAGCGTTCCAAGAGTGGGAGTGCGCCGCTCTCGCCGAAGCCTGGACCATCGAACAAACGGAAGCGCTCTACAGATGATCAAGAAGATTGTGTTCGCGACAGTGCTCGCCCTCGCCGCATGCGGGCAGTCCAACAGCGATGCGGGCGTCATGGCCGAGATCGCGCGCGGCGAAAAAGCTGATGAGCAAGCGGCGCGGCAGGCTTCCGTGGGCAATGATGCGTTTCTCGCGCAAGTGCGCGCGCAGCCTGGCGTGCAGGCGCTGCCGTCAGGCCTGCTGCTGCAATTCCGCGGACACGGCGCCAACCAATCGCTGGCGCAGCCGACGGCAAACGCCGCCGTGCTCGTCCACTACGAAGGCAAACTCAGCAACGGCCAGGTGTTCGACTCCTCATTTGCCCGCAACGAGCCGGCGCAATTTCCGCTCGCCGGCGTCGTGCCGGGCTTTGCCGAAGCCATCGAACACATGCGGCCTGGCGATGAAGTGATCGCAACCTTTCCACCGGCGCTTGGCTACGGCACGGAAGGTCAGCCGCCGGTGATCCCCGCGAACGCGGTGCTGCAGTTCCGTATCATCCTGCTGGCCTATCAGGAGCCGGGAGGGCAAGTAGTGCGCTTGCCCCAGCCGGCCCAACCTCAGCGTCGTCACTAAGTGGTCAGAGCGCCGCTCGAGCAGCGCTCGCGGCCGCCGCGCTGCCGAAGGCGACGAAGCCAGGAATGATGAAGTCGCCCTTGTGCAAGCCGTAATGCAGCGGCTTGCCCTCAAGGCCCATGATATCGCCGCCCGCCGCGAGCAGCACCGCGTGCGCGGCCGCAACGTCCCATTCGCTGACATCACCGAAGCGCGGGTAGAGGTCCGCCGTGCCTTCGGCGACGCGGCAAAACTTGATCGACGAGCTGGCGTGCGTGGTGACGCCATTCAGTGTTTTGACAAATGCGCCCGTGCGTTCGTTGCGCCCTGAAAAATCCGAAGCCACGATGCGCCATTCCGGCGACGAATAGGCAGTGTGGATCGAGGCCGGCGGTTCCAGGATTGCTTGCGTCGCCGGATTGTACTTGACGCGCAGCGCAAGTCCGGGCTCACCGGCGTAGAGCTCGCCGCTCGCTGGCGCGAACACCACGCCCATCACTGGTGCGCCGCGCTCTACGAGCGCGATATTGACCGTAAACTCGTCGCCGCCCTTGGCGAAGCCACGCGTGCCATCGATTGGATCGACACAGAAAAAAACATCGCCGCACTCGGGTATGCGCCCCTGTGCAACAGCCTCTTCGCCAACCATCGGGATGTTGGGCGCGAGCACGGCGAGGCCCGCTTCGATCACCGCTTCGGCGCGATGATCGGCGATCGTCACGATCGAGCCGTCGAGCTTGTGGGTTGCGGAAATGCCCTCCGCGCGCACGTTCATGATCTCGCGCCCAGCCGCGAGCGCAAGCGCGATGAAATCGTTGAGGGTGGGACGTGTCATCGAGCGCTAATCTAGCGCATCCGGCGCGTTGGAGGAGAGCTCCGTGAGCCAAGTTTCGGCTGAAACGTCGCTGGGCATGCGCCAGTCGCCCCGCGGCGAGAGCGCGCCGCCTGAGACGATCTTTGGCCCATTGGGCACAGCGGATCGCTTGTACTGGTTGGCGAAGAAGCGCTTCAGGAACACTTCGAGCCATTTGCGCAGTGTTGGGTAGTCGTACTTGCCGCGCCAAGCGGTCCAAGCCAGGAACAAGATCTTGCTCGGGCTCATGCCGTAGCGCGTGAGCCAATAGAGATTGAAGTCTTGAAGTTCGTAAGGACCGACAGTCGCTTCGGTGCTCTGTGTTTTCTCGCCTGGCACCAGTTCGGGGCTAATCTCTGTCGCTAACACGTCGCGCAAGACCTTCGACGCTTCATCTCCGAAGACGTTTGTATCCGCCACCCAGCGGATCAGGTGCTGGATCAGCGTTTTCGGCGCGCCGGCATTGACGTTGTAGTGCGACATGTGATCGCCAACGCCGTACGTACACCAGCCGAGCGCCAGTTCTGAAAGATCGCCGGTACCGACGACAAAGCCGCCTTCCTTGTTGGCGAGGCGGAAGAGGTAGTCCGTGCGCAGTCCAGCTTGCACGTTTTCGTAGGCGATGTCGTACACCGGCTCGCCACGCGACGCGGGATGATCGAGGTCCTCAAGCATGCGCTGCGCCAACGGCTCGATCGAGACTTCGCGCCCGTCGATGCCAAGCGCCTTCATCAGCGCCCAGGCATGCGCCTTGGTGGCGTCGCTGGTGGCAAAGCCGGGCATGGTGACGCCGATGATGTTTTGGCGCGGCAAGCCGACGAGATCGAAGGCGCGGGCGGCGACGATCAGCGCTTGGGTGGAGTCAAGGCCGCCCGAAATGCCGATGACCACGCGCTGCGTCTTGGTCGCCTCCAAGCGCTGCGCCAGACCGGAAACCTGGATATTGTATGCCTCGAAGCAATCGCGGTCGCGCTTGGCGACATCATCCGGCACGAAGGGCAGGCGATCGATACTGCGCTTCAGCGGCAGCGCGCCTTGCGGCGCGTCGAGCTTGAATTCAATGCGGCGGAGGCGGGAAAGCGTCTCTCTGTTGCGCCCCACCGCGTCGCGAAAGTTCGACAAGCGGCGGCGCTCTTGAGCGATGCGCTGCACGTCGACATCTGCGAACACCAATTTTGCGTCACGGGCGAAGCGCTCACCCTCCGCGATCTTCTCGCCCATCTCGTAGGCGACAATCTGACCGTCCCAGGCGACATCTGTCGTCGACTCGCCGCGACCGGAGGCCGCGAAAATGTAAGCGGAAGTCACACGGCGCGATTGGGCGTCGCAGAGAATGGCGCGGTCCTCGGCCTTGCCGATCACGATATTCGAAGCCGAGAGATTGAGCAGCAGATTGGCGCCAGCCAACGCCCCCAAGGTCGAAGGCGGTGTCGGCGACCAGAAGTCCTCACAGATTTCGACGTGAAATGCGAAATCGCGCACATCGCCGGCGGCAAAGATGAGGTCGGCGCCAAACGGCGCGTCCTCGCCGAGCAGGCGGATGGATTTCTCTGGCGCGTCGGAAGCGACCGCGAAATGGCGTTTCTCGTAGAACTCACGATAGTTCGGCAGGAAACTCTTCGGCGCGACGCCGAGCACGCGCCCGCGATGCAGCACCACGGTGCATCAGCAGGTCGTCGATGGCGTAGCCAGAGATCGAAAGCTCGGGCGTCAAGAGAATGGCGGCGCCCGCCGCATGAGCGTCCTGCGCGAAATGGTTAATCGAAGCGGCGTTGGCGTTAGGATTCGCCGCGAAGACGCGCGGCGCACACGCCGCCACCCGCACGAAACCGTGCGTGTAGAGCGATTTGAAGCGATCCGGACCGGTTGAGGGCTTACGCGCTGCCATCTGCGGCAGCTTACCACCTTATGCTCAGAAAGACCATAAGCTGCTATTCGTTATCGGACGGCGGCACATCCACCTTGATCTGATCGTCGTAGCCCTTGTTGGCAGAATGAAACACCAACGCCATCAGGCCGCCGCCGACACCCAGTGTAAACACGGTGCATAAGATCAGCGCGATCCAGCCGTGAATGCTCATATAGGACGGGTCCCAATCGGACAGGAACCCGAACATCACCATGGCTAGGATGCTGCCGAGCGAAATCGTGAGCAGGAAGACTTTCACGCACCCGACTTAGGCATACTTGGTCAATCCTGCCATGGTCGAATCGACCTATGAGGGGCAAAAGCTCGGCATCGATACGGGCTGGGACGCTGTGCGTTGGCGCCATTGTTCGCCTTCATCGCGATAGCGCTCGCCAACGGCGATGCGGCCTTGGAAGATTTCGCAAGCCACCGCCGCAGCCATTTCATTTACGGACACGGCGCGTTGCTGCGCGCGGCTGGTGTAAAGCGCGCGGCGGCGAATGTTGATTTGATCGACATGGCTGCGGACATCCGCGGAAACCGCGGCGCCGGGTGCGAAACCAAGGTAACCGTCGGCTTGTTCGCCTACTTCGCCAGCCGCGCGCGCCTGCGCCACGACCGGATCCGCCGCTTGCGCGCGCGCTGGGATCGCGAGCGCGGCCGCGAGCAGGAGGGCGCCCAACAGCATGGGGCCCAGAAAGTCGATGGAGGAGCGTGCGCGCGCGCGTTTCATGGGCATGTACCTCAGAACAGGTCCCGATTTTGTTGCAGCAAATCGTGGGCGTCGCCTTCAAGACGCACGATGACTTCCTGGCGAATGTTGACGTTGAGATTGATCTCGATAGGGCGATCCGGCGCCTGAATCTGCACTGGAATGCAGCCAGCAGCCGTCGCCGCCGCCAATCCCGTCAACACTTGCGCCCGCACGTTCATGTTCGTGCTCCTGATCTCTGACATAGGGCTTCCGGCCTGAATGCACCCTGAAGCCGGCCTGCAAGCCACCCTTATCTCGGGGCAGGCGGCGTTTGGTCAACAGGCGGTGTTTGCTGCTGTTCGCGGGCCTGGTGAAGGATCGCCGTGGGGTCGCCGATCGAAGCGGCGGTTTCAGCCAAACTGCGGAAGGGCGCGGTGAGCGTAACATGGAACGCGAAGGGCACGCCGCGCACGGTGACGCGGCCGACGCCGGGGATTGGCACGATGTCGCCAAGGTCGACGGCCCGGCCTGAGTTGTGGCCGGTAAATTCGATCGATGAGACAAGCTCGTCGGAAAGGTCCCCGTTTAGCGTTATCCGCAGATCATCGTAGCGGAACGATTTCAGCGCATCGAAGGCGACGCGCGCGGGGCCGATGGCATTGTCACCGGCGTGACCGACGTACGAAATCGTACCACCACCTGGTTGGGCGTGCAGTTCGCCGTTCTGAATCAAGGCGGTGCGGCGCGTGAGCACAAGGGGGAAGGCGCCATCAATCCTTCCAGTTGCCGCGAGATCGGGAATGTTGAGTGTCGCCAGCAGCGCGCTAGCGTCAACATTGTGTAGCGCCAGTTCGAAGCGCGTTGCTTCCGCGCCAAACGGGATGGTTGTCGGCATCATGGCCAGTGTTCCCGATGCGAACTCAAACTCGGCGCGTTCAATGTTGACACGCTGATCGGGCAGCAATTGGAAGCGTACGCGACCGTTGTGGACGATCAGGCCGGGATTGAGAGTCTCGACGGTGACTTCTTGTCCAGGGAGCGTTGTCAGGTGGAAGAAGTC
>JACQAC010000019.1 GCA_016195245.1 Pseudomonadota bacterium
GCCGAACTCTGCACCCACTTCGGCATCGGCTACGCGCCGGGTGGATACACCTGGACCATCGACAAGCTCAAAGCCGATGGCTTCACGCTGGAAGAAATGGTCGCCGCTGGCGTGGCGCGTGATGGTGAAGAAGGCAAACGCGCCATCGACACTTTCCGCGATCGCGTCACCTTCGAAATCGCCGACCCCAGCGGCAAAGTCATCGCCTTCGGCGGCCGCGCCCTGAAGAAGGACGAGAAAGCCAAATACATCAACTCGCCCGAATGCGCGCTCTTCTCCAAAGGCCGCACCGTCTATCGCTTGAAGCAAGCGCGCGAGATTGCATCGAAAGCCAAAGCGCCGGGGCTCGTCGTGTGCGAAGGCTATCTCGACGTCATCGCTTTCGAGCGCGCCGGCATCGGCGCGGTGGCGCCAATGGGCACGGCGCTCACCGAAGATCAGCTGCAACTCGTCTGGCGCTCCGGCGGCGAGCCCACGCTCTGCTTCGATGGCGACGAAGCCGGCAAGCGCGCCGCCGATCGCGCGCTCGACCTGGCGCTGCCGTATCTCGGGCCAAGCCACACCATCAGAATCGCTTACGCGCCCAACGGCGAAGACCCCGATGACATTTTCCGCCGCGCCGGCGCCGAAGCGCTCAAGACACTGCTCGAAACTGCAGCTCCCGCTTCCACCGCGCTCTTCGAACGCGAGAAGAACCGCCGCCCGCTCACCACGCCGGAAGCCCGCGCCGCGCTCAAAAATGCGCTCAGAGACGCAGCCAACAGAATTGCCGACGCCGACACCAAGCGTCTCTACTTCACCGACCTGATGGCACGCGCCGACGCCGCCGTCCGCACCGAGCGCCCGCCCTTCGTCCCGTACCAGCCCGGCCAAGGCGGCGGCTACCAGCGCCGCGACCGCAACGCGCCGACACTCCCCACGGCGGAACTCAAGGCCATCACCGCCGCCTCGACACCCCGCCCGGCCGCGGAGAGTTTCCTTTGCTACGCGGCCGATTACCCCAACGTCCTCACCCGCTTTTCCGAGTGGATTGAGCGGCTGGCCATCGCAGACCCGGATTTGGCCGCCATTCGCGCTGCTCTGATCAGCCTTTTTGAAAGCGCTGAGGACCCTCAAACCATTGACCGCACGGCCTTGAGCCTCCATTTGACCCGATCGGGTCAGGAGCGCGCTGCGGCGCGCCTCTCGCGCTGGCCGAAGCCACGCCCTCAAATTGCCAACGGGGGCGATGCCGATGTTGAGGCTGAATGGCTTGCCAAGGCTTCGCGCGAAGTGGTGCTGCCGGCGATCCGGGAGGAGTTGGACGAATTGCGCGCTCAAGCCGGTCGCGGTGACGACGCCGCGTTTGCCCGGTTCCAAGCCCTGAGCCGGGAGGCGCGCGACATCGAAGCGCGCGCCCGTGAAGTGAAACTGAACGACGACGAGGCGCCGCCTGCGGCTGCTGATCTGGGAGCATCATGAGCAAGGCCAACACCGAAGACCAAGCGGCGGAAAAGGACGAAGCCCCGGAGGGCCCGATCCTCGATCTCTCCGACGCTGCGGTGAAGAAGATGATCAAAGCCGCCAAGGCGCGCGGCTTCGTCACCCACGAAGAGCTCAACAAGGTTCTGCCGAGCGACGAGTTCGATAGCGAAGCCATCGAAAACGTCATGGCCCAGCTCAACGAGATGGGCATCAACGTTGTCGACAACGAAGAAGAAGGCGAGGCCGCCGAGGAAGAAGGCGCCGCCAAGACAACGGCCGTCGCTCAGCGCGAAGAGACCACCACCAAGGTCGCCGTCACCAACACCCGCGAAGACGCTGACCGCACCGACGATCCGGTGCGGATGTATCTGCGCGAAATGGGCAGCGTTGAGTTGCTCAGCCGCGAAGGCGAAATCGCCATCGCCAAGCGCATCGAAGCCGGCCGCGACGCCATGATCCGCGGCCTCTGCGAAAGCCCACTCACCTTCGAAGCCATCATGGTGTGGCGCGACGAATTGCGGGAGCAGAAGATTCTGCTGCGCGACATCATCGATCTCGAAGGCACCTATTCCGCCGAAATGGGCATCGTCCCGCAATCGGCGCCGGGCGTTGGCCCCG
Organism: Pseudomonadota bacterium; assembly: GCA_016195245.1. Lineage (GTDB taxonomy): Bacteria > Pseudomonadota > Alphaproteobacteria > Caulobacterales > Aquidulcibacteraceae > Vitreimonas. The sequence continues at coordinate 2,083 of JACQAC010000019.1, forward strand.
ACGGCCTCGTTGATCCGGAAGCCGCCAAGATCCAGATCGCCGCCGCCCAAGCCGCGCTGGAAGCCGAGACCAAGCGCAAAGCCGAACTCGCCGCCGCCAAGGCGCTCGCTGAAAAGGCCGCTGCCGAGAAGGCCGCCGAAAAGGCCGCCGCCGCCAAAGCCGCTGCCGCCGCGAAAGCCGCTCGCCCCGCGCGCAAGGTCGGCGACGACGAAGACGACGACGCCGACATCGAACTGCCGCCGGAAGAAGAAGAGAAGGATCCGGGCGAAGCCGCCGCGGAAGCCGACGCCGACGCCGAGTTCGACGACGAGCAAGCCATCTCCATGTCGGCGATGGAAGCCGAACTCAAAGAAGGCGTGATGGCCACCCTCGACGCCATCGCCGAAGCCTTCGGCCAATTCCGCAAGCTACAAGACAAGCGCATCGAACTCCGCCTGAAGGGCAAGTCCCTCCCCGGCGCGCAAGCCGAAAGCTACGAAGCCGCGCAGAACACCATCATCGAGCAGCTGAAGAAGCTGAAGCTCAACAACGCCCGTATCGAAAGCCTGGTCGAGCAGCTCTACGCCATCAACCGCAAGCTCATTCAGCTTGAGGGCAAACTGATGCGCCTCGCTGAATCCAACGGCGTCGGCCGCATGGACTTCCTCACCGCCTACCAAGGCCACGAGCTCGATCCGAAGTGGACCGACAAGATGTCCGCGAAGTCCAAGCATTGGACCAAATTCGTCGCGCAGGAAGCTGAAGACATCGCCGACATCCGCTCGGAAATTGGCGTGCTTGCTCAAGAAACCGGCGTGCCGATCGACGAATACCGCCGCATCGTTCACGCCGTGCAAAAGGGCGAACGCGAAGCGCGCCAAGCCAAGAAGGAAATGGTCGAAGCCAACCTCCGCCTCGTCATCTCCATCGCCAAGAAGTACACCAACCGCGGCCTGCAATTCCTGGATCTGATCCAGGAAGGCAATATCGGCCTGATGAAGGCCGTCGATAAGTTCGAGTATCGCCGCGGCTACAAGTTCAGCACCTATGCAACCTGGTGGATTCGCCAAGCGATCACCCGCTCGATCGCCGACCAGGCGCGCACCATCCGCATCCCGGTGCACATGATCGAGACCATCAACAAGCTGGTGCGCACCAGCCGTCAGATGCTGCACGAAATCGGCCGCGAACCGACGCCGGAAGAGCTCGCCGAAAAGCTCGGCCTGCCGCTCGAAAAAGTCCGCAAGGTGATGAAGATCGCCAAGGAGCCGATCTCCTTGGAAACGCCGATCGGTGACGAAGAAGATTCACACCTCGGCGACTTCATCGAAGACAAGAGCGCCATCCTCCCGGTCGACGCCGCCATCCAATCCAATCTGCGCGAAACCACCACGCGCGTGCTGGCCTCTTTGACACCGCGCGAAGAACGCGTCCTCCGCATGCGCTTCGGCATCGGCATGAACACCGATCACACGCTCGAAGAAGTCGGCCAACAGTTCAGCGTCAC
>JACQAC010000061.1 GCA_016195245.1 Pseudomonadota bacterium
GTGAGCAGTACGCCGCCTTCGCTGATACCGGCCTGCAGCTCATCTCTACGGGCCGGCCGGCGGAAGCGCTCGCCGATTTGGACGCCCACGACAACACTCAAGGCTATGGTGCTCTTCAGTGCGTGAGCGCGCATTGATCGCGACGAGGTGAGACGATGAAAGCTGTTCGGATCGGCGCCAACGGCGGGCCTGAAGTCATCCACGTCGAAGACGTGGAAACGCCAACGCCAGGCGCGCATGAGGTTCGCGTAAAGAACGCCGCGTGTGGCGTGAACTTCATCGACACCTACCATCGCACCGGCCTTTACAAGATCGCGTTGCCGAGCGGCTTGGGCCAAGAAGGCGCGGGTGTGGTCGACGCGATCGGCGAAGGCGTCACGCAGTTCAAAGTCGGCGACCGCGTCGCTTATTGCTCAGGTCCGATCGGCGCCTACAGCGAGCAGCACGTCGTGCGAGAAGATCGCGCAGTGCCTCTGCCACAAGCCATTTCATTCGATGTCGCGGCCGCGTCAGTGCTGAAGGGCATGACAGCTCGTTATCTTCTGAGAAAGACGTTTCGCGTGGAACGCGGACACACCGTCGTCATTCACGCAGCCGCCGGGGGCGTCGGACAAATCCTCGTGCAATGGGCGAAGCATCTTGGCGCGACGGTGATTGCAACGGCGGGCAGCGAAGCGAAGGTAGAGTTGGTCAAGTCACTTGGCGCGCATCACACAATCGTCTCGACGCGCGAAGACATTGCCAAGCGCGTGCGCGAAATCACCAACGGCGTTGGCGCCGATGTGGTCTATGACGGTGTTGGCAAAGACACCTTCGAGGCGTCGCTCGATAGCTTGAAGCCGCTCGGCATGCTGGTGATCTTCGGCAACGCGTCTGGCGCGGCGCCGCCATTCAATCCGCTGATCCTGTCGCAGAAGGGCTCGCTGTTTCTCACGCGCCCAACGCTTGGCCACTACACGTCGACACGCGAGGCGCTCGACGAAACGGCGAAGGATCTGTTCGCCGTGCTCGAACGGCGCACAGTGAAGATCGCGCCGCCCACGCACTACAAACTCGCTGACGCCGCCCAAGCGCACCGCGATCTTGAGGCACGCAAGACGACCGGCAGCTTGGTGCTCGTCCCGTAGCTACTTGACGGCTGCGGCGCGTTGAAATGCCGGGCGCGCATGCAGCGCGCCAATGTAGTTCTTCATCGGCGCCGGGATTTCGTCGGCGATGCCTGCGAACTTGCCGCCCGTGGCGATGTAGGCAACGCAGATATCGGCGGCCGTGAAGCGATTGGCCGCGACGTAGGGGCGGCCATCAAGTTTGTCCGCCACATATTGGAGGCGCTTCAGGATCGCGCTCTTAAGGTAAGTCGCCGTCCAATTCTGTTTCTGATCGTCGGGCGCCATGAAGCGCGTGCCGACGAGGGGATTGCCGTACGCCGCGATGCCAGCCTCGCCGAACAGCAGGAATTGGAGGTACTCGGCGTACCCCGGCTCGTTGGGTTTCACCTCAAGATCGGTCGGACCGTACTTAGCCATGATGTAGATCATCATCGCCACGGACTCGATCATGGTGACATCGCCGTCCTGCAGCACCGGCACGGTGCGGAGCGGATTGATGGCCTTGAACTCGTCGCTCGGCTTCATGAACGACGCTTCGGCGGTTTCGTACGGCACGCCCATCTCTTCGCAGAGCCAGATCACACGCAATGAACGCGCGCCTTGAGAATGGAAAATCTTGAGCATGAGCGTCTCCAGAGTGAGCGACTCTAGAGGGTGGCGCGCAAAACGAAAGAGGCGCGAGCCCGCGCCCGCGCCTCAACACTCTGTCGCTCGTTGCGAGCTTAGGTGTTCATCGACTGGAAGAAGTCGTCGTTGTTCTTCGAGCTCTTGAGCTTGTCCAAGAGGAACTCGATCGCGTCCTGGGTGCCCATGGGCGAGAGGATGCGGCGGAGCACGTACATCTTCTGCAGATGCTCTTTCGGAGTGATGAGCTCGTCTTTGCGCGTGCCAGACTTGAGCACGTCGATGGCCGGGAAGATGCGGCGGTCTGCAACCTTGCGGTCGAGTTGAAGTTCGCTGTTACCGGTGCCCTTGAACTCTTCGAAGATGACTTCGTCCATGCGCGAGCCGGTATCGATGAGGGCCGTTGCGATGATGGTCAGCGAGCCACCTTCTTCGAGATTGCGCGCCGCGCCGAAGAAGCGCTTGGGACGCTGCAGTGCGTTGGCGTCGACACCGCCGGTCAGCACCTTGCCGGAAGAGGGCACTACTGTGTTGTAGGCGCGGCCAAGGCGGGTAACCGAGTCGAGCAGGATCACCACGTCCTTGCCGTGCTCGGCGAGGCGCTTGGCCTTCTCGATCACCATTTCCGCCACCGCGACGTGACGCGTCGCCGGCTCGTCGAAGGTCGAGGAGATGACCTCGCCCTTCACCGTGCGCTGCATGTCGGTGACTTCTTCGGGACGCTCGTCAATCAGCAGCACCATCAGGAAGACTTCCGGATGGTTGGCTTCGATCGCCTTGGCGATGTTTTGCATGATGACGGTCTTACCCGTCCGCGGCTGGGCGACGATGAGCGAGCGTTGGCCTTTTCCGATCGGCGCGACGATATCGATGACGCGGCCGGTCTTATCTTTCAGTGTCGGATCTTCGATTTCCATCTTCAGGCGCTCAGTCGGATAGAGCGGCGTCAGATTGTCGAAGTGGACTTTATGGCGAACCCGATCCGGGTCCTCGAAATTGATGGTGTTGACTTTGGTCAGGGCAAAATAGCGTTCGCCATCTTTCGGCGCTTTGATCTGGCCTTCGACGGTATCGCCGGTGCGCAAGCCGAACTTCCGGATCTGCTGCGGTGACACATAGATGTCGTCCGGCCCTGGCAGATAATTGGATTGGGGGGAGCGCAGGAAGCCGAAGCCGTCCGACAGAATTTCGATGACGCCGGCGCCGCCAATCTCGACACCACGTTCGGCGACGTTCTTCAGAATCGCGAACAGCATGTCCTGCGTCCGCAATTGGTTGGCGCCTTCGATCTCGAGCGATTCCGCGAGAGCGAGGATTTCGGTTGGGGGTTTGCGCTTGAGCTCCTGCAGCGTCAGCTGGGTGAGCCCTTCGAGTGCTTGTTCTTCAGTCATGTCTATCTCGGGAGACCACGCGCGCGTTCAGCGGGGAAGGCGGCAGGGTCGGAAAGGAAAAGGTTCGGCGTTGGGGATAAGTTCTGCGCCGCCGAGGCGCCACGCACCGAGGCACGTGAGGGGAGGCACACCATAACGGCAGAGCGGCGTCAAGCCGCCAAGCGTCACGGTGCTCTCAGAAGGGCTCCACAGTCGCCAGGAGGATAACCACGATAGCGACGAGGAAAGGGACCTCGCCGATCATTCTCCAGAAGCGGCTGGAATGGCGCCGCTCGCCCGCTGCGAGCCTGCGACCCTCTTGAGATAGGAAGCCGTGATAGCCGCTCAAGCCTAAGACAAAGATAAGTTTGAGCCAGAACCAGTGCGGCACCCCGGCGATGATCTCGGGCAGGGGCCTGGTCCAATCGCCGACGATATAGGTGGCAAACAGGAAGATCCCGAATGCCCAGGCAAGAATGATGGATGGCGCAAGAATGATCGCCTTCAGCTTCTTGGACGCCGCCAGCAATGTCTGCTCCAGCTCGCCGCCCGGTTGCGATCCGGAAATGTGGGCGTAGTAGCGCGGCAAGATCAGTAAGCCCGAAACCCACGCCAGAACCGCGATGATGTGCAGCCCGCGCGCCAGGTCGTAGGTGATGAAGTGCGGCCCCACCATGATCCCCGATTATTGGCCCTGTTGCGCACAGCGCCCAAATGCGACGGGGCAAATCCGCCCACCCGACTCTGATTGCACCTTACCCGGCGCTTGCATAGCGCGCTCCACCAGATCAGCCAGCGCGTCGATAAAGCGCGGCGCAACCCCAAGGGCAGGGGCGCGGAGATAGAATGGAACGCCTCGCTCCGCCGCAAGCTGCGCGTACTCGATATCGAGCTCGACCAGGGTTTCGACATGCTCGGACACGAAGGCGATGGGTGTGACGATGACGCCGGTGAGATCGCGCGCGGCGGCAATCACCTCATCCTCTGTCGAGGGTCCCAGCCACTCCAATCGCCCGACGCGCGACTGGTAGCAGATGCGCGTGTCCCACTCTGATGGCAAAGCACGTTTCACAGCAGCGACGCTCTGCTCCACCTGCCATTGATACGGATCGCCCGCCCCCACGACACGCTTTGGCAGACCGTGCGCTGAGAACAGCACGCGCGGATTTGGCGGTTCACCGGCTTTGCGCCAGGTCTCAAGGATCGCATCGGCATGCGCCTGCGCGAACTTCTGGCCGGTAGGGTAGCAGCAAATCGTCGAAGCCGGCAGCTTTGACGCCTGCTGCCACGCGTGCAGCGAGGATGCCGTGGTGGTGGTGGAGAACTGCGGATAGAGCGGCAGCAGGATCGCGTCTGTCGCGCCCCACGCTTCCGCCGCTCTTGCGGCGTCCTTCACGAACGGCTTCCAATAACGCATCGCCGGGAAACACTTGAACATGACATTGCCGATGCGCTTGGCGATCGCCGCATCGAGCGCTTCAGCTTGCTGCAGGGTCTCGGGCAGGATCGGTGAGCGACCACCCATCAACTCATAGTTCCTCCGCGCTACGCGCTCGCGTGAACCGGCGATCACTTTCGCCAACAAGAACCGGAACGGCTGCGGGTAGGGGATGATGGCGCGATCATTGAACAGATTGAACAGAAACGGCCGCACCGCCTTCGGTTCATCGGGGCCGCCGAGATTGAAGAGAATAATGGCGACACGCCGCGAGGTGAGGATCCGCAAGCCGTGCTTCTGCTGGCGCTCCGGCTGCGGCGCTTCGGATTCGACTGGAACAGCGCTCACGCGGCGCCTTTCACAATGCGCACCAATTCGGCGACATTTTCGGGCGTTGCATCCGGTGTGATGCCATGACCGAGATTGAAGATGTGCGGGCTGCCGCGGAAGGCTTCAACCACCTGCCGCGCGCCTTGCTCCAAGAACTTTCCGCCAGCGACAACCAATTGGGGATCAAGATTACCCTGCAGCGGCATGTTCGCCGGCGCCTGTTCGCGCGCGAAAGCCGCTGGTGTTTGCGTATCGACTCCAAGCGCAGTGATGCCGGTCTCGCGCGCGTAGCGCCCAATGTGTGCGCCGGCGCCGCGCGGAAAGCCAATGATCGGTACTGTGACGCCCAAGGCCCGTAGTCGTGAAACAAGCGCCGTCGTCGGTTTCAGGATCAAACGCTCAAAGAGGGGGGGCGGTAGTCCTTCAGACCAGCTCTCGAAAATCTGCAAGCAATCCGCGCCGGCTTTCGCTTGCGCCGCCAGATGCTGCGCTGTCGCTTCGACCAAGACATTCAAGAGCACATCCACTTCCTGGCAGCGGCGATAGGCCGCCAACCGCGCCTCATCCTTATCGCCGCCGCGCCCCTGCAACATGTACGTCGCAACCGTCCACGGTCCGCCCGCGAAACCGATCAGCGCGATAACTTTGGATATCTGCCCGCGAATGCGTTCCACAGTTTCATAAACCGGCGAGAGCCGTTGGATCGCTTTCTGCGGATCATCGAAGGTCCACCCAGCTTCGGGAATCAATGGCTCAAGCCGCGGCCCTTCGCCTTCTACGAACCAGACCTTCCGGCCCAGTGCATCGGGTAAAACGAGTATATCCGAGAAGAGGATTGCGGCATCCAATGGGAAACGCCGCAGCGGTTGAAGCACTGCCTCCGTCGCAAGAGCAGGGGAGTAGCAAAATTCCAGAAAGCTCTTCGCTCGGCCTCGAAGCTCTCGGTACTCAGGAAGATAGCGTCCGGCCTGACGCATGATCCAAATCGGAGGAGGATCGATCCTCTCTCCGTTCAGAACGCGTAGAAAGACCGAAGGTTCTTTCAGGTCGACCATTGTCTCCTTCCAAATTTTTTTCTTAATCGTGATTAAGAGGGACTCGTTGTTGTGGCGATATGCAAACTGGGACAATCTCCATGTCCACAGCAAATCCACAGAGTTGCTCTTTTCGGCCCTGCGTCAAAATCGCTTTGGTTAGAAGGCGTTGTGCGGACCGATTCGAGCGCTTGATTCTTTCGACGATCCGAGTGGGGTCTGTGGAGAGGGGTGGAGGGAATCGCTGACGAGGCGAAAGAAGAACGCGGTTTCCGGCGCGTCCCCTGATTTCACGCGCAACAGCCCCTTACTTGCTGACAGCTTGTTCACAGGCTGCGACAGCCTGATATGAAATGACGATGCGTCAGCGTTTGGCCACATATTTCAACGTTCATCTCGTCTCGGACTCCACCGGGGAGACGCTGGCGGGCGTCATGCGCGCCACTTGCGCCCAGTTCGACAACATTATGCCCATCGAGCACTCATACTTTCTGGTGCGATCGGTGCGGCAATTGGAGCGGGTGCTGGAAGAGATTGCCGGGGCGCCAGGCGTCGTCATGTTTACCCTTTCCAACCTGGAGCACCGCGCCATCCTCGAAGAGCATTGCGCCAAGATCAGCATGCCCTGTGTCGCCGTTTTGGACCCAGTGCTCGATATCACCTCGCGTTACCTCGGCCAGGAGCTGAACCATCGCGTTGGTGCGGCGCGCAAACTCAACGCCGAATATTTCAAGCGCATCGATGCTCTCGATTTTGCCATGGACCATGACGACGGCCAGCAGGTGATCGAACTCTCGACCGCCGACGTCATCCTCGTTGGCGTGAGCCGCACTTCGAAAACACCTACGAGCGTCTATCTCGCGCATCGCGGCGTAAAGGCAGCCAATGTGCCGCTGGTGCCGAACGTGCCGCTGCCCCCTGAATTGTTCGCGAAAAATCATCCGCCGGTGGTCGGTCTTACGATCTCCGCCGATCGGCTCGTTCACATTCGCCGAAACCGGCTGGTCGCCATGAAAGAAACCCGCGCTGGCGATTACACTGAAGAAGAAGCGGTGCGCCGCGAAGTGATGGACGCCCAGCGCCTCTTCGAGAGGGAAGGGTGGCCGACGATCGATGTGTCACGCCGCTCGATTGAAGAGACCGCGGCCGCCGTCCTCAATCTACTCGCGGAGCATCGCGGCGTATGAGTCTGGTTCTCGCATCCGCCAGCGCCGCGCGCCGGCGTATGCTCGAGGATGCGGGCCTGGTCTTCGATGTCATTGCGCCGGTGTGTGATGAAGAGGCTGCGAAACGCCAATACCGAGCGCAAGGCCGCTCGCCGCATGCCCAGGCCGAATCCCTAGCGGAACTCAAGGCAAGGTCGGTGTCGCAAACATCGCAAGCGTTGGTGATTGGCGCCGATCAAATGCTCGCCGTCGACGGTGTTGTGCTCGACAAGCCGAAAAGCGCGGCCGAGGCGCGTGAACACCTGCTGCTCTTGCGCGGCCGCACTCACGAACTCATCACCGCGGCGGTGGTCGCAAAGGAGGGCGCGATCGTTTGGCGCGTGACCGAGGCGCCGCGCTTGCGCATGCGCAACTTTTCGGACGCCTTCCTGCAGGACTATCTCGACCGTGCCGGCGACGACGTGCTGCGCTCGGTTGGCGCCTATCAGCTTGAGGGTCTCGGCGCCCAACTGTTTGAGCGCGTCGAGGGAGATTATTTTTCGGTGCTCGGCTTGCCGCTTGTGCCTCTACTGACTTTTCTCCGCGGGCAAGGGGAGCTCAGCGCATGACCGTCACCGCAGCAACCCAAGTGCTGGCCGTGATTGGCGACCCGGTATCACACTCGCTGTCGCCGCTGATGCACAATGGCTGGATCGCCGACCATGGCTTGGATGCTGTGTACGTAGCGCTGCCTTTGGGCGGCGCCGACCCGGTCTCCGCGTTGCGCGCCTTGAAGCGGTTCGGCCTTAGGGGCGCCAACGTCACCGTGCCGCACAAGGAAGCCGGCGCTCGCGCCGCCGACCGCAGCGAAAGCGATGTCGCCAATGTGCTTCGGTGGGAGGAGGATGGGAGTGTTTCCGCCTTCAACACAGATGGATTGGGTTTTCTCGATTGCCTTTCGGAACAAGCACCCGATTGGCGCGGCCGCACGAGTCGTGTGTTGATGCTCGGCGCCGGCGGCGCGGCGCGCGCCATCGCCACAGCGCTTTCACCTTTTGTCGACACCATTCATTTTGCCAACCGTACGCCGGAGCGGGGCGAGGCGGCGGCATTGTCGCTGCCCAACGGCCGCGCGCTGCGCTGGGATGAGCTGGAGCGCGGCTTCGGCGCGGCTGACTTGATCGTCCAAGCGACAACGTTGGGTATGGAAGGCCAGCCACAAATGGAATGGCCGGTCGCCAATTGCCGCACCGGCGCCATCATCGCCGATATTGTGTACCGCCCGCTTCACACGCCATTGCTCGCAGCGGCGCGCGCGCGCCGGCTTGCCACTGCCGATGGCCTCGGCATGCTCATTCACCAGGGCGCGCGCTCATTCGATCTTTGGTTCGGCATCAAGCCCGACGCGGCTAAGGCGCGCGCGCGCCTGCTCGCAGCGCTCGGTGAGACGCCGTGATCGTCATCGGCCTCACTGGATCCATCGGCATGGGCAAGTCGACGGTTGCGCAAATGTTTGCGGAGGAGGGTGCGCCCGCCTTCGACTCCGACGATGCGGTACACGCGCTCTATGCAAGGGACGGCGCAGCGGTTGTGCCCGTTGAGCGCGCGTTTCCTGGCGTAACCAAAGACGGCGCAATTGATCGCGTCGCGCTCACTGCGCGTGTCGTCGACAATCCCGAAGCCATCAAGAGGCTTGAGGCGATCGTACACCCACTGGTGCATCAGGCGCAGATCACTTTCCTCGAACGGCACGCTCGCGCAGGCGTCAAGACCGCCGTGCTCGACATACCTTTGTTGTTTGAGTCGGGCGGGGCAGAGCGCGTGAACAAGGTCGTAGTCGTTTCCGCGCCTGCGGATGTGCAGAAAGCGCGCGTCATGGCGCGACCGGGCATGACCGAAGACAAGTACGCTTATCTGCTATCGCGACAGATGCCCGATGCTGAAAAGCGGGCGCGCGCGGATTTTGTCATCGACACAAGCGGCGACCTGGACGCCACGCGCACCCAGGTTCGCGCTGTGCTGGACGCGCTCGGCGAACAGAGTTAGCGCCGAACCCATGCGCGAAATTGTTTTCGACACGGAAACCACCGGCATCTTCCCCGACCATCCGGAGCCACGCGAGCGTGATCGCATCGTCGAAATCGGCTGCGTCGAACTCATCAATCTTGAGCGCACTGGCCGCGAATTTCACGCCTACATAAATCCCGGTCGCAACGTGCCCGATGAAGTCGTGCGCGTGCATGGACTCACCGGCGAGTTTCTCTCCAAGCACCGCAAGTTCTCTGAGGTCGTGCAGGAGTTCCTGGAGTTCGTAGGCGATGCGCCGTTGGTCGCGCACAATGCATCGTTCGATCAGGGCTTCCTCAACGCGGAGCTCGCGCGATGTGACCTACCGCGTCACGGCGACGAGCGCTTTGTCGACACCTTGGCGATCGCCAAGAAGCGCTTTCCTGGCGCTTCGTGCTCGCTCGATGCGCTGGCGCGGCGCTTTCAGCTCGACCGTTACGGTTTCGACCTGGCGACACGCAAAGCGGCCGGAGGCCACGGCGCGCTCGTCGACTCGCGTATCCTGGCGGAAGTGTACCTGCAGCTAAAAGGCGGACGCGAACAGCGTCTTGCATTCGATGTGTCGGTTGAGGTTGAAGCCGCCGACGGCGCCGTTGCGGCAGAGTTTGTACCACGCGCGCGACGCCCGCAGCCGCTGCCATCCTGTGCGACTTCCGCGGAGGCCGAAGCGCACGCTGCGTTCGTGGCCAAGCTTGGCCCCCACGCGCTCTGGCTGAAGTACGGAACGTAAGACTTAAAAGGCCGCACTCGCCGCGCCTGGCGGTAGCCCGTCACGCGCTTGGCGCTCACGCAACTCAGCCCAATAGAGCGGCGTGAAGTCGATCGGATTGATCATGAGCGGCGGATAGCCGCCTTCGCGCGTTATCTCAGCCATGATTTGGCGGCTAAATGGGAAGAGCAGGCGAGGGCATTCGATCCAGATCAACGGCTCGATCTCTTCCTGGCGAACATTCACGAATTGAAACAGGCCCGAATAGACGAGATTGGCCGCGAACATCACATCATCGCCCCGTTTGGCCGCGACATTGATGCAGAGGTCAACCTCAACCGCCTCGCCCTGATCGCCGATGGGTCGCGACTTCACTTCCACGCCCATGTCGATGGTTGGCTGCTGGTCGTAGGCTTGTGCCGACGCGGCCGCCATCGCATTGCGAAATGACAGATCCTTCACGTACTGTGAAAGCACGCGTAAGTGCGGAGAATCCGCGGATTGGCCAAATTCTGGGCCGGGTTGCGTGGACATTCGCAAACTCCGTGTTGGGGGCGGCGGCGGGCTAACACGGGGGCCTATGCCCGGCAACCGTGCTGGCGGTGACAGCTTGTTAGCACTATCTTGGCGGTAAGCCGCTCAGGAAGTCGGCTCAGGAGTTGGAATTTTGGACCAGAGCACGATCGAGATCGTCGTCCTCGCCTTTGTCGCGGGCTTCGTGCTGTTCCGGCTCTACGCCACGCTCGGCCGCCGCACCGGGTCGGAGCGGCCTGCGGTGCCTCTGGCCGCGCAAGGCCTGTTGCCGCAGGGGGTCGCAACGCCTGCGCCACTGCCGCAGGCCTTTGCTGACAATCCGGCCAGCGCGGGCGTCATGGCCATCGTGCGCGCCGACCCAAGCTTTGACATTGCCCATTTCATGAACGGAGCAAAGGGCGCTTATGAAATCATCGTCGGCGCCTTTGCCAAAGGCGATCGCGACGCCCTGCGCAATCTTCTAACGCCCCGCGTGTTTGATACTTACGTCGCCGCAATCTCTGCGCGTGAAGCCAAAGGCGAGGCGGGTCCGGAATTGGTGCGTTTGAGGTCAGCCGACTTGGCCGGCGCCGAACTCGCCGGCGATACCGCACGCGTGACTGTCAAATTCGAGTCTGAGTTGGCAGAAGGCGCGGACGGCGTGCGCGACGCGCATGAGCGTTGGACTTTCGAGCGTGCGATCCGCTCGGCGGACCCAAACTGGCGATTGGCGCGCGTCGCCGCTGCGTGAGCAAGAATCGGCGCGATCTCACGTCCGAAGAACGAAGCCTGTGGCGCCGCGTCGCGTCGACAGTGAAGATGCGACGCTCTCTCCCCGATGCAGAGACCGAGGCGCCGAGTAAACCGCCCCCAAGCCGGACCAGCTCTCACAGCCTTCTGGAGCGACCTGTGGCGCCACGATCGCCCACAGCGCGACCCGTCGCGAATGTCTCCACTGAAAAGCGCGTGCGCCGAGGGGACGTGGAAATTGGTGCGACGCTCGACTTGCATGGCCACACGCAGGACTCAGCCTTCAGCGCGCTCACCCGCTTTCTGCATCGGGCCCAGAAGCGCGGCGACCGCGCCGTGATCGTGGTGACTGGCGTTGGCCGAGGCGGGGAGGGCGTGCTGAAGCGCATGTTTCCCGGCTGGCTTGCGGCAAAAGAGATCCGGCCGCTCGTTGCCAGTTACGCCCCAGCGCATCGTTCACATGGCGGCGCCGGCGCCTTCTACGTGTTCATCAAGCGCGCTCGCGGCTAGCGCGCGTCAACACTCGTTTAAGGCTCCTCTCCAACTCGTATTCATGCCCTTCAGCGCATCCTAACCAAACTCCGGCAGGTTCCTCGCGTGCGCCCGCGCGGGCGCGCCGGGAGATGAGATGGGCGCGCTCGCTCGCATCGTGAGATCATACACGCCGCGTGGCTTGGCCGCGCGCGCGGTGTTGTTCACGACCGGGCTAATGGTGGCGACGGCGTTGCTTTCGGCTGTCACCATCATGTTTGGCGCCGACCGCGAGAGCGAACGTCGACAGCTCGAAGTTACAGGTGAACTCGCGCAACATTTGGCGACCGTGTCCGGTAATTTCATTGCCGAAGACAACATCCGCGAACTCAACTCGGTTACGACCGTGGCGACGTCCCGCCGCGAAGTGCGACGCATCACGGTTCACGATGAGCAGGGGCGAACCATCGTTGCGCATGGAGGCAGCGCCTCCGATATTGCGGCCGCCGATGTGCTTGCCGCGCATGTAGCCAGCAGTGGCGAACCAACCTACGTGCGCACCGCCGACAACGGCCTCGCGCTTGCCGCCCCCATAATTCACAACGGCGAACGGCTTGGAGTCGCCGTGATGATGTGGAACGGCAATGCATACCGTTTCGATGCGTTGCCCGCCCTCGCTCCGTTTCTTCTCATTCTGATTTGTTTGACCGGCGCAGCAGTTCCGCTGACGGCGCATGTGGTTCGCGCCGCCGTCGCACCGCTGGGCGAACTCGTGCGCTTCGCTGAACGGATTGGGGATCAAGGCCAAACAGAGTCAATCAAGCTCCAAACTGGCGATGAGTTTGAAACGCTCGCGAACGCCTTCAACAACATGATCGGCCGCCTCGATCAGTCCATTCAGCGCATTCAGCAAATAGCATTTGTGGATCCGGCGACGCAGCTCCCGAACCATGATCGCTTCGTGAGAGAGATTGATTTCTTCATTCTACGGGCCAAGGCCGAATCCGGCGCTGTGCTCGTTTTCGAACTTCGTCGTCTCCCCAAACTCGTACAGACGCTCGATCCGGCTGCGTCGCGAGAGTTTGTGCGGATGATTTCCGAGCGTCTGTCGAAGGCTATGACCACTGTGGATCGAGCCGTGCGATTGGTGGGGGAGGGAAGGTCGCCTCCGATCGCGGCTCGTCTTGGCGCCGTCGAATTCGGCGTGTTTATACCCAACCTCGCATCGCCGTCCGACGCCGCGCGGTTCGCGCAGCACCTCAATGCCGCCCTCAACCAACCGCTTGAGTGGCGCGGCCACAAGCTCACGCTCGGCGCCTGCTGCGGTGTCGCGTTGGCGCCGCGTGACGGTAGGGCCGCAGAAACCGTCATCCGCCATGCGCGCATGGCGCTGGGTGCGGCCAGCAATTCGCCTGCCGCCTTGAAGCTCTACACGCAGTCGCTGGATCGTGAGGCGGTGGCGCGGCTGACGCTTGAGCGCGAAATGCGCGGCGCCCTCGAGCGCAACGAGTTTCGCGCGTATTTCCAGCCCAAGGTCAATCTCCGCTCTGGCCGCATTGAAGCATGCGAGGCGTTGGCGCGCTGGGTCCGTCCCGATCGTACGATCGTAAGTCCGGGCCGCTTTATCCCTGTAGCGGAGGAGAGCGGGCTAATCGGTCCGTTGTCGGACGCAATCATGCGCGAAGCATGCTGGAAGGCGGCGTCGTGGGCGCGCTCGGGACACCCGGCGAAAGTCGCCGTCAATGTTTCACCTCTGCAATTCCGCGGCGATCGTTTCGCAGAGCGCGTTCTTCGCACCGTGCAGCATGCTGGTTTGCGGCCCGATGCGCTGGAATTGGAAATCACCGAATCGGTGGTCATGGAAGACCCGGACCGGGCCCTGCACGTAATCCGGCCCTTGCGCGACGCTGGCGTGCGTCTGGCCATCGATGATTTTGGGTGCGGCCATTCCAATCTGGCCGCGCTGTCAAGACTGCCCTTCGATGTGATCAAAATCGATCAGCAGTTTGTACGCGCTTTGGAGCGCGGTGACGCCCAAGCGCCGGCGATCATTGAAATGATACTGGCTTTGGCGGGTGCGCTCGACATGGAAGTGGTCGCCGAAGGCGTCGAACGACGTGAGGATTCCTTCAGCGCAAGCGCGCGCAAATTTGTCTCCGGTCGTGGGCCCATGTGAGAGATGACTTCGGATGCCGCCAGCGAAGCGAGCGCGCCGCACTCAGCCGTTGACCGCTGTTTCGCGTAGGCGAACAGGAAGCCTGCCGCGTATTGGTCGCCGGCGCCTGTCGTGTCCACCACCTTGCCGACCGGTAGCGGCGCCACGTGAGTTTCCGCGCCGCCTTCAAGGATAACCGACCCGAGTTCCGACCGGGTCACCGCAACCACCGGACAAGCCGCTTGCGCTGACGCGAGTGCAGCTTTCAAGTCGCTCGTCTGGTACAGGGCCAGGATTTCGTGCTCGTTGGCGAAGAGGATGTCGACATGGTTCGCGACCAGCTGTCGAAAGCTATCGCGATGACGCTCCACGCAAAACAGGTCTGAAAGCGTCAGCGCCACCTTCCGGTCGGATGCGCGCGCTATCTCGGCCGCGCGCACAAAGGCGGCCTTCGCTTCGTCGCGATCGAACAGATAGCCTTCGAGAAACAAGGTCGCACTGGAGCGAATCAGATCGGCGTCGATATCCGACGCGGAGAGCAGGGTCGAGGCGCCGAGATAGGTGCTCATCGAACGCTGACCATCCGGCGTTACCGCAATCAGGCAGCGCGCCGTTCCGGGAGCGCCCTCGCGTGGCGGTGTGTCGAAGGCGACACCCGCGGCTCGGAACTCGCGCGTGAAACGCGCGCCGAGTTCATCGTCAGCGACCTTGCCGATATAGCCAGTCTTGCCACCGAAACTGGCAACGCCAGTCACCGTGTTGGCGGCGGAGCCGCCTGCGGCGACCGTCGCTTCGCGAAACAACCGCGTCAGTTGATCGGCGCGGGCCTCGTCGATCAGGGTCATCGTGCCTTTGCTGATATCCTCCTGCGCCAAGAACGAATCCGGCACAGGTTGCAGAATATCGATGATGGCGTTGCCGACCGCGACGACGTCGTAAAGCATGGAAAAACCCTTGAAACCTGCCGGTTAAAGCGTGTGCGTTGCGTCGTTGCAAGCATTGTCGCGCAGCGATTCGCACGGCAAGGTGGCGCGCATGCGAAATCTCGTGGTGATCCTTTCCTTGGCGGCGTTGCTTGGATGTTCAACCACGGCCGCGACTCCGTCAGCGCCGGAGATGACGCCAGTGGCGGCGCTACTCGCCTCGCCCACCAGCAATCGCGGCGCGCAGATGCTTGCGCAGGCGGGTCGCGCCAATGCGCCAACGCGCGCCGACATTGAGCGAACGTTTGGCGCAGGCGACATTTCCCGCCAGGACGGCGCTGGTGTCGCACTCACCTACCGGCTCAGTACCTGCGCGTTGTTGCTTGTGTTTACAGCGGATGCGCACAACACATTGCGTCTCATGGATGCGCACGCAAGCGCACGCCAAGCTGGCCAAGCCGCGCCGACGCTCGATCAATGCGGCGCGGAAGCGGAAGCGCATCATCCTTGATGCGTCGAATCGCCTATCTCACCGGCAGATCGTATCGCGGAACGCCGTTGGCGCCCGGCGATGTGCCGTCGCTCGAACTGAAGAGCCGCGAACTGATTGTCGCCGCTGGCGCTGAGCGTGGCCTCAGCTTTGAGACAGCGTACTGGGACGATCACGAATTGCCCTCGCGCGGATTTGCCCTCGCGCTGATCCGCACCTGCTGGGACTACCACGAACGCCCGCAGCAATTTGTCGAGGCTTTGGACGCATACGAGCGTGCGGGGCTGCGCGTTCACAATTCATCGAGCGTCGTGAAATGGAACGCGCGCAAGACCTATCTGAAAGAACTCGGCCCATCGGCGATCCCCACGATCTGGGTCGATCGCGCCGATGCACAAGCGGTCGCGCAGGCCTTCGATGCGCTGGACGCCGCCGAGATTGTTGTGAAGCCACAGGTCGGCGCAGGGTCGATCGATACGGTCCGCCTGAAACGCAACGCCTGGAGCGAGGCTGATTTGATCGCCGGTCCCCGGGGGGCGGCGATGATCCAACCCTTCTTGCAAGCCATCGAGACGGAGGGGGAGCGGTCGCTCTTCTGGTTTGGCGGAACTTTCTCGCACGCCATTCGCAAGGTGCCGCACAATGGCAGCTGGCTCGCCAATATTCCCGGCAAGACTCAGTTTGTCGCCGACACACCGCCGGCAGCCGCGATGCAGGCGGCCGAGTCCGCGCGCGCACACGCCCCGAAAGACTTGCTCTACGTCCGCATCGATCTGGTGCTGGGCGACGATGGCCAATGGCGCGTGATCGAGATCGAGGCGATTGAACCTTATCTCTTCTTGGACTTTGCGCCGGAAGGCGCGCGTGTCTTGGTTGACGCGATCGCTAGAGTCTTGGGCTGATACAGGCAGATATCGGCGATCACGCAGCGCGGACATTCCGGCTTGCGCGCCAGGCAGACATAGCGACCGTGCAAGATCAACCAATGATGCGCGCCGTGGAGATACTTCGCGGGCGTGATCTTCATTAATTGAGCTTCGACTTCCGCCGGCGTCTTGCCGTCAGCGAGGCCGGTACGGTTGGCGACCCGGAAGACGTGCGTATCGACCGCAATCGTACCTTCGCCAAAGATCTCCATCAGCACGACGTTTGCCGTCTTGCGCCCAACGCCTGGCAACGCTTCCAGCGCTTCGCGATCATGCGGCACTTTGGAACTATGCTTCTCGATCAGCTCTTCGGACAGCGCGATGACGTTCTTGGCCTTGTTGCGCCAAAGCCCAATAGTCTGAATGCGCTTGCCGAGCGCGGCTTCGCCGAGCTTCACCATCTTCTCCGACGTATCGACGGTCTTAAACAAATCCCGCGTCGCGCGGTTGACGCCAGCGTCGGTGGCTTGCGCCGAAAGCACCACCGCGACCAGCAGGGTGTAAGGATTGACGTATTCCAGCTCTGTCTTCGGGTCGGGCCGCACCTTGGCAAGACGCGCATAGAGCTCTTTAGCTTTCGCTTTTGTCAGTCGTTTGGCCACGTGCCCAGGGTCCCTTGGCGAAAGTCGCAATCGGCGTACCTTAATCGACATGACGCCGCGTTGGGAACGCACGCAATCACCGCCCGAACTCGAGGGCAAAATCTACCTCGACACCGTGCTGCGTCCGCACCGCAGCCTCAGCCTGCAAGCCTTCCGCCTGCTGCTGCTCGTAGTCATCATCATCAATGCGGTGATCGGCGCGTTCTTCCTCGCGCACGGCGCCTTCCCCGTGACCGGCTTTTTCGGCCTTGACGTGTTGGCGCTCTGGCTCGCCTTCCGGATCAACTACCGCGCCGCCAAAGCCGCAGAGCACATCGTGCTCACCCCGCTGCAAATGCAGGTGGAGCGGCGCAGCCCCAGCGGCCAACGCTCGTACTTCGTGCTCAATCCGGTGTGGGCCAAAGCGCGCGAAGAGAGCGTCGGCGTGTCGATCTGGAGCGGGGGGAGGGCGCTGCGCGTGGGCGCATTCCTACCGCCCGATGAGCGCGCGGAGTTCGCGCGCCAGCTCGATCTCGCACTCTTCCGGGCGAAGCGCGGCGCTTAGAGGCCGAGCACGTCGCGCATGGTGTAAAGACCGGCAGGCTTGTCCGCCGCCCAAAGCGCCGCAGCGAGTGCGCCGTCAGCGAACAAACCGCGATCCAGAGCAGCGTGTGAAAGCGTCAGCACTTCACGCTCCGCCGCAAAGATCACGTCATGCTCGCCAACAATGCCGCCCGCGCGCAGCGACGCGAAACCAATGCCGCCCGCCTTTCGTACGCCCGTGACACCGTTGTTGGGCGCGAGCTGCACATCCTCAAGCGCGACGCCGCGACCCTTCGCGGCCGCGTCGCCCAGCATCAGCGCCGTTCCGGATGGCGCATCCACTTTGCGCCGATGATGGGCGTCGAGGATTTCGATATCCCATTCCGGACCCAGTTTCGACGCCGCTTGCTCCACCAATGCCGCGAGCAGATTGACGCCCAGACTGAAATTGCCCGAACACACAATAGCGATACGCTTGGCATGCTCGGCGATGCGGTCTCTCTGCGCCGGCGAAAGCCCTGTGGTGCCAACGATGGCGGCGCGAACTTTGGCGCCGCTCAGCGCATCGAGCGCCGTCACGGTCGCATCCGGCGTCGTGAAATCGATCCAGACATCGGCATTGGCGGCAGCCGCGCCGGCGCTCGCGCCGCCGCGCGTGGTCGTGCCGACGATGGAGAATCGTACATCGCCGCCTGCGGCGCTCATAAGCGCGCGGCCCATGTGTCCGTTGCAGCCGGCAATAGCGATGGCGAGCGTCATGCGCCGAGTCATGGACCGCACTCGGCGCGCCCGCAAGCGTTAGCGCGTCGGCGGCTCGGTGTTGGCCTCGAAGAAGCGTTTCACACTATCGAAGAAGCCTTGCGTCTGTGGGTGCGCTTCCTCACCGCATTCCTTGGAGAATTCTTCGAGAAGCTTGCGTTGTTTCGCCGTGAGATGGACCGGCGTTTCCACCAGCAGCTCGACATGCAGATCGCCGCGATCACGTGAGCGCAGCTGCGGCATGCCTTTGCCCTTGATGCGGAAGCGCCGCCCGGTTTGCGCGCCGGCCGGCACGTTCACCTTGGTCCGTTCGCCATCGATGGTCGGGATTTCGATGTCGCCGCCAAGCGCGGCTTTGCTCATCGGCGTCGGCGCACGGCAATAAAGATCCGGCCCGTCGCGCTCGAACAACTGGTGCGGTTTTACCGACAAGAAAAGATACAGGTCGCCTGGCGGTCCGCCGCGTGCGCCGCCATCGCCTTCACCAGCTAAGCGGATGCGCGTGCCATCCTCGACCCCGGCCGGAATCTTCACCGCCAGCGTCCGCTCTTTCTGCGTTAGCCCGCGCCCGCCGCATGAACGGCAAGGCGTTTTGATCGATTGCCCGCGCCCGTGACAAGCCGGGCAGGTGCGCACCACGCGGAACATGCCCTGGCTGGCGCGCACTTGGCCGGCGCCATTGCAGGTGCGGCACGTCTCCAGCGGCGCTTTGCCTTCGGAGCCGGTGCCGCCGCACGGTTCGCATGCTTGTGCGCGCGGCGCGACGATCTCGCGCTCCATGCCGCGGAAGGCTTGCTCGAGCGTGATCTCGACATCGTAGCGCAAATCGGCGCCGCGCTCGGGACCGTTGCGCGGACCCGCGCCGCCACGCGCGAACATCTCCTCGAAGCCGCCGCCAAAGATCTCATTGAAGATGTCGGAGAAGTCGGCAAAGCCCGCCGCACCTGGCCCGAAGCCCGGTCCGCCGCCCGCGCTTTGGAACGCGGCTTTGCCGTAGCGATCGTAAGCCGCGCGCTTTTGCGGATCGGAGAGCACCGCATAGGCCTCGCCGATTTCCTTGAACTTCTCTTCGGAAACTTTGCACCCCGGGTTTTGGTCCGGGTGCAGTTTCATCGCGAGCTTGCGAAACGCCGACTTGATCGCGGCCTGGTCCGCATCGCGCGGCACGCCCAGGATTTCGTAATAATCGCCGCTGTTGGTGGTGGCCATGGTGCGCTATCCGCCAAACCCGCGCATCACGAATCCTCAGGCGCTTTTTTTGTTGTTGCCGTCGACTTCTTCGAAGTCGGCGTCGACCACGCCTTCCTGATTGGGTTGGGCGCCCGCGCCGCCGGCGTCGCCGCCAGCGCCGGCTTGGCCGCCATAGAGTGCTTCACCGATCTTCATCGAGGCCTGCACCAATGTCTGCGTCGCCGAAGCGATTTGAGACGTGTTCTCCGTGCCCAACGCTGACTTCAGCGAAGCGATGGCGCTTTCAATGGCCGACTTGTCGGACGCCGGAATCTTGTCGCCGTTTTCCTGCAGCTGCTTTTCGGTCGCATGCACCAGGGCTTCGCCTTGGTTCTTAGCTTCCGCCAACTCGCGCCGAGACTTGTCTTCGCTCGAATGCTCTTCAGCTTCGCGCACCATCCGCTTGATGTCGTCCTCGGAGAGGCCGCCCGACGGCTGGATACGCATGTTTTGTTCTTTGTTGGTCGCCTTGTCCTTGGCGCCGACCGAGACGATGCCGTTGGCGTCGATATCGAAGGTGACTTCGATCTGCGGCATGCCGCGCGGCGCAGGGGGAATGCCAACCAAGTCGAACTGGCCGAGCGGACGGTTGTCCGAAGCCATTTCGCGCTCGCCTTGGAAAACACGAATGGTGACGGCGTTCTGATTATCTTCCGCGGTCGAGAAGATCTGGCTCTTCTTGGTCGGGATGGTGGTGTTGCGTTCGATCAGGCGCGTGAACACACCGCCCAACGTTTCGATGCCGAGCGACAGCGGCGTCACATCCAGCAGCACGACGTTCTTCACGTCGCCCTGCAGCACGCCGGCTTGGATCGCCGCGCCTACGGCCACGACTTCATCCGGGTTGACGCCCTTGTGCGGTTCGCGGCCGAAGAATTCCTTCACGACCTGCTGAATCTTCGGCATGCGCGTCATGCCGCCCACCAGCACCACTTCCTTGATGTCGCTGGCGGAAAGGCCCGCGTCCTTCAGCGCGGCCTTGCACGGCCCAAGCGTCTTTTGAACCAGGTCATCGACCAGGCTCTCATACTTGGCGCGCGACAGCTTCATGTTGAGGTGGACGGGCCCGGACGCATTGGCGCTGATGAACGGCACGCTGATGTCAAAATCCGAACGTGACGAAAGCTCTTTCTTCGCTTGCTCGGAAACTTCCTTCAGCCGCTGCAGCGCCAGCTTGTCTTGCCGCAGGTCGATGCCGTTCTGCTTTTTGAACTCGTCGGCGATGTAATTGAGGATGCGCAGGTCGAAGTCTTCGCCGCCCAGGAAGGTGTCGCCATTGGTGGAGCGGACTTCAAAGACCCCGTCGCCGATTTCGAGCACCGAAACGTCAAAGGTGCCGCCGCCGAGGTCGTAGACGGCAATGGTCTTGTTCTGCCCGGCCTTATCGAGGCCGTAGGCGAGGGCCGCCGCCGTCGGTTCGTTGATGATGCGCAGGACCTCAAGGCCGGCGATCTTGCCGGCATCCTTGGTGGCTTGCCGCTGCGCGTCGTTGAAGTATGCGGGAACCGTGATCACCGCCTGGGTCACCGGTTCGCCGAGATAATCTTCCGCCGTCTGCTTCATCTTCTGCAGCACGAACGCGGACACTTCCGACGGCGCATATTGCTTGTCGCGGCCCTTGATCCAGGCGTCGCCGTTCGGCCCGCGCACGATCTTATAAGGAACGAGTTCGGAATCCTTCTTGGTGATCGGATCGTCGAAGGTGCGCCCGATCAGGCGCTTCACGGCGGTGAAGGTGTACTCGGGATTGGTGATGCCCTGACGCACCGCTTGCACGCCGATCAAGCGCTCACCGCTTTCGGTGAAGGCGACGACGGAGGGCGTGGTGTTCGAGCCTTCGGAATTGACGATCACCTTTGGGGCGCCGCCTTCCATGACGGCCACGCACGAGTTCGTCGTGCCCAAATCGATACCGATGACCTTACCCATTTCTACGTCCTCGTCCTTTCACAGCGGCGCGGCCTTTCTTCGGGGACCCATGTTCTGGCGTCCTGAAAGCGCGCGTCCTGACTTCAATCAAACCGGATTAACGACCCAGCGCCCCCGCTCAAGCATCCAGGCCGTAACTTCCCGGTTCATGTGGTGTATCGCCTACGAGGCGCAAGGCTTTTGGAGGCGGCTATCCGCATTCGTCGCGGGGAAATGGCCGTTCGTGCTAAAGCGGCGGAACAAAAAAGAAACCGAACGGGTGGAGAGCCGATCAAGATGGCTCAAGCCAGTACTGATCTTGAAGGTTTCCGGCTCTGGCCCGGCCTGCTCAGCCGCACCGAGCAGGAGGCTCTGCGCGATGACGTCTTCGCGCGCATGCGGGGAGGGCCGCTCTACGTGCCGCGCATGCCGAAATCTGGTCAGCCAATGCGCGTGCGCATGACCAATTTTGGGTCACTCGGCTGGGTCACCGACAAGGAGCAGGGCTACCGCTACCAGGCGACGCACCCCGACACCGGCAAGCCGTGGCCGGAGGTGCCGCCGCGCGTGCTCGAACTTTGGAACGAACGCTCGGGTTATCCCGCGCCACCCGAGGCTTGCCTCGTCAATCTGTATGAGAGCGACGCGCGCATGGGCCTACACATCGACGCCGACGAAGAGGCCTGGGACGCGCCGGTGCTCTCCATCTCGCTCGGCGACACCGCGCTCTTCCGCATTGGCGGCCCCGTGCGTTCCGACCCAACCCGCAGCGTGCGTTTGGCCTCAGGCGATGTGTGCCTGCTCGGCGGCGCCTCACGCCGCTTCTATCACGGTGTCGACCGCATCCTGCCGGGCACCTCCCGCCTTCTTCCCAAAGGCGGGAGGATCAATCTCACGGTGCGCCGTGTGACGCCGCCGTAGTTGTCGTAGTGGCCGCGGAAGATTGTGCAGGCGTGGACGCAGCCGGCGCACTTGCATTCGCGCCGTGTTGCATCACCACGAAGTCCGGATGCCATCCCGGCGGCGGGCCGCCTGGTCCCATCGGAATGTCGCCCAGTGCCATGTGATGCGCTTTCCAAACCATCGCCATGTGGATGCGGTCATAGCCCGATGGGTGATCGTAGAAGAACCATTCCTCGAACGGCGATGGCTCCATCTTGCGATACTCGGACAAGAGCAGCGCCGATTCCGCAAACCCATCCGGCTCCCGCGCCGCGTTCAGCCCGAACATATCGGCCTGATGCTCATGGAAGCGGACGATGTTGTTTTGAATCGGTGTCGCGATCAGGAACATAAAGCCGATAATCGAGAACAGCAGCGGCATGCCGGCTGGATCCCAGATATTGCGAATGCCCCATCGCTCGCCAGCGCTGAGTTTGCTGAAGAGCCAATTGGCGAGCGCAAAGACGATGACAATCATAAACGCGAACATCACCATCAGCGAGACAGTATGATTGAGCACGTAGTGACCGATCTCGTGGCCGAGCACCGCGCGCACGCCCCCTGGTGACTCGCGGTTGATCAGATTGTCCGCCATTGAAATGCGCGTCGTTCCTGCAAAACCGGACACATTGGCGGTCACGCGATTGGATTGCCGAGAGACATCGAACACATAAACGTTGTCCGCCGGTACCCCGTTGGCCTGCGCGGTTTGCAGCACGCTCGTGCGCAGCGGGCTTTCCGCCATTGGCGTGTAATGATTGAAGATCGGCGCGATATAGACCGGCGCCAGCATGCTTGAGACAGCGAGCAGGGCGATCGCCGCCACGGTGCCCCAGATCCACCAATTCTTTTTCGCCAGCCAAATGACGAAATACAAAATCGAAATTCCGATCGAACCGATCGCGAGATTGAGTCCGAAGCCTTGCGCGGCTTCCGTCGCCCATTGTGTGAAAGTCTGCCGCGACAAGCCATAATCATGTTCGCGCACGAACCCGACCCAATAGTCCCATGGCAGGGTCACGAGGCCGATGAGCGAGTAGAAGAGGAAGAATCCGATGACGACGAGGAAATAGACCTTCACGGTCTTCTCGAGCCATGCGCGAACGCCCTTGGCCCAGCCCAACTGCAGCACCAAAAAGGCAATCACAAATCCGATGATCGGGCCGACGAACTGAATCCAGTACCCGCCCTCGAAGTACGAGTCCGACCGCGCGCGCGACGCCGAATTCATCGTGTTCAGCCATTCGCGCGTCGCCACATCCGGGTCGAACGGCAGCGCCGTTGCGGCATGTGTGGCGGCAGCGGCAGCAGGCGCGTGCTCAGCGGCTGTTTGCGCGAAGGCGGGTCCTGCTATCGCAGTGAGCGCGACAAGCGCCCCCCATCCCAAAAGACGCCCAGAAAGACGCATATTGATTTCCCCTCGTCCTGGCTCGCCGCCAGACTGCGCCGGCCCCATATGGCTCGGCAAGGGGATGCGCGCGAACGGTCGCGCGGATGCGACGGAGACCCACCCAATGCGCCTAGACGCCGCCTACGGAAACATCGACCCATCGCGCCGCACCATCGCCGCGTCCTTGTTTTTCGCGGGTTATGCGGCTGCCGCGCTCTCTGCCGACGCCGAGCCGATCGTCACGCCAAGCGACGGCCTCACGATTGAAGAAATCCACATCCACGGCGCCAACAATTACAACCTGCCCGCTTATGTCGCGCGCCCCGCAGGGCAGGGGCGTCATCCCGCGATCATTGTCGTCAACGAGGTGTTCGGCATCCACGACTACATCAAGGATACCTGCCGCCGTTTCGCGCGCGCCGGTTTTGTCGCCATCGCGCCGGACTATTTCAACCGCGCCGGCAATCCCGCGCCGCTCACCGACATGAACGCCGTCCGCCAGATCGTGCAGACCGCGCACTATGAGCAAGTGATGGGCGACACCGCCGGCGCCATTCATTGGCTGAAGGCGCAGCGCTTCGTGCAGCACAACGCGCTTGGCGTTACCGGTTTCTGCTGGGGCGGTGGCGTCACCTGGATGGCCGCGGCGCGCTTCCCGCACGATCTCCGCGCCGCTGTCGCCTGGTATGGGCCGCTGCTGCGCCCGCAAGCCAACGGCTTCGGCTACGAAGAGCATCGCCAATACCCGATCGACATCGCGCCAACGCTCCGCACGCCCGTGCTCGGCCTCTATGGCGCGCTTGATCAAGGCATCACCCAAGGCGCCGTTACCCAGATGCGCGCCGCGCTCAACACGCATGGCAATCCCACGCATTCCGAAATCGTCGTCTATCCCGATGCGCAGCACGGCTTCCACGCCGACTATCGCAGCTCCTACAATCAAGCTGATGCACAAGATGGCTGGACGCGCGCTATCGCCTGGTTCCACCAGCACGGCGTCGGCTGACCCTTAGATTCTCTGCAAAGGACAAACCATGCGTTATCGCAAACTCGGCCGCACTGGCCTCACTGTTTCCGAAATCTGCCTCGGCGCCATGACCTTCGGCGGCGACGGCTTCTGGAAAGTCATCGGCGCCCTGCAACAGGAAGAAGTCACCAAGCTGGTGAAGAGCGCCTTCGACAAGGGCGTCACCTTCATCGACACCGCAGACGTCTATTCCAACGGCCTCTCCGAACAGGTGACAGGGCAGGCGATCAAGTCGCTGCCGCGCGACGAGCTCGTCATCGCCACCAAAGTCTTCGGCCGCATGGGCGCCTATGGCGGCGAGCAAACCCCGGAAGCCAAGCGCCGCTACGAAAACACCAATCTCTGGGGCCTCTCGCGCAAGCACATCTTCGACGGCATCGACGCCAGCCTGAAGCGCCTCGATCTCGACTACGTCGATCTCTACCAGGTGCACGCCTTCGATCCGCTGACGCCGCTCGAAGAAACGTTGCAAGCGCTCGACGAAGTCGTGAAGAGCGGCAAGGTCCGCTACATCGGCCTTTGCAATTTCGCCGCTTGGCAGATTGCCAAAGCGCTCGGCATCTCGGCGCGCAAGGAGATCGCGCGCTTCGAGTCGGTGCAGATGTATTATACGATCGCCGGACGCGATCTCGAACGCGAAGTCGTGCCGCTCGCCAAGGAAGAGCAGCTCGCCATTCTGCCGTGGAGTCCGCTCGCTGGCGGCTTCCTTTCCGGCAAATACTCGCGCAACTCAGCGCCCACCGAAGGCGCCCGCCGCGTCGCCTTCGATTTCCCGCCGGTCGACAAAGAGAAGGCCTACGACATCATCGATGTCATGAAAGACCTGGGCGACGCCCGCAAAGTCTCGGTCGCGCAAATCGCGCTCTCGTGGCTCTTGCACCAAAAGCACGTCACCAGCGTCATCATCGGCGCCAAGAACGAGCAACAGCTCACCGACAATCTCGCAGCCACGACCGTCGAACTCTCGAGCGATGATCTCAAAAAGCTCGACGATGTCTCAAAGCTGAAGCCCGAATACCCAGGCTGGATGCTGCAACGCCAAGGCGGCGAACGCATGGGTAACATCTCGTAACCGGAGCGCGGGCGTCCCGCTCGCTCTTCGCCAAATACAAGCGCAAGCGCTATAAGGGCAGGACCGCGCCGCATGCGCGCCAGGCGGCGCGCGGCTCCAACTTGGCGATGACGGTGCAGAACCGGAGCGCGCGGCCCCTGCCGCGCTTATTTCCATCGCTCCTAACGCAGGTACGTGTTGCGTCGATCATTTGAACTCGCAGCCCAATCCGGACACTGGACTGACGACGCGTGTTGCGACGAACGCGAAGATAGATTTCGCCTTAGCTTAGGCTTTGTTCTCGCGCGCAGGCGCTAGCCAAAACGAAGCTCCGACCGCAACAGCAACGACTGCAAGGCGCAGGACATTGCCCAGCCAGCCGCCGAGCGCGTTTTCGCCAAGATCGAACACTTCCCAGATCGTATTCAACCCGACATGCAGAAAAAGCGGCGGCCAGAAGTTGAACTGCCAGCGCCAAAACAGCCAGCCGAGCAAGATGCCGCTCAGGCCTGTGATCGCGACGATGCCGGCGACACTGCCCCAATCCTCGCCCTGGCCGAAATGGGCGACGCCGAAGAACACGGCCGGCCAGACGCACGCCAACCAGACCGGCCAGCCGCACCAGCGAATGAGCACGCCCAGCGCCAGTCCGCGATAGACAAACTCCTCCGCCAGCGGCCCGCCAAATCCTAACCACGCGATGTCTTGCGCATGCACATCCGGCGCAACGCGAGCCAACGCCAAACTCACTGCGATCGCCGGGACCAGCCAGAGCAGCGCCCACAGCGCGGGTCTCCCGATCGGCGCCTGCAAACCCGTTTGTCCGATCACCTGCAGCGGCGATCTCCCCGCTGCGAGCGCCGCGAGAAGAACCAGCACAAGCGCATCTCCGAACGAGACGAGCGCCGAGCCAAGGTACGGAACAGCGCGAACCGGCTCGACCCTAACGAAGGGCGCCAGTAAATCTCCGCTGACAGTGGAGTAAGCGAGCGCGACGGACACGGCCGCCGCGGTGGCGATCGCCCGCCATCGCGTTAGTCGCAAGGACTCATCCTGATGAATCGGACCTTCTCCCGCTTGTTTGATGCGCGCCCGTGGTAGCCGATCCCGCCCCCATTGGATTGAAGAAATCGGACATCGCGCGCGGCGAACTCGTTCTGTTTCACCCCCCCGCCGAACTCGCAGGCAACGTGTTCGGCTTCATCCATCGCGACGAAGACCCGGGGCCCTCAAGTCGTTCGGGTTCTCCCTGAAGTCAGATTTTCAATTCAGCTCATGCTGGATCAGCCCTATTGGCTGCGCGACGCCACCGCTAACGCCGAATGGAGGCGCCTGCCGCGCATCGCCCTATGGGGTCCGAGATACGACTGGTGCTACGGCTTCGCCGCCGGACGCATCAAGGCGTTCGGCATCGGTTTGTCCGCCATTGGGCTGAGACGGATCAGTCAGCGCGCCGCCTCGCAGCTCGTAAACATCGTCTTGGATCTCCGAGACGTGCAGCCGGCGCTGGCCGAAGCGCTCGAACCTCTAGCCCATGAAGCATTCGATACTTGGCGTTTGCGCGCGGAACACGTCTTGCTGGCGTTCTTCCAGCATTCCGAACCTGACCCGCTCGCATCCACGCTTGATATTTTGGCCACGGCTGACGGCAGCGCAGTCTCCCGCGCCGCCGCGGCCGTGCATCTGTCATCGCGTCAATATCGTCGCGCGTTTGCCAACCTCTACGGCGTTGCACCAAAGCTTTACCAACGCGCAGTTCGGGTCGATCGTCGAATACGTCAGCTACATGATACGCCTTGGGAGGCCGATGGGTATGCCGAAACACCAATTGCCTATGCAGATCAGCCGCATGCGACGCGGGAATTTCGCGCCATGACCGGCCTCAGTCCCGGCGAATATGTCCGCGAAAAACGGAGTGGCGGCCTGACGCTCAGGTCAGTACCGACCGACGACGTCACGCCTCCGTTTAGGTGAATAGACCTTCTAATGCTTGGGTGACGCCTTTCGGCGAAGAGCCGCCGCCCAGAAATTAGGGGGATCGGACTGGCTCCAATCCTACACCTTTCTGCCGAAAATCCCTTTCCCATCAACAAAAGTGCGTTTCGCAATCCGACCGCATTGGAAAGCGCTTACACTGCCCCGGTCTCTTGTCGGGAGGCTGACGGTACCAACAGCCAATCAGTTCAAGAGATGTGATTTGAGTGTGATGCGGAAGATGGTCGCGAGATCGGGCGCCGCAGTTTCGAGGAGAGAAAACGAAACTCGAAGTCGCGGGGACTGGTCCGGGGGCAACCCGGCTTGGCGAAGAGTTAGCGCCAGTCTTTATCGATGTTGTTTTTCAGCTCAGGCCCGCCTGCGGGCCGAAGCTGCAAAGCAGCGTAGGCCCGTCTGCCTCAACGCATGGCTACTCGCGGCTCCGTAGGAACGCCACTGAGTCTTCTCCGGTCGACAAAACAAATCACGCGGGGCGCGCACCAAGCACCAACCCCTCTATCTTTCTTGCGCACGCTTTGTGCGCGCCCCGCTCTCCCATCTTTGAGAGCACAACTCTGATCCGCAGTTTTCGCGACTGAAACTGTAAGCGATGAAACGCGTCCCCTCCCCTTGAGGAGAGGGGGCAGGGGGTGTGGTGAAGTACCAGCCCCCCCGCGCACAAAAACGACGGAGCAACACCCCGCCCCTTAACCCCTCCCCTCAAGGGGAGGGGACGCTGCGACCCAAAAAAATGCGGCGGCGCCCTTGTCCGGCGCCGCCGCGCGTGCGTCCCGCCTTAGAGGAGCCTACTGACGCACGATCGAAATTTTGTACGAGCCCGTTGAACCTCCAAGTCCACTCGCCTGAAGGAAGTACGATCCCGCCTGCGGCGGAGTGAAGCGCAGCCGCGCGTTGCGCCCGTGGCCGCCGTCGTCATCGGCTGCAACGCGTTCGCCGTCGCTGTTGAGCACCGTCAAGTAGGGATCACCGAGCGGGTCATCACCCACAGCCGTAACTTCGATCAGATAATGCGCGCCCGCTTCGAGATCGACGCGATAGTCATCAAGATCGCCCGCGATCTCGATGCGATTGGCGCGGTCGTCGCCAGCGGCCGCGTCGAGTGTCTCATCGGTGTTGGTGTTGCCCGGCACATCCGTATCGCTGACGGTCAGCGTGTAGTGGCCCTGGCCTGTGTTGTTGAAGGAAGACACGGCCGCGTAATATTGCCCGCCGGCAACCGAGGTATAGCTCAGATACGAATTCACGCCCGAGCCGCCATCGTCATCGGACGCCACTTCGTGCCCGTCGGTATCGTAAAGCGTGAGCACGGGGTCGGCGAGGGGGCCAGGTTCGGCGCCCTGCACGTTGAAGCGGTAGGGGCGGCCTTCCACGAGCGTCACCGCGAACCAATCGATGTCGCCGTCATTGTTGATCATGGCGGTGCGGCCGTCGCCGTTCGGCTCGATGGATTCCGCGCCGTCAGCGGTGTTGCCGATATCGCCCGCTGACACGCTGATGGAATAGCGCCCTTGGGCGTCGTCGCTGAAGCCGCGCACTTCCAGATAATAGGCGCCTGCCGCCGGCGCGACGAACTCCATCCATGAATTGAGCCCTTGGCCGCCATCATCGTCGCGCGCCAATTCGGCGCCGTCCGGCCCGTGCATAACAATGAGCGGATCTTGCAGCGCGCCTTCGCCCTCCGCGGCGTTGACCGCGATGCGCACCCCTTGGCCGTTCGCCAGATTGATCTTGAACCAATCCTGATCCCCGGCCGGCGCAATCGTGCCCTCGCGTGAGTCGCCATCAGCGCTCAAAACGGCATCGGTTGTCGCATCGTTTGGAATGTCGCCGGCGGCAGCGGAAAGGGTGTAGCGCCCGAAGGCCGATTGATCGAACGATTGCACATCGAGAAAGTAAGTCCCCGAATTCGGAGCGGTGAATTCAAGATAGGAATTGAGGCCCTCGCCGCTGTCGTCATCGGTCGCCAGCTCTTCGCCATGCGAATCGCGCAGGTGCAGCACCGGATCGGCGAGCCCATGATCGTCGCCGCCATTGAGCGAGAAGCGGTAGGATTGGCCTTGCTCAAGGCGCACGCGATACCAGTCGTGATCGCCGGGATAGTCGAGCGCGCCGCTGACGCTGGCGCCAACATTGACGCGGCCGCGTGTCCCCGTGTCGGCGCTCGCATCATCGGGCGGCAGCGCCGTCGCGGCTATGTTCAGCGTGTAAGCGCCAGTACCCTGATCGCCGTATCCCTGCGCCGAAACGAACACGTCGCCGCCGCGCGAGGGAATGAAGTTCAGCGAGGAATTGAGGCTGCCTTGGCTGTCGTCGTTCGATGCAATCTCGGTTCCGTGCGAGTCGACCACGCGGAGCATGGGATCGGCGAGGGGGCTCGCCGCCCCCTGCGTGCCCGCCAGCGTGATTGTGTACATTTGCCCGGTGTGCGCGCTGAAGCGGTACCAATCGACGTCGCCGGCATAGTCCAGAGAACCGTTCACCGGCGAACCGGCGCTAATCCGCGCGTGTGTGCTGGCGTCATTGCCGACCTCGTCGGGCGGCAGCACTGTCGCGGTGACGCTCAAATGATAAGGCCCCGTCGCCGTATCGCTAAAAGATTTGGCTTCGACGAACACATCGCCGGTCGCGCTCGGCACATAATCCAGCGCCGAATTGAGCGAGCCATTAGCATCGTCATTAAACGCCAGCTGTTGGCCGTCGGCGCCATGGACGGTCAGCGTCGTGTCGATCGCTTGAGCGGCGTCGCCGCCGGCCACGCCGTCGAGCGTGATATGATAACTCTGGCCGCGCTCGACATGCAGACGATACCAATCGCTGTCGCCAGCTGGTGAAATCTGTCCGTCGATCGGCGTGCCCGCCACGAGCTGCGCCTGCGTGCTTGCATCCCCCGGTGGATCGCGATCCTGAGCCAAAACAGCCGGCGCAAATCCCAACGCCATCAGCGCGGCACTGGCCACGCCGATCCAAAGCTTTCCACGCATGTCCACTTCTCCCCTCGTGTCCGCAGCACACAAAAGCACAGCGGATCAGGCACGTCGTCAGGATTAACTATCGTTCAAGTGGCTGAAAGGCTGAAAACAGGCGGAAGCACGGCGTTCGCCCGCATCGACGCAAACCGCCGCAATAAAAGCGGATAGCTGAGGCTTCGCTGACGCTGCGTCAGACTTTGATATCGACGCTGGGCGCGTCCTGGCCGCGGCCAGCAGACACCACCACCATGGCCGCCCGCAAGGTCCGCTCGCCCAGCACGTACCCCGGCTGCATCACCTCGGCGATCGTGTTGGCTGGATGCTCCGACGGGATTTGTGCGATGGCCTGATGGATCTTCGGATCAAACACATCGCCCTTGGCGCCAACGCGTTTCAGCCCATGCCGCGCGAATGCGTCGAGCAAGGATTTTTCGGTCAGCTCGACGCCAGTGAGCAGATTGCGGAAGCCTTCGTCGGCATCGTCGCGAGGCGCGGCCGACAAAGCTCGTGACAGCGTATCGGCCACGGCGAGCAAATCCGTCGCGAAGCGGTCGATCGCATAAGCGCGCGCATCGGCGGCCTGGCGCTCGGCGCGGCGGCGGGTGTTCTCGACTTCCGCCAGCGCCCGCAACCGGTCATCGCGCGCTTTCGCCAGCTCTGCCTCAAGCGACGCAGCGTCGGCCGCCGGCTCAGCTCCCTCAGGCAAGTCAGTCTGTGCGTTGGTTTCGCTCATTCCATCCTCAGCGTTCAGTCCGCCCATCGAGCACGCGCCCGACGATGCGGGCGGTATAATCCACCACCGGGATCACCCGCGCATAATTAAGCCGGGTGGGGCCGATGACGCCCAGCGCCCCGACCACCCGTCGTTCGGCATTCATATAGGGCGCAACGATCAAGCTCGACCCCGAGAGTGAAAAAAGCGGGTTCTCGGAGCCGATAAACACCCGCACCGCTTCGCCCGCCTTGGCCAAATCCAGCACCTGGATCAGTTCCCGGGTTTTTTCCAGGTCGTCGAACAAGCGCCGCGCCCGTTCCAGATCGGCCACCGCCTCCTGATCCTGCAGCAGATTGGCGCGCCCGCGCACGATTAGTGAGCGCCCAACGGTCGGATCCTCGCCCGACCACTCCACCAGGCCGCTCTCGATCAATCGCGCTGCCGCCTGATCGAGCGCGGCTCGGTCGCGGGCCAAAGCGTCGCCGGCGTCGGCGCGCGCCTCGGCCAGGGTCTTGCCCTTGAAGCGCGCGTTCAGATAGTTCGCCGCCTCGATCAGAACGCTCGGCGGCAAGTCCGAGGGCGTGGCGATCAGCCGATTTTCGACCTGGTTGTCCTCGAACACCAACACCAGCAGCGCTTGGCCCGGTGCAATCGACACGATCTCCGCATGCCGCACCGGCGCGTCGCGCTCCGGCGTCACAACAAGACCCGCCCCACCGGCGAGCCCGGAGAGCAATTCCGAAGCCGCGCCCAGCACATCCTGTGGGTTTGTGCCCGCGCGCGTGATGCGCTCATCGATCTCTCGCTTTTCGGGGTCCGCTACTTCGCCAAGCTGCAGCAAGCTGTCGACGAAGAAACGCAAGCCCGCCTGCGTCGGCCGCCGCCCGGCCATTGCGTGCGGCGCATCGATCAAGCCGAGCGCGGCTAGATCGGCCATGGTGTTGCGGATCGAAGCGGGCGACAGCGTCACGCCGCCCAGTTTCGATAACGTGCGCGAACCCACCGGCTCGCCAGTCGTTAAATAAGATTCCACGATCTCACGGAAAATCTCGCGCGCCCGTGTGTCGAGCGTAGAAAGATTGGAGGAAGAGGGCGGGAGCGCCATAGCGTCTAGGTAGCGAACGCAGCCGCGCGCGCAAGCGCGCTGCCGCTAACGCTTCTTCTTCGCCGCAGCGTTGGCCGGCATGGCGCGGCGCATGTAGTCTGCGAACATCGGCACCGTGAAGCCGATCAGCCCGCGCTCCGGCGAATAGGCCATGCCTTTTTTGATCAGCTCATCGCGAATTGGCGCAGCTTGGCTGAGCGACAGGCCCAAAGCATTGGCGACGTTCGACGAATTGATCGGCTCCTCGGCAAATTCCGCCATGGCGCGCGCATAGGATTTCTGCCGCTCCGTCAGCCGCGCCAGCCGCACCTTGAACAAGCCTTCATCCAACGCCGCCACCGCATTTGCGCCGGCTCTCTTCGCGTCAGCCAAGCTGATCGGCGATTTGGTCGCCACGTCCCAGCAATGCGAACCCCACACTTGCAGGAAGAACGGATAACCGCCGGTTTGTTCGATCACATAATCGAGCGCGTCTTTCGCGTAGCCCACGCCTTCGCGCTTCGCAGGCTCAACCAATGCTTGCCGCGCCGCTGCTGCTTCCAGCGGCCCAATGGGCGGATAGTCGAACAAGCGCTCAGCATACGATTTCGCATCCCCCGCCAGCTTCGCCAGTTGCGGCAGGCCGCCGCCAAACAACAACAGCGGCATCTGCCGTTGCGAAATCTTGTGCATCGCCATGATCAGCGCGCTGAGATCGCCTTTCTGCAGATACTGAATCTCATCGATCAGCAGCACGATCGCGGTCTCGCGTTTCTTGGCGGCGTCGGGGATGGCGAGGAAGAGTTCGGTGAGATCGACAACCAGATCGCCCGTCGCCGGCGCCGAGATGCCGAAATCGATATCGGAAATGGTGGCGCGGAAAACGCTGGCGAAGGCGCGTAGATGTCCGAACGCTTTTTGCAGATCGGCGCCAGCCTTCTTCAAGCGGTCGAGCCGGTGCAGGATGTGTTGCAGCTGTGGCGCGAGTTGATGCGCGAGCGGCTTGTCGGGGTCGATCTCCAGAAACGCGGTCTGGCAGCCTTGCTCATCGGCGAGCGCTTCGAAGGCATTGAGCAATACTGTTTTGCCGACGCCGCGCAGCCCCAGCATGATGGCGCTCTTGGCGGCGCGTCCCGCTTTGGCGCGGGCGATCGCCACGCGCGCTTGCTCCATCAGCGCATCGCGCCCCGCAAGCTCCGGAGGAGGGACCCCCGCGCCCGGGTTGTAGGGATTGTGCGTGGCCTGCATAGAGTAGTTTGGTCTAGTTAGGCCATAGCGGCCAAATAAATCTATAATGTCGTATTAAGGAATTAGGCCGAGTCGCCCAAACTTGGCGAAACTTTCCTATCAGCCTACGCCCCTCGCCCGACAGGGCCGCATAGGAAAATTAGGCCCGTATCGCCAAACTAAGCCAAACTACCCAACAGGAGCCCGAATGCGTCCCTCCGGCCGAGCGCCAGACCAACTCCGCGAGATTTCCCTGGAAACCGCGGTCTCCCGCTACGCCGAAGGCTCCTGCCTGGCCAAGTTTGGGCAGACGCACGTGCTTTGCACGGCCAGCGTCGAGCAGGGCGTGCCCGGCTGGTTGAAGGGTCAGGGCAAAGGCTGGGTCACCGGCGAATACGGCATGCTGCCACGCGCCACGCACACACGCGGCCGCCGCGAAGCTGCGCAAGGCAAACAGTCCGGCCGCACGCAGGAAATCCAACGCCTCATCGGCCGCTCGCTGCGCTCGGTAATCGATCTCAAGAAGCTCGGCGATCGCACCATCACGCTCGATTGCGACGTCATCCAAGCTGACGGCGGCACCCGCACCGCCGCCATCACCGGCGCCTGGGTCGCGCTCTCGCGCGCGTGCAAATATCTGATCGACGAGAAGGTGCTGAAAGAGAATCCAATCACCGGCCAAGTCGCCGCCATTTCCTGCGGTGTGTTCGAAGGGACGCCCGTGCTTGATCTCGATTACGCCGAAGATTCCAACGCTGAAGCCGACGCGAATTTCGTGCTCTCCAGCGACAGCCGCATCATCGAATTGCAGGCCACCGGCGAACAACGCCCCTTCAGCGATGCGGAATTCACTGAATTGATGCGCCTCTCCAAGCACGGCTGCGCGCACTTGTTCGAAGCGCAGCGCAAAGCCGCCGGATGATCCGCGCGCTGTTCGCCGCTCTGGTGCTGCTCAGCGCGTGTGCAGCGCCCGCTCCGCCGCGCATCTATCCGGAGGCCGAACTCGCGCCTGGCAATATCCTCGCGCCGATCCGCGCTGCGATGGGCGATCAGATCGCTTTCACCAATGCGCGCGTGGTGAGCGAGGGCGTGATGGAAGTGGAGGGCGCGCGCGCTGACGGCGCCTATGAATTCACGGTCACCCAGCAAGGCGACCGCTGGGTGCTCACCAACACCGAACGCACCGGCCTGGCGCCGTGAGCGGCCGCTTCTCGATCGCCGCGCGGCTCAAAAGCTTCAGCTTCGCTTTCGCCGGCATCGCGACCATGCTGCGCACGCAGCACAATGCGTGGCTGCATCTCATCGCTACTATCATCGTGATCGGCGCCGGTTTCGCCTTCAATGTCGGTGGTGAGGATTGGCGCTGGCTCATAGCGGCGATCGTGCTGGTATGGACCGCGGAAGCGGTGAACACCGCCTTCGAACATCTCTGCGATGTGGTCTCGCCCGAGTTTCACGCCTCGGTTCAAAAATCCAAGGACATCGCCGCCGGTGCGGTGCTGATCTGCGTCATCGGCGCTGTGATCATAGGCTTGCAGGTGTTTGTCCCCTACCTCGTCCGTCGCTAAGCGACGAAGCGGACCCCAAGCGCGACCAAACAATGCGCCTCACGCGCGATGCCCCTGGCGAGCCCGCCGCCCGCTGATAGAACCGCACCTAAAGCGGCGCTGGCCGCACCAAGAATTGGGGTGGAATCCGATGCACGCTTCTCGTCGCGCGTTCATGGCAACGGCTGCAGCCGCGGGCGTGCTGGCTGGCGCGCCAGGCCTCGCGCGAGCGCAGACCGGGGCAGGCGATGCGCAACTCGCCACGCTCCTCAACGCCTTCGCCGACGAGATGATCAAGGCGTCACCCGAAACCGCCACTGGTCTCGGCCTCGACAAAGACGCCCACGCCGATCTGAAGAGCAAACTCTCCGACGTCTCGCGCGGCTCGCTCGCCGCCGACCAACGTTCGGCTTACGCGATGCTGCGACGCATGTGGGCGATCGACCCCGCAAGCCTCAGCCAACGCGAGCGCACGCGCTACGAAGCGGTGCAATACG
>JACQAC010000059.1 GCA_016195245.1 Pseudomonadota bacterium
GCGGATCTTGGAGACGAGCGGCTTGGGCAGATCGTCGGCTGGACCGTCCTGGACGCCGCGCTTCTTTTGGTATTCGACGTTGTGCTTCACGGTTTCGGTGGCGATCGGCAGTGCGTCGGGCGCCATTTGGCCGAATTTCAACTCCCAGATTGGCAGCACTGTGAGGCGATCGTCGCCCAGGACGCCGACATAGATTTCGCGGCCATCGATATATTGCTCGACGATGGCTGCAGTACCGATACGCTCGTGAACGAACTTCACGCGCTCCTGCAGTTTTTCGTCCGTGTAGACCACTGAGGCTTGCGAGATGCCGAGTGAGGCGTCTTCGGTGAGGCTTTTCACAATAAGCGGAAATTTGAGACGAGCCGGACGCGCGATCTTCCGGCCCATCGGATAGACGACGAACGCCGGCGTTGGCACGCGATGGTATTTGAGCAGCTTCTTGGAGAGATCCTTGCCCTGGGCCAACACCATGCCGCGCGGATTGCAGCCGGTGTAAGGGACTTTCATCAGCTCAAGGAACGCCGCGACGTGCTGACAATAGAGTGTCTCGCCGTGAAACTGATCGAGCAGATTGAAGACGATGTCGGGCTGCCAGGTTTCGATCTTCTCCCGCAGTGGTTTCAGATCGTATTGCACGCCGAGCCAATGCACTTCATGGCCCATCTCACGGAGCGTGATGTGTACGTTCCACTCCGTCTTGCAGGCGTAAACTTGTTTTTCGCTCAAGCCTTCCAGCGACGCTGGCGGCAACTGGTCAGGCCGGCAAATTGCAAGAACTCGGAGCGGCTTCATACAGCGAACCAGGCGCGACGGGAGCTGAGATAGTGCGAGTGTACCGCCCTCGACGTCAACATGGCTGTAATGTCACGCCGCACTTTTTGAGTGGGACCGGGCGCGCGCAGATTGAGCGCGCGTGTGCGCGCCATCATGTCGTCGAGCGCTGCGTCAAGCGCGAACGGATACTCACCACTTTCGCGCGCAACAGCACGGACAATGCGGCCGCGATTGCGGCGGATGACGGTGCTAGCGAGTGGCGCTTCGCCCTCATCGCGTGAAAACACACGGCGCAGATCGCGATCGAAAACTGTGGGCGTATCGATCGCGTAACGTTCGCGTTTGTGGGCGTAGTGTTCGCCGAGCGTGGCGCCGATCTTGTTGAGCGGATCAACGGTGATGCGCTTTTTCGGCAGCGGCTTCTTACCGGCGATCTCCGCCATCAGCGCATCGACGTATTCCAGCTTCTTCAGTGCGCCCGGCCAATCGGCGTAGAGCCTGCGCCAATTAGAGCGCGGCGTCAGCCACACTGCGAAGGTCTCAGCGAAATCTTCGTCGGGATGACACTGCGCGTACCAGCGGCGCAGATATTGGACGTAATTCTTGCTCGCCGGATTGGGCTGATAGTGTTCGGGGTACCGCTTGGAAGCGCGGCCGAACAAATTTTGCCAGCGACGGCGGCGATGCAAGCCGAATGCGTATTGCACGACGTGCCCGGCTTCGTGCCGCAGGATGCGCATGCATTCGCGGCGCGTGGCGCCTTCGGCTTCGAGCATCATCTTGCGCTCAAGGCGCATCAAGCGTGGATGCGCGAGATAGAAAGGGAAGGCGATGCCGGCCGTCTCTGGCGCGCTGAACCAATCTTCCGAGATCCAGCCGTGCGCGCGTACGTTGATGTCGCGCGCGCGCAGCTCACCGTTGAGCTTGTCGAGACAGTCTTCGAGACACGAGCCCACGAATTTCAGCTTCAGAGATTTGAGCGGCAGGTCGAGCAATTGGTCGTCGGAAAATGCCGCCCAGCCCGGCTCACCCTTTCGCGTTCGATTTGTTTTGCCTCGGGCGCGCCTAGCCATTTCGTAATGCTTTACTCATGCCATCTGCTTCGCTGCAACGGGTCGAATGCGCGAGCGGTGGAAGAGTTTCCGGGCGTCCCGAAATGGATGGCCGATAATTTATGCGGATGGCGGCGGCCGCCGAGTTGGCTCGGATCAGAAATGAGCTAAAAGCGGTGCCGACCAGAGCCTGCGAAGTGGAGGGACGTCGCATGTGGTTTGCCGATAAGCTTGGACCTCCGCCAAAAAACAGCCCGCAGGCCCGCGCCGACGGGCCCGAAAGGACGAAAGCGGCGGCGAATGCCGCCAAGGCGGCGCCGCCGCCGCGTGGGGCAGCTCAGCCTCAAGCCTCCCGCCCCGCACCGGCGCTAGCGCCCGAACCTGAGAAGAAGAAGAAGGGCTGGTTCTAACCGGCGCTAGCGCTCCCGAAAGGAGGATGCGCTCAGCGTGGGTCGCACGAACGCCGTCTGGGCAGCTGTCGGAAATCGTCGGGGTATCGCCGGAGATCGCGAAGCTGTGCGATCCGTGCCCGCGAATGAGGGGATGTTTGCGCCGGTGACGTGGACGGTCCAACCGATGCGCCCGCCAATCGGATGGGGTCCCGAAGTACGTGGCGCTTGTTGAGGCGACACGCGTGAAATCCGGGAGCCGTTCGATCGATATCGGCTTCCTGCTGGCGGCTTCGGCGTCGTTACCGCCATTGTGGCTGCGCTGAGCTGGGCGGTGTTGCGCTGATGCTCTAGGCCCAACGCCCGAACCGGCGCACGCTTTCGACCGTTCGACGCCACAATTCGCCTCGAACGTGCGTGGGGAAGATCACAAACGTGTTGATGCGCGTCCCAGCTGGAACGCGGGCGCATCCTGAATCCTAGTTGAGTGCGCGCTGAAAGGTTTCGTTCAGCATTAATGCAGTAGCGTGAAAGGCTCGGAGAAAGACAATGCTCGAGAAGAAAATCGGCGAGCCTTGCCCGACCTGCGAAACGCCGCTGCAACGCCGCCGCTCCACGTTTCGCACCATTGTCGGCGATGTCGCCTACTGCGCGCGCTGCTGCTCCTCGTTCGAACTCGCCCGTGAGGACGATCTCGTCGCGGCGCTGCTGACGCCGGACTTCGCGCCGATCTAAGCGCGTTGCCCTAAGGGCCTATCTCGCGCACTCGCGCGCCGCGGGGCGTTTTCACCTGGATTTTTCTCCTAAGCCGTGGTGGTTTCCGGCCCGCTGATGGCCGATCTCGCCGCACCTCAATCCGCGCCAAACACCGACGCGCCGAAGCCGCTGCGGGCGGCATTCATGTTCATCTTCGTCGCGCTGGCGCTTGACATGCTGGCGCTTGGCATCATCTCGCCGGTGCTGCCGAAGCTCATCATGCAGATGCGCGGCGGCGACCCAAGTAGCACCGCGCGTTGGGTCGGCTGGCTGCTTACGGTCGCCGCGATCATGCAATTCGCGACCATGACCGCGGTCGGCGCGCTCTCTGACGCCATCGGGCGGCGCCCGGTGATGCTGCTGTCGATGTTCGGGCAGGCGATTAACTACGTCATTATCGCTCTCGCGCCCGATCTGTGGTGGCTGATGATCGGGCAGATCATTTTTGGCATCACCTCTTCGTCGGTGCCGACGGCCATGGCTTACGTCGCGGATGTCACGCCCGCCGGTGAGCGGGCCGGCGCCTTCGGAAAGCTCAGCGCCGCGTTTGGCATTGGATTCTTGGTGGGGCCTTCCTTGGGGGGCGTCCTCGGCAATCTGGATCCCAAGGCGCCGTTCTGGGTCGCGGGCGCGTTGTCGGCGTTGAACGGCGCCTATGGGCTCTTCGTGATGCCGGAATCGCTGACGCGCGAACGGCGCTCGGCGTTTAACCTGCGTCGCATTAATCCATTCTCGAGCCTCGCCCTTTTCCGCCAGCGCAAGAATGTGCGCTCGCTGGCGATCGTGAAATTCCTGAACGATATCGCGTTCTGGTCCTTCCAGTCCGCGTTCGCGCTTTACGCCATGTACCGCTACCATTGGACGCCGCAGGACATCGGCCTGACCCTCACGTTGTACGCGGCGCTCAGTGGCGGCGTGCAAATCTTGTTGGTGAGTTGGGTCGTGAGGCGTTTCGGCGAGCGTGCTTCCGTCGTCGGCGGTTTGGTTTTCGGCGCGGTCGGCTTTGTCGCGATCGCGCTGTCGCCGACGGGATATTATCTTCTCCTTTTCCTGCCGATCGGCGTGCTCTGGGGTCTTGCTGGGCCCGCCAATCAGTCGATCATGACAAGCCGCGTCGAGGCGAACGAGCAGGGCCTGCTTCAAGGGGCACTGGCGTCGCTTACCGGCATTGCCGGCATGATTGGGCCCGGGCTGTTCACAACCGTGTTCGCGCTCTTTATTGGCCGCGAATCTCACCTGCATCAGCCTGGCGCGCCGTTCTTGGCCGCGGCGACTTTGGTGACGGCGTCGGTCATCGTCGCATACTTCGCGACACGTGAGCCGCACACGGCGCCTTAAGCTGGCGCGTGCTCCAGGTTCGCTTCCGGGATCAACGCGCGCATCTTGTTGCCGAAGGAGATGAGGCATTCTTCGGACGGCGCGAGCGGCCCGGTGGTGTAGCTGGATGATTCCATACCTTGCTGCACGCCTTCGATCAAAGCGGTGTCCTCGGCGTTGACCTGGCGATTGATGCGCCAATTGAGATAGCGCGCCGCGCGCATTTCGCGGCTCGTTTCAGACGGTGTGTCCGGATGCACGTAAGCGATTTCGCGGATCAGCGTCTGATTGGCGTTTACCGGGATGAATTGCATGAAGTCGACTTGATCTGGGTAGATATCGAACGCGACGTTCGGCCAAAGTTTATAATAGCACCAAAGGCGCCGGCGTTCGGCCGGGATGTGTTCGAGAGTTGAGAGCATTTGTTGGTATTGGCGCTCCGGCCAATGATTGGACGGCGTCTCGGTCACCGTGCCCCACATCTTGTCGATCCAGGGCTTAGCCTGAATTTTGTAGCTGCCGGCAAGCAGGCGCGAGAGGCCGGGATGCGCGACGGGGATGTGCATGCCGTCGGAATAATTGTCGCCGACGTTTTTCCAGTTCACCGGGCGCGGACGCAGCGTGACGCGGCCGTTCGGGACGAGTTTCTCCAGTTCGAACGACGCGATCTCGTCGGCGTACGGCGCCATCATTTCTTTCACGCTGGGAAGCCCCGGCGCGAGGCGCACAAAGATGAAGCCGAACGCGATTTCCTGCTCCACGGGCTTCAGGGCCAGCGTGCTCGCGTCGAGGTTTTCGAAGCCCTGCCATTTCGGCGCACCGGCGAAGGAGCCATCCAGCTTGTAGCTCCAAGCATGGTAGGGGCAAACGAGCCGATGTCCGCAGGAGCCGCGTGCTTCGTTGGCGATCTTGCCGGCGCGATGGCGGCAAACATTGTGAAAGCTGCGCAGCACGTTGTCTTCGCCGCGCACGGTGACGATGCGGTCGCCGAGCACATCAAGGGTGAGATAGTCGCCCACGTTGGGCGCATCGTTGACGTGGCCCATAATGTGCCAGGCTTGCGCGAAGATCTTTTCGCGCTCGATCTCGAAGAAGCGCTGGTCGGTGTAGAGCCAGGCGGGGAGCGAATAATGGGTCATCTTATTTCTCGTCATTCCGGACGCGCGGAGCGCGATCCGGAACCCAGGGGGTCATAGAGCTGAGCGTTTGTCCCTGGGTTCCGGGTTCGATCTGCGGTCGCCCCCGAATGACGAAGAGCAAATCGCACTGCGACTTTGAAGGGATAGATCAATTGTTCAAGCGCGTTGCGTCCCACGTCATCTTGAACACCCAGCGGCATGTCACACACGCGCGGTATGTAATAGGTGCCGAAGGCTTGGTCGAATACCGAGAAGGCGGTGGCGAAATTGGAGCCGACGCCTTCGCCGTCGCGCACGTGGTGCCAGCGGTGCATCACCGGCGACACGACAAGACGGCCGAGTGGGCCGAAGGTCCAGGGCACGTCCATGTGAATGAACATGCCCCAATAGTGGCGCACCATGTTGTTGATGAAGAGCGCCCAAGGCGGGAAGCCGAGCAGGGCGAGGAACGCGGTGTCGATCAGCACGGTCGAGAGGCGATTGATCGGGTGGAAACGGAAGAGCGTGGTCCAAGTCATGCGCGTGTCGCTGTGGTGGATGGCGTGCGATGGCCACAGCGGCGGCGTGTGTTCGAGGCGATGGCGCCAATAGCCGATGAAATCTCCGGCGAACACGGCGAGGAAGGCGACCAGCACGGGCGGCGCGTGCGCCCAGAAATCTGGACGCACCAGGATGAGGCCAGCGCGCTGCATCGCTCCGCCCATCAGTGCGAGCAGGATGCCGAACACCGGCGTCATGACGATGATGTCGAACAGGCTGAGAGAGAGATTGGTGACGATCTCGCCGCGCGCGTTGCGGGCTTTGGTGAAAGCTTGGCGCCCGCCCGCGACGATCGCGATGGTCGCGAAGATGAGCGACATGAGCAGCAGCTCGCCGCCCGCTCTTTGCAGGGACGTGAGGGTCGACTGAAAGAAGAGCAGGAGGCTGTCCGTCATCAGGTCCCACAATAACGTGCAATCCTTTCCTTCGTCATCCCGGACACGCGCAGCGTGATCCGGGACCAAGGGGCAACCACCCGCGCTCTACGATCCCCTGGGTTCCGGGTCTCGCTCCGCTCGCCCGGAATGACGCTATTCTAGCAGCCGCGCCAGAGCCGCGCGGAAGGCGCGGTCGCGTTTCAGGGACACTTCGCGGCTCATGGCTTCGCGGCGGCTGGGGTAGCGCTCGGCATAGAGCAGCACCCAGGCGCGCCCACGCGTGGAGCGGGCGCCGCGGCCGGCATTGTGGGCGCTGAGGCGCTGGTCGAGATCGACGCACCAGCCGACATAAGTGCGCCGGTCCGCGCCGCGCACACTGCCGAGGACGTAGACGAAGCCAAAGTCACTCACTCTAGGCCGAGAGACGATAGGTCTGCCTTCGAAGGCGGCTCGTCATCGATGAAACACTCGAAAAAAAGCCGCTCGCGGCACCAACGCTCCACCCGCGGCAGCTTTCCCTTTCCCACGTTCCGCACTTTCACAAACGCGCCAAACTCGATGTCTTCTGGGAGGTCCAAGAACATCAATGTTGGCAAGGTACTGCCTTGAAAACCGAAGCGGCGTCCGTCCACGGTTTCGAGAATGAAGAGCCACAACGACATGGCTGTTTCGCCCCGAACCTGCCTTAGCAACGACATCGGGATTGCAAAGCGACACGGCTCGATCCGTTCAATGTGGAACAGTGCGACTCTGTTGGCCCAGGTCAGATCGCTTTTCACATGCTCACGAAGCGGGTCTGAAAAGAACTGGTGTGCGCCTTTGCCGTGGATTTCCTCGTCGATCATTTCGCGACGACGGTCGGCGTAAGCTCCGATCCTTTGCATGAGCACGGACGGCAAATATGTGCCGTCCTTGAGCCAAGCGGAGCAGCGGTACCCCTGAAATCCGAACTCCGGTGGCGTTTCTTCGATGCCGGATTGTGCAAGCGCCGCGAAGATGTCGTCTGGCGTCACGCAAACCCGCCAAAGTTGATGTATTTCGTGTCGAGGTACTCTTCCAAACCTTCGACGCCGCCTTCGCGCCCCAAGCCGCTTTCCTTCACGCCGCCGAAGGGAACGACTTCGTTGGAGAGGATGCCGTCATTGATGGAGATCATGCCGTATTGCAGGCGCTCGGCGATGCGCCAGGCGCGGTGCACGTCCTTTGTGAAGAAATAGCCTGCCAAGCCAAAAGGCGTGTCGTTGGCGATGGCGACGGCTTCGTCTTCGGACGAAAATTTGATCAGCGGCGCGACTGGGCCGAAAATTTCTTCGGTGTTGACGCGCATGGCGCGCGTGACGTTGGCAAGCACGGTGGGGGTGAAGAACTGCTTGCCTACGCTGTTAGGCTTGCCACCAGCGAGCGGCGTGGCGCCAGCATCGATGGCTTCGGCGACCATGCGCTCGA
Source organism: Pseudomonadota bacterium (assembly GCA_016195245.1). Lineage (GTDB taxonomy): Bacteria > Pseudomonadota > Alphaproteobacteria > Caulobacterales > Aquidulcibacteraceae > Vitreimonas. The sequence continues at coordinate 7,794 of JACQAC010000059.1, forward strand.
CTTTTTCCATTGCCTTCATGTCGATGAGCGGGCCGATGGCGATGCCGTCTTGGTCGCCGGGGCCGACCTTCAGAGCTTTCACGGCTTCGGCGAGCTTCTTGGAGAATTCATCGTAGATATTGTCCTCGACCAGGATGCGGTTGGCGCAGACGCAGGTTTGGCCGGCGTTGCGGAATTTGCAGGCGATGGCGCCTTTCACCGCTTGGTCCATGTCGCAATCGGCGAACACGAGCAGCGGCGCGTTGCCGCCGAGTTCGAGCGAAATGCGCTTCACCGTTGAGCCGACGCAGAGCGCGCCGAGCTTCTTGCCGACGGCGGTTGAGCCGGTGAAGGAGAATTTCTTCACAATCGGGCTCTCGCACATGGTGCGGCCGATTTCCTCAGTGCCAGCGTGTGTCGTTACCACATTGAACACGCCTTTCGGAATGCCGGCTTTCTCGGCGAGTTCGGCCAGCATCAACGCCGTGAGCGGCGTTTGGTGCGGGGGCTTCAGGACAATGGTGCAACCGGCGGCGATGGCTGGCGCGGCTTTGCGGGTGATCATCGCCATCGGGAAATTCCACGGCGTCACCGCGCAGCACACGCCCACCGGCTGCTTGATGGTGAGGTAGCGGCGCGTGGGCGTGGTGGTCGGGATGGTGCGCCCGTAGGCGCGCTTGGCCTCTTCGCCAAACCATTCGACGAAACTCGCGCCGTAGACTGCTTCACCTTTCGCTTCCGCCAGCGGCTTGCCGCCTTCGCGGGTGATCATGGCGGCCAGCCGGTCTGCGTCGGCCATCATCGCTTCGTACCAGGCGCGCATGACGGCGGCGCGTTCCTTGGCGGTTTTCGCGGACCAGGCAGGAAAGGCGGCGTCGGCGGCGGCGATGGCGTCTTCGCAATCGGAGGCGCCCAGATCCGGGACCTGCGCGATAACTTCCTGTGTGGCCGGATTGTAAACCGGGAAGCGCTTGGCGCTGCCACGCCATTCGCCGTTGATGTACGCGTCGGTGCGGAACGAGGAGGCCATGCGTCAGTTCCTTAGGTGTCAGGTGGCGGGTGTCAGGTATCAGACTTAAGGCACGATTGTCTCTCGACAGACGTGCAGTGCAGCATGGTTTCTGGTATTTGACACCCGACACCCGACACCCGACACCCGGAAGCCGCCCATGAGCTGGAAAGACATCCTTGTCATCGTATCGGACGCCACGGCCGACGAACCGGCCATGGCGCTAGGCGAAGCTTTGGCCAAGCAGAGCAACGCGCATCTTGCGGCCGCCTTTCTGACGCCCCTGCCAGATGAACCTCTGGCCTATGAGCCGACTGTCGTGGCCGGCGTGTGGGCCGAGCTACTTGGCCGCGCGCGCGCGGATGCGGAGGCTGAGCGCAAGCGTGTCGAAGATCGGCTGAAGCGCGCGGGCCAACCGTACGAGCTGCGCACTGCGGAGGCGCTCTCGCGCGACCTCGGCCGGGTAGCGGCGGTGCATGCGCGCTACGCCGATGTCGCGGTGATGACACGCCCGCCGGAAGGCATTGGCGCGGAGCTGCGGGAAGAGATCATCGAAGGCATTCTGTTTCACTCGGGGCGTCCGGCGCTGATCGCGCCGACCGGATGGAAGGGAACGATGATCGGCAAGCGCGTGGTGGTCGCCTGGGACGCCAGCCGCGAAGCCACCCGTGCGCTCTCCGAGGCCGACGACGTTCTGGAATTCTCTGAAGCGGTCACGGTCATCACCATCGACGCCAAGCCTAAAATGTTCGGCCACGGCGATCAGCCCGGCGCCAATATCGCAGCGCACTTGAAGCGGCGCGGCATTCCGGCGGAGGTGAAGAACGTCGATAGCGGCGGGCGTTCCGCGTCGGTAGCGATCCTGGATGAGGCCAAGGCGCTGAACGCCGACCTTGTGGTGATGGGCGGCTACGCGCACTCGCGGCTGCGCGAACTCGTATTCGGCGGCGCCACACGCGAGCTTCTACGCAGCGCTACCGTGCCGATCTTGATGGCGCACTGAGCGCACTTGGGCCTAGCCGCTGGGAAGGCCAACACGCGTCAGGACGTTTGCACGGTTGAATACGATCGAGACCTGCACTCGTTCGGACATTCCTATGGCGGCGCTGACGTCCGTCAAACGCAGATAACTGTAGCCAAACGTCAATCCAGCGCCGTCGTTGGACCAATATTCGGGGCGCCCTAAGGCGCTCAAGACTTCCGCGCGTGTTGTGACGCCCGGCCTGAACGCAGCGAAGCGCGTCGGATCGTACTGTGTGAGTAACTCCTGCGGCATGCCAAAGAGCGCACCACCTTCGCCACCATAAGGGTCGCCGCCGCGCGCGGCATCCTCGCGTGCGAGTTCGGCATGCCTCGCGTCGAGTTCCGCTGAATGTGCCTGCGCGTAAGCAACCATGTCTCTCATGCCTTGGCGCTGCTGTTCCTTTGTCGCGGGATCGGTAGTGAATGGGTCTGGATGGCTCTCGTCCCAGGCCAACACAGCGTTGACGGTGCTTTGCAACGCCGCAAGAGTTCGAAATCCGTGCTGATTGAGGTCCGGCCCAATCGTTTCGAACAGCCGTCCGAACTGCTCGCTGCCGCCGCAGCTTGGGTTCTGCCGCAGACAAGCGCGCCAGCGGAGTTGCCCCGCATAAAACCAAAATACGGCCTCGTCGCGCCGATCCAAATCGTAGAGGCGCTTCGCCAGCAGCAACATGGTGATCGGATGAGTTCGGCCCTGGTCAAGGGTGCGGATGAGATCATCCACGGGCAATTCGCGTGCGATTGCGACATCGTTGCTTCCGAGAGTTTGGGCTTGTGCTCCGGTAGCGCCCAGCGCCACTGCGATCGCAAGCACCAAACTGCGCCAGCCAAACAGTCTTTGCCCCATGACGTGCCTCAACCCAGTGCGCCGTTCGACTTGTATCAGATCGCGCCATTGAAGGCGAATTGCGTGAACTCGCCGGCTTCCGGATCGAAGATGATTCCGAACGTGATTGGGCCACCGTCGCAAATGCCGAAGGCGTGCGTTCGCCAATCCAAATGCAAACTCTCTTCGACCGCGCTGCGCGCGATGCCATTGACGTAGATAGCCCGCCGCCCATGCACCACGAAGCCCGCGTATTGGCGATAGTAGTCCGCAACCGGCGTCGTCTCATGCGCATTCGTGAGGTGCGTTTGCAAGATCGTACCGAGATTTGGTTCGAGTGCTTGGATGTCGGCCCCGGTGGGTGTCCATTGTGCCTCGACGGGGCCAGGCGAAGGACGGCTGCATTGATGGCTCAGCGCCAATGCCTCAGAGCCACTCAAAATGGTGTAAGTCCCCGCTGCGAACGGTGAGGGCGCGCGCGGTTCTGGCGCGGCCGGTGCGGAGCACGCGGCGAGCAGCGCGAGGGCGACAAACAGCCAGCGATGCATGCGCGTTAACCTCCGTTCCCCACGCTAATTTTGTCGCGCCCCGTGGCAAGCCCTTGTGTGCCTTTGCCGCCACACTAGATGAGAGCTAGATCAAACATGCCACGTTGACCCGCCGCAATGGGGGTCGGTGCGGGACGCCTTAGGGGTCGCTCATGGATATGGAAAAGCTCACCGAGCGCGCGCGCGGATTCGTGCAGGCCGCCCAAACCATAGCGCTCCGCGAACAGAACCAACAACTTGAAACGCAGCACTTGCTGAAAGCGTTGCTGGACGACCGTGAAGGTCTCGCCGCCGGCCTGCTGACCAGCGCCGGCGCCAATGCGCGCCTGGCTGCTGACGAAGCCGACAAGTCGGTGCAAGCGCTGCCGAAAGTGCAGGGCGGCAATGACCGCATGTACGCGTCGAACTCGTTTCAGCGCGCGTTGGACGCGGCCGATCAGGCGGCGACCAAAGCCGGCGATTCTTATGTGACAGCAGAGCGGCTGCTCTTTGGCTTGGCGATCACGCCGGGACCGGCGGCGGATATTCTGAAGAAGTCTGGCCTCACGCCGCAGAAGCTTGAAGCGGCGATTGCCGAGTTGCACAAAGGGCGAACGGCGCAGTCCTCGTCGGCGGAAGATCAGTATGAGGCGCTGAAGAAATACGCGCGCGATCTCACGGAGGACGCGCGCAAGGGCAAGCTTGATCCGGTGATCGGCCGCGACGAAGAAATTCGCCGCACCATTCAAGTGCTGAGCCGCCGTACCAAGAACAATCCAGTGCTGATCGGTGAGCCGGGCGTCGGCAAGACCGCGATCGCCGAAGGCTTGGCGCTGCGTATCATCAATGGCGACGTGCCAGAAAGTCTGAAGCACAAGAAGTTGCTGGCGCTCGACATGGGCGCGCTGATCGCCGGCGCGAAATTCCGTGGCGAATTTGAAGAACGGTTGAAGGCGGTGCTGAACGAAGTCACCGCCGCCGAAGGCGGCATCATTCTCTTTATCGACGAACTGCACACGCTGGTTGGCGCCGGCAAGGCCGAAGGCGCCATGGATGCGTCGAACTTGCTGAAGCCCGCTCTGGCGCGGGGCGAGTTGCACTGCGTCGGCGCCACGACGCTCGATGAATATCGCAAACACGTGGAGAAAGATGCCGCATTGGCGCGGCGCTTCCAACCGGTGTTCGTGGAAGAACCCACAGTCGAAGATACGATCTCGATTCTGCGCGGCCTGAAGGATCGCTACGAGCAGCACCACGGCGTGCGCATTTCCGATGCGGCCATTGTCGCCGCGGCCCAGCTCTCACATCGCTACATCACCGACCGCTTCCTGCCGGACAAAGCCATCGACCTGATGGACGAGGCCGCCTCGCGCCTGCGGATGCAGGTCGATTCCAAGCCGGAAGAACTCGACGAACTCGATCGTCGCACCTTGCAGCTGAAGATCGAGCTGGAAGCGTTGAAGAAGGAAAAGGACCCTGCCTCGCAGGATCGTGTGAAGAAGCTCGAAGCCGAAATTGGCCAGCTCGAAACGCGCTCGAAGGAGCTGACAGCGACGTGGTCGGCGGAAAAGCAGAAGCTGCAAGTCACCTCGAAATCGAAGGAAGAACTGGAAAAGCTCCAGACTGAATACGAGAACGCGGTGCGCCGCGGCGACCTGGCGCGCGCGTCCGAGCTCAAGTACGGGCGCATTCCGCAGCTGGAGAAGCAGATTGCCGACGCCGAGAAGGCCGGCGGCGATGGCGGTGGCTTGGTGAAGGAAGTGGTCGACGCCGAAGCCATTGCCGGCGTCGTGTCGCGCTGGACCGGCGTGCCGGTTGAGAAAATGCTGGAAGGCGAGCGCGCCAAATTGCTGGCGATGGAAGATTCGCTGCGCAAGCGCGTAATTGGTCAGGAGCCGGCGCTGCGCGCGGTCAGTGACGCCGTGCGGCGCGCGCGCGCTGGGCTTCAGGATCCGAACCGGCCGATCGGTTCGTTCATGTTCTTGGGGCCAACGGGTGTCGGCAAAACCGAGCTCACCAAGGCGCTCGCCGAATTTCTGTTTGACGACGAACATGCGCTGACCCGTATCGACATGTCCGAGTACATGGAGAAGCACTCGGTTTCGCGCCTGATCGGCGCGCCTCCCGGTTATGTCGGCTACGAGGAGGGCGGCGCACTCACCGAAGCGGTGCGGCGGCGGCCTTATCAAGTCGTGCTGTTCGACGAGATCGAGAAAGCGCATCCGGACGTGTTCAATGTCCTGCTGCAAGTGCTGGACGATGGCCGCCTCACCGACGGCCAAGGCCGCACGGTCGATTTCAAGAACACCATCCTGATCATGACCTCGAACGCCGGCGCTCAATATCTGGCCGACCAGCCGGAAGGCGCGGACGTCGAAGACGTGCGCAAGCAGGTGATGGATGAAGTGCGCATGCGCTTCCGCCCGGAATTCCTGAACCGCATCGACGAGATCATTCTCTTCAAGCGGCTCGAACGCGCGCAGATGAATTCGATCGTCGACATCCAGCTGAAGCGGCTCGAAAAACTGCTGGCGGCGCGCAACATCAGCATGGAACTGGATGCACGTGGCAAAGCAGAGCTAGCCAAGCGCGGCTACGACCCGGCCTGGGGCGCGCGGCCGCTCAAGCGCGTGATCCAGAAGGATGTGCAGGACCCGCTGGCGCGGCTCATTCTCGAAGGCCGCATCAAGGATGGCGACGCCGTGCGCGTCTCCTTCGACGGCAACGATTTTCTGTTCAACGGCAAGAGCGACAAGAAGGCGGCGTAAGGCTAGAAAGCCATTATGACCACGCCCGAGCGAGAGTCAGAAGTCGTCACCATCACGCCCAAGCCGCGCGATCTTGGCGACAATTTCATGGTGCGCCGCGCGTTGCCTGCAATCGAAAAGCGCATGATAGGGCCGTTCATTTTCTGGGATGAGTTTGGCCCAGGGAGGTTCGAGGCAGGCAAGGGCCTGGACGTGCGACCCCATCCGCACATCAATCTGGCGACCGTCACTTATCTGTTCGAAGGTGAGATCTTTCACCGTGACACGCTCGGGTCGGCTCAGACGGTCAAGCCTGGTGACGTGAATTGGATGAATGCGGGCCGAGGCATCGCACATTCCGAACGCACCGCGCCGGAACTGCGCGCGACGGGATCGCCGATCGGCGGCATCCAGTCGTGGGTAGCGCTGCCGGAGCGACACGAAGAGAGCGAGCCGTTCTTCAAGCACCACGCCGAGGGCGAGCTGCCGTTCATCGATGGCGAAGGCAAGCGCGTGCGGGTGATCGCCGGCAAGCTGTTCGGCAAACAATCTCCGGTGAAGACCTATTCTGAAATGTTCTACGCCGATGTGCGTTTGGATGGCGGCGCATCGCTGCCACTCGACACTGATCATGAAGAGCGCGGCGTCTATCTTGTATCAGGCTCAATCGAAGTCGGCGGCGAGACACACGGTGCTGGCCGCCTGCTGTATTTTCGGCCGGGCGTAGCCGTGACGATCCGCGCCAAGACGCCGGCGCGTTTCATGGCGCTAGGCGGCGCGCCGCTTGGCGCGCGCCATGTCTGGTGGAATTTCGTCTCGTCGCGCAAAGAGCGAATTGAGCAAGCGAAGGAAGATTGGAAGTCGGGGCGGTTCGGAACGGTGCCAGGTGACGAAAAGGAATTCATCCCGCTGCCGGATCACTGAAGTCACTTTCGTTGGACATGCAATCCAACAGTTTTTTTCGGCTAAGTGCTTGAAGGTAAACAAACTGGCCCTTCGCCAATCCTACACCTCCAAAGCTGACCTATACTGCGCTGGTTCCGTTTCATCGGAGGGGGCCTTGGATCCAGCCCGAAGCGTGAAGCGGAATGCGATTGAGCGAGAGCGATGGCTGCGGGGCCTTTGAAACCGCAGTGTCCAGGGACCGAGTTGGATCGGCCTGCTCGCGGCAAGCGCTGCACTCCGGAGTGAAGAGCTCCTCACCTGCGGCGCCGACACCAAAACAATCGCGGAGACGTTCGGGCCTGCTCGCAACTTCTCTTTCCACCCGCGCTTCAAGCGCGCACGGCCCGGCGTCTCCGCCCTCCGTTTTCGCGAATCCGCAAACGGCGCGGCCAAGCCGTGTCTGTACTGCAATGGAGCTGAGAATCCGCTTGAGCCGGACCCTAGGGACGGCATTCTGATGACGGCCGTTCGAAGAAGGCGGCGGCGATGAAACCCAATGTGTTCCAGGAGACGGCGGCGGCGGTGGCGAAGCGCTTCGGCGTGAGCGTCAAGGCGCTGCGCGTTTACGAAGAACTCGGGCTTCTAAAGCCGGCGCGCACGGTCTCCAGTTGGCGCATCTACCGCCAACCAGAATTGGAGCGGCTCTCTGCTATCCTGGCGCTAAAGCAGCTTGGTTTGCCTTTGAAGCGCATCGGCGAACTGCTTCGCGGTGGCGGCGATCTCGGCGCGGCGCTGGCGATGCAGGAGGCCGCCCTCGTGGAAGCCAAGGCAGAGGCAGAGCAGGCGCTAGAGCTGGTGCGGGCCGCGCGCGCGAAAATCGCCGACAGGAAACGCCTTTCTCCGGACGAATTATCCAATCTCGTCAGGAGCACGGCCATGTCCGAATTCAAGTGGAACGAGCGCATGGAAGCGCTCGCCAATAAGCATTTCACCGCCGATCAGTTGCAACGTCTGCGCGCGCGGCCGTTCACGGCGGCCGACCAGGAACGCGTCGGCGCCACGTGGAACCAAATCTTCGCTGACATCGCCGCGCTAGGGCCTGACCCAGATCCGGCCAGCGATAGCGCGCTCGACATCGCCCGCCGCGCCGATGCGCTGCTTGCGGAGTTCTCCGGCGGCGATCCCACCATGCTCCAAGCAGCGGGCAAAATGAACACGGAGGCGTTCAACGATCCGGAGCTTGCGCCGCGCATGCCCGGCCAGGTTCAATATTTTATCTTCGTGAACAAGGCGATTGCGGAACTTCGCAAACGCGGTGAAGCCGTGGTCTGCGGCGGAGGCGATCCGCATTAATCAATGTGCGCTCGCGCGGACGCTTGACGTCTATTCCCATCGTGAAACAGTAGGTGTCCGGCCTGGTGTACAGGTCGACATAGGCCAGAAGCGGCGCCTGCCGTTTCAACTTTGGGCGCCGCCCGGTTCCAAGGGAGATGAGCGCTCATGCCTGCGAATAAATTGGCAAATGTGGTGAGGGCAATCGCCGTCGTCGGTCCGACCGGGGCGGGCAAGACGGCGTTGGCACAAGCTCTGGCATCAGCCGCCTCGGGCGGATCGGGCGCAGTCCCGGCCGCGGCGGGCCAGTCCACCGAAACAATGTTCACGGCGATCGATTTCATGGGCGACCACTACGCCTTGATCGATACGCCCGGGTCCGTCGATTTCCTGGCGGATGCCGATCACGCAATTCCCGCGGCGGACCTCGCAATTGTGGTCGCCGATCCCGATCCGGACAAAGCGGTACTGCTGCAACCCTTCCTCAGGCAATTGGAAGAGCTGAAGGTTCCGCACGCGTTGTTCATCAACAAGATCGACCAGGCGCGCGGACGCATCCGAGATTTGCTGGAAGCGCTGCAGCCGGTGAGCGAACTGCCGCTGGTGGCGCGTCAAATTCCAATCTGGGAAGGCGAGAAAGTCACCGGCTTCGTCGATTTGGCGCTGGAGCGCGCCTACCACTACGAGAACGGCAAGCCCTCGAAGATCATCGATATTCCGAAGGACCTGGCGGAACGCGAAACCGAAGCGCGCTTCCATATGCTCGAGCAATTGGCGGATTTCGACGATGCGCTGATGGAAAAGTTGCTCTCCGACGAAACGCCGGATCGCGACACCGTCTATGGCGATCTCGTCCGCGAGACGCGCGAAAATTTGATCGTGCCGGTATTTTTCGGCTCGACCGCGCAAGGCCACGGCGTGCGGCGCTTGCTGAAGGCGCTTCGCCACGATGTGCCAACGCCGGAAGTCGCCGCAGGCCGGCTGGGCCTTAAGGGCAATGGCGCCTACGTCATGCGCATCTCGCACGCGGGGCAGGCCGGTAAGCTCGCTTATGCGCGCGTGTTCGGCAAAGCCATGGCCGACAGTGATCAGTTGACCATGAGCGATGGTTCATCCGGTCGGCCGGGTGCGCTCTTCGGCGTGCAAGGATCGCAAACCAAGAAGATTTCGACCGCGCCGGAAGGCGATGTCGTCGCCATTGGCAAGCTTGATCCGGTGGCGGCGGGCGATCTGCTCGGCGCGAGCGGCAAGCAGACGATCGCGTTCACACTCAGAAAGCGCTTCCCGGTCTATCAGCTCGCCATCGCAACCAAGGATCGGAAAGACGATGTTCGCTTGTCAGGTGCATTGCAGAAGCTCGTCGACGAAGACGGCGGTCTTGAGGTTCTGCACGATCAGACGACGCACGAGATCCTGCTGCAAGGGCAGGGCGAACCGCATCTGCGCACCGTGATCGACCGGTTGAAATCGCGCTTCGGCGTGGATGTCTCGCACACGCGGCCGTCGACGCCGTACCAGGAGACCATCCGCAAGAGCGCCGAGAAGCGCGGACGTCACAAGAAGCAGACCGGCGGTCATGGCCAATTCGGCGATTGCGTGATCCAAGTGAAGCCGCAGCCGCGCGGAAAGGGCTTCGAATTTGTCGATCGCATCACCGGGGGCGCCATTCCGCGGCAATGGATTCCGGCGGTCGAGGCCGGCGTCAAAGATGCGATGACAAAGGGGCCGATTGGATTTCCCGTCGTCGATGTTGCGGTGACCTTGATCGATGGCTCCTACCATGACGTCGATTCATCCGAGCACTCGTTCCAGATGGCGGGCCGCCTCGGCATGCACGACGCGTTGGCGGAGTGCGATCCGGTGGTGCTCGAGCCGATCGAAAAGCTCTCGATCTACACGCCGACATCGGGCACGCCGAAAATCAACTCGGCTGTATCGAGTCAGTGGAGCTGAACGGACGGCGAGCCGAGGAGGCGGCGAAAAGGGTGCAGCAACCCTCGGCTTGAGGGACGATGTTCGTCTGATGGGCGACGCCGCACGCAACTTGCGCGCGCGGCGGGAACGGGTCGGCGTACGCCGATTGCCAAGCCACGCTGTGTCGCGCTAGGTCTTACGGCCAGTTTAGAATCTGTCGCAGGGGACGGCCCATGGTTTTTCGTTGGTTGATCGTTGGCGTGGTGCTTTGGGCGATTGTCACAGCAGCGTTTCGCTTTGCCGGCCAGATGGTGTTCACGCCGGGCAATGGCGTCATGACGCTGTTCTTGGTGTTACCTCTGATCATTTTTGCGCTGACGTTTGTGCTGATCAAAATCACCGGCGTCGGCCCAGCTGATCGCGCCGAAGCGGCGTCGATCTTCGCGGTGCCGGGCCTCTTCTTCGGCATCTACGAAGTCAACAATTTCAGCACCATCTTCCCAAACCTCGATGCGAACTTAGGCTCCACTTTTGCGGCGCTGATGTTTGCCTGTTTCGCGGCGGTGGTGATTTCGGGCATCGTGTCGTCGCGCCTGCAACAGCTCGAGCGATAGGCAATCAAGCGGGGCTGGCGGCTTTGGCCGCCAGTCTGCGATCCTGATACGCGGCATACAAACACGCGGCGATGATCAGAGCCGCGCCGATGTAGAGTTGCGGCTGCGGCGTTTCGTGAAACAGCACGAACCCGTAGCCGCTCGCCCATAGTAACTCTGTGTAGTGGATCGGCGCCAACTGCTGCGCCTCGGCGCGCGCGTAGGCGTGGGAGATCAAATACATGAAGAGGGCGGCGATCACGCCCAGGAAAACGAAGAGCGGCCAGTCGGCCAAATGCGGCGGCGGCGAAAGCGCGATGGCCGGCACGGCGACGATCAAGCCGGGAATGAAGCTCGCCATGAAGCTGACAATGATCGGACCATCAGCCAAAGCGCGCGCCCGCATCAGCACCATCGAGACAGCGAACGTTAGCGCCGAGAACAGCACGGCGATCAAGCCGAGTGTGTGCTGACTATTTGCTTCGCTGCTCGGCGTGCCGGTGACGGCGATCAGCACGCCGGCGAACCCAATCACCGCCGCTACGAGCGCAGTCGGTCGCACTTGTTCGGCGACGATGGCGCGGGCCACGAACGGGGCAACGAGCGGATAGATGAAGGAAATCGTCACAGCTTCGGCCAGAGGCAGAACAGTCAGTGACCAGAAGAAGGTGACGGCGGAAAACGCGATGATCAACCCGCGCAGGGCGTGCCCGCGCCACATCGTCGGTGTGATCGCTGGCTTGCCCGCGTGCCACCACACGCCAAACGAAATGGCCGCAGCGAAGGCGTAGCGCGCCAGCGCCACGATCAGCACGGGATTGGATTGCGCTAAATACTTGATGACGGCGTCCATGGTCGCGCCCGCACCGATGGCGGCGACCATGATCAGCGGGGGTGGAAAGGCGCGCATGGGGCGCGCTCCTTCTGCCCGCGAATCCAGCGATGTGCTACTCCGCTGCTTGCGCGGCAGCGATGACGTCGTGGCGGCTCTTCCAGCCGAACAACTTGCTCAAGAAGCGCTCCAGCTTGTCAATCAGCACAAAGTTGGCCGGCACGAACAGCAAGCTCAGCAACGTTGAGACCAGCAAGCCGCCAATCACCGCGCAGCCCATGCCTTGTCGCAACGAGCCGTCGACGCTCCAACCCAGCGCCGAAGGCAACATGCCCGCCGCCATGGCGAAAGTGGTCATCAGGATCGGGCGCGCCCGCTTCATGCCGGCTTCCATCAGCGCCTGGTCGCGCGGCATGCCCTTGTGCATCTGCTCGATCGCGAAATCGACCAGCAGGATCGAGTTCTTGGTGACGATCCCCATCAACATGATGAGACCGATCAACACGAACAGCGACAGCGGCTGGTTCGAAATCAGCAGGCCCACGAACGCGCCGCCGATTGAGAGCGGCAGCGCCGTCATGATCGTCCACGGATGGTAGAAGTCGCGGAACAACAGCACGAGCACGCCGTAGATCAGTAGCAAGCCCCAGAGCAGGGCGGAGCCGAACGAGTCGAACATGTCCGCCATCTGCTCAGTATCGCCGGTCGTGGCGAGATGCACGCCGGCTGGAAGCGAGCCATCAACAAGCGGCGGCGGGCGCCTGATCAGGTGAAAATTTGCAAGGAGATCAACGATTGGATTGCGATGAACCGTGCCCGGCTCCCGTCCTTCTGGGAGCCTGAACACGGCTTGCTGGGCCGCGCCGATATCGCCGCGTATGACGTTGGCTGACACAGTCACCGCGCGTTCACGGTCGCGGCGTTCGATGGAAACCTCGCCAAGCCCAAAATCGACGTTGGCGACGGCGTCGAGCCGCACAGGCGCGCCGAGCGTCGATTGCACGGGCAAGGCGCGAATAGTGTCGACGTTCGAGCGCATGTCTGGCCGCAAAACGACGCGAATGGGGATTTGTCGGTCCGGCAGATCGAAGCGCGGCAGGTTCTGTTCGACATCGCCGCTGGTGGCAATGCGGACAGCGGAGGCGATCGCGGCGTTGGTAACGCCCAGTCGCGCAAGATCGTCGGGCCGCGGATGGATTTGTAACTCGGGACGTTGCAGCGCCGCCGACGAGTGGGCGTCGGCCAGCTGCGGCAGGCGCTGCATGGCTGTCGCCATGCGTTCCGCGGCGGCGTTCACCAACTGCGGATTGTCGCCAACGAATTGCACAGTGATGTCGGCGCCGCGGCCACCGCCCTGGTTATTCAGGACACTGACGCGATAGTTCGGGTATCCGGAAAGCAATGGACGCAATTGCTGCTGCACCCAGTAGGCGCTGTGGCGGCGTTCGCTGCGATCCTTGAGAAGCGCGAACAGCGTGCCGCCTGTCGCGGCGCCTTCAGAGCCATTGAGTTCCGTGTAGACGTTAGCGACTTCCGGTGCGGTCGCGGCGCGCGCCGCAAGATCTCGCATGGCGCGGTCTGCTTCAGCTAGCGGTGTTCCAGGCGGAATCTCCACGCTTTCCTGTACGGAGTCTGAGTTGAATCGCGGGATGAATGTCTTCGGTACGAAGAACGCCATGACGAGCGAAAGCGCGAAGATGATCACGCCGCCGCCGAGCGTCTTCCAGGGATTGCGGATCGCGAAGTTCAGGGCGCCGCGATAGATTTCGACCATGTCGCCCTTGGGCTCCTCGTGGCCGTTGTCCTTGAGGAAGTGCGCGCACATCATTGGCGTGATGAGGCGCGCCACAACGAGCGAGAAGAATGTCGCGATCGCGACCGTGAGACCAAACTCCTTGAACCATTGGCCGGTCTGGCTGCCCATGAAGCCGACGGGCACGAACACAGCGATGATCGAGGCGGATGTCGCCACGACGGCGAGGCCGATCTCGTCGGCCGCTTCCATCGACGCGTCATAGGGCTTCTTGCCCATGCGGATGTGGCGGACGATGTTTTCGATTTCGACGATCGCATCGTCGACCAAGACACCCGCCACCAGAGCGAGCGCGATCAGCGTCATCATGTTGATGGTGAAGCCGAAGAGCTGCAGCGCCGCGAAGGTTGGGATAATCGCAAGCGGGATCGCAGCCGCCGCGATTGCGGTTGCGCGCCAGTCGCGAAGTGTAAGGAACACGACGATGCACGCGAGCAGGGCGCCTTCGAGGAGCGCGCTGATCGAAGACTCGTACATGCCGCGGATAAAGTCCACCGGTGTAAAAATTAGACGGAAGTGAACACCCGGGTGCGCTTGCTGAAGTTCGTGGAGGCGCGCCTGGACGGCGTCGAATACCCGCACTTCGCTGGCGTTCTTGGCGCGGCTGACCGCGAAGGAGACAACGGGCTGACCGTTGAAGCGCGTGATCGCCGTAGCTTCGCTGGCGGAATCGGTCACTGTGCCGAGGTCGCCAAGGCGCACGCTTTGGCCGTTCGACCCGGTCAACCGCATCTCCGAAAGTTCGGCGACGCTGCCCGCTGAACCCAAAGTGCGGATCGATTGTGCTTGACCGCTCACTTCAGCTTGGCCACCCGGCAAATCCGCGTTCATTGAACGCAAATTGCGGCTGACGGCATCGGCGGTGATTCCGTACGCGGTGAGGCGTTCCGGATCGAGTTCGACGCGAACTTCGCGATCGACACCGCCATCGCGCGAAATCTTGTTCACGCCGGGAACAGCCAGCAGCGCGCGCGAAAGGTCGTTGTCGATGAACCAGGATCGTTGTTCGTCGGTCATCGACGGCGCTTCGACCGCGAAATAGGCGATCGGCTGCGCCGCCGCGTCCTGACGATAGATCACCGGTTCGGTGATGTCGGCGGGTAGGTCAGGACGAATGCGGGTAAGCGCGTCGCGCGCATCTTCAACAGCGCGGTTAAGGTCGGCGCCGATCTGCAGCTCGACATCCACCATCGTGTTGCCGGGCCGGATCGTCGTGTTGACGCGCCGCACGCCTTGCACCGTCGTCAGCGCGGCTTCGACGCGCTGCGCGATTTGGTTTTCCATTTCCACGGGCGCCGCGCCCGGTTGCGAGACGGAGACGATGAATTCCGGAAACTCGATGTTGGGCAGCTGGTTGATCGGCAGCTTGGCGTACGCGGTCAGTCCTGCGAACACGAGGCCCATGATCAACAGAATTGGCGGGATCGGATTCTTGATCGCGCCAGCGGAAATATTCCAGGCCATTGGCGCTCCTTAGCCGTCTTGGCGGCCGCGCAATTGTTCAGCATCCGTAGCGCGTTGCGGCGCTGGCGCCTGAGCCGGGCGCACGCGGTCGCCGTCGCGGAGGAAGGCTGAGCCGGCGCCGGCGATGCGCGCTCCAGGCGCGGCGCCGCCGGTGATTTCGACGAGGTCGCCCTCGCGTGCGCCGAGATTGACAAAGGTCTTGTGGACCTGGCTGTCGGGGCTGACGACGAACACGTAAGCACGGCCATCCTCGTAGCGGATGGAATCTTGCGGCGCCGCCAGCGCTTGGCGCTGCGCCAGTTCGATCTCGCCGCTCAAATGCATGCCGGCGCGTACGCGCGTGTCGCGCGGCAAGTCGAACAACGCTTCGCCAGTGCGGGTGCGTTCATCAATGGAGGCCGGGGCGCGCGACAGTGAACCCTGCACCGTCGAACCATCGGCAAGCCTGAAGACCGCATTCTGACCCGGGCGCATGGATATCACGTCGGTTTCAGAGATTTGCGCGGCAACTTCGAGCCGGTTGTCGCCAGCGATTCGGAATAATTCTTGGGTGTTGACGGTCGCGCCTAATTCCACCGAGCGCGAAATCACCAAGCCGGCTACAGGCGCACGCACGTAGCCGCCCTGCACTTGAGCATTCACCAGCGCGAGTTGCGCGCGTGCAGCGGCTAGGCGCGCATCGGCGGCTACCGACGCCGAGTGACGTTGTTCGATGGCTTCCCTCGAAAGCGCACCGGAATCGCGGATCGATTCAGCGCGCTCATATTCCCCACGCGCGCGCACGGCATTGGATTCCGCCTCAGCGACGCTTGCCTGCGCCGCGCTGGTCTGCGCGTTCGCCATCGCCGTGTCCAAGCGCGCGAGCGGCTGCCCCTGGCGAACCATGTCGCCTTCGTCGGCGAGCACTTGCAAGACGCGCACGCCAGACGCGGTGGCGAACACGTGAATGTCGCGCTTCGGGCGCACTTCACCGCGTAACGCCACGTGCGGCGTGAAGGCGTGCGCGGCGAGCGGCACAACCGACACCACCTGGGTCTGGTCGACAGTCGGCGAGCGGCTCTCCTCCGCGCCGATCACGTGCGACATGATGTAGATGCCGATCGCAACGGCGAGCACGACCGCGCCACTGAGGATCACAATGCGACGCCGGCGCGCTTTAGCGCCCGTATCGTCGTTCGCTGCCTCCGGTGGCGATGCGAGGGGTGCTTCCTCGGCGTCTGGCTGCCGTTGAAACGGCTTGGTCATTTTTTCAAGAACGTTCATGCCCGCACCGCTAAATAACGCTCGGCCAGGCCGCGAAATTGCGCGGCGGCCCCATCCAACTGTGTTTGCCCAAACGTGGCGGCTCGGAGCCCCACGCCCTTGATGGCCGCGAGCAACGTCTCCGCCGCCTCCAGCGGGTCGAGAGCGGGGTCTACCTCACCCCGAACCTGCCCGGCGCCGATGACTTCAGCGCATGCCATCACATATTGTTTATCGAATAACGCTAAATTTCTAGCCAAAATGGGGTCGCGGGCGGCCTCCGCCAGCACATCTGCGACCAGCGCACCGTCTCCTGCGGCGAGCTTTCGGAAGAAGCCCTCCGCCATCAAACAGAGGCCGTCTATGACCGTTCCGTTGGCCGCATTGAAGACGACAGAGGAATCCTGCCGCTCGTCATGGGCGATGGCCGCGATGATTTCGGCTTTCGAGCCAAAGTACCGGTACAACGCCCCGGCAGAGATATCTGCCGCGGAGCAAATCTCTTGCATCGAAGTCTGGTGGAAGCCGCGGCGTCTAAAGCAATCGAGCGCCGCATCCAGGATCTGGCGGCGCCGACGTTCAGCAAGCTCGGGGCTGGCAAGGCGTGACATTGGAGACCCGGGTGAACCTTGAAATGTTTTGCTGCGGCGCCAATAAAGCGAATGTTCGTTCGCTAATTGTGAATGGGATGCACCTAAGTCAACGGGCGGATGCACGGCCACCCAAGGTATTGCTGGAGTTTAATAAATGAGCCGATCCGCAAGCCTTCGCGCGCTGAAGCTTG
>JACQAC010000060.1 GCA_016195245.1 Pseudomonadota bacterium
CTCGCCGATGCACGCGGTGACATTCAGCGCGGCCTCGAAGTCGTCGAGTTCGCGTGCGGCATCCCGCATGCGCTGAAGGGGGAGTACACAGAAGGCGCAGGGCCGGGCATTGACGTCTATTCGATGCGCCAGCCGCTCGGCGTCGTCGCCGGCATCACCCCGTTCAACTTCCCCGCCATGATCCCGATGTGGATGTTCAGCGTCGCCATCGCTTGCGGCAACACCTTCGTGCTGAAGCCGAGCGAGAAAGACCCGTCCGTTCCGGTGCGCCTCGCGCAGCTGATGATGGAAGCCGGCGCGCCGGAGGGCGTGCTCAACGTGGTGCATGGCGATAAAGAAGCCGTCGACGCCATCCTCGCGCATCCGGACATCAAAGCCGTGAGCTTCGTCGGCTCTTCCGATATCGCGCACTACATCTATTCAACCGGCACAGCGAACGGCAAACGCGTGCAAGCCATGGGCGGCGCCAAGAACCACGGCATCGTGTTGCCGGACGCCGACATGGATCAAGTCGTGAAGGATTTGGTCGGCGCAGCTTACGGCTCCGCGGGTGAGCGCTGCATGGCGTTGCCGGTGGTCGTGCCGGTCGGCAAGAAGACCGCCGACGAACTGCGCGAGCGGCTGCTGCCGGAAATCGAGCGTCTGAAAGTTGGCATCTCAACCGATCCCGATGCGCAATACGGCCCGGTCGTCAGCGCCGCTCATAAGGCGAAGGTCGAAGACTACATCCGCCTCGGCAAGGACGAAGGCGCCGAGCTGGTGCGCGATGGCCGCGGCTTCAAGCTGCAAGGCTATGAAGAGGGCTTCTTCATCGGGCCGTCGCTGTTTGACGGCGTCAAGACCAACATGAAGACCTACCAGGAAGAAATCTTCGGTCCGGTGCTGCAGATCGTGCGCGCCGAAACTTTCGACGAAGCCGTCGCACTGCCGAGCCAGCATCAATACGGCAACGGCGTCGCGATTTTCACCCGCAACGGCCGCGCCGCGCGTGAGTTCGCGGCGCGCGTCAATGTCGGCATGGTCGGCATCAACGTGCCGATCCCGGTGCCGGTCGCCTATCACACCTTCGGCGGCTGGAAGCGCTCAGCCTTCGGCGACACCAACGTCCACGGCATGGAAGGCGTGAAGTTCTACACCAAGGTGAAGACCATCACAGCGCGTTGGCCCGAAGGCGACGTCGGCGACCAGAGCTTCGTTATTCCAACGATGCGGTGATCCTATGCTGGCGATGATCGTACTATTCGGTCCGCCAACACTAATCGCCGCCGCACCGGGCTTGGTCGCGCTTTGCACGCGGCGATGGATAGTAGGTGGCGCCGCCGTTCTAGGCGCAATCATTGCGATCGCGCTACCGGAGTATCTAGATTCACTTCGGATAAGGGCGCTCGTGGCGCAAGGCGTTGTTGCGGACGATCTCGTATTTCTTTTTCTTCCATGGATGTATGGAATTCCGTACGCGGCCTTGTCAGGAATTTTCCTCGCTGCGTTCGCAGCTCTAACGGAGCGGCAAGATAGGAATGTCTGAACTCCTCACCTCCGTCACCGGTGGCTTTGCGCGGATCACGCTGAATCGCCCCGAAGCGCTGCATGCGCTTAACACCCACATGTGCCGCAACATGGCCCAAGCGCTGCTCACTTGGCGCGATGATCCCAGCGTGCGCGCGGTGATGATCGATCACGCCGACGGTACACGCGGCTTCTGCGCCGGCGGCGACATCCGCGTGCTCGCCGAAAGCGGCGCGGGCGATGGCCGCGAGGCGCGCGACTTCTTCTTCACCGAATATCGGCTCAACCATCTGCTCTTTACGTACCCCAAGCCTATCGTCGCCATCATGGACGGCGTCACCATGGGCGGCGGCGTCGGCATCTCCATGCCAGCGAAATTTCGCATCGCCACCGAGCGCACCACTTACGCCATGCCTGAAACCGGCATCGGCCTTTTCCCCGATGTCGGCGGCGGCTGGTATCTGCCGCGCAAGCCGGGGCAGGTGGGCATGTGGCTCGCCCTCACCGGGGCGAGGCTGAAAGCCGCTGATTGCATCGCCGCCGGTATCGCAACGCATTACATCCCGAGCGAAATCCTCGGCGCAGCCAAAGCCCAAATCGCTGGCGCATCGCAAACGGATAACCCCGAGCGCGCCCTGCAAAGCGGCCTCGATGCTCTTGATGAGAGCCCAGGCGCGCCAAAAGAACTCACGCCGGAAAATCGGGAACGCATCGATCGCATCTTCGCGCTCGAGTCCGTGGAAGCCATTATTGCAGCGCTAGAAGCAGACGGCTCGGACTGGGGCAAGGCGCAGCTCGCAACCCTCGCCAGCAAGTCGCCCGAGTCCATGAAAGTCAGCTTCCGTCAAATGCGCGAGGGTGCGGCAATGCAAAGCTTCGCCGATGAGATGCGCCAGGAATTCGCCATCGCCTGCCGCGTCGTGGCGCGCCCCGATTTCGCCGAAGGCGTGCGGGCTCTGATTGTCGATAAAGACAACAAGCCGCAATGGCAGCCATCGACATTGGCGGGGGTCAGCAATCAACGAGGGGACATTTCATGCGGGCATTGATTTTCGCCGTTGCGGCTTTGGGCGCGTGCGCCTCGACGCCGGCGCCGGCAACGCAAATCCACTACACGACCACGCTGAGCGGTGCCCAAGACCCCACCAACACCGGCTCAGCCGCCACCGGCACGGCCCGCATTGATGTCGACACCGCAACCCAAACCATCGACGCCCAGATCGAAATTCATGGCCTGCAGATGTCGGCGCTCTCCGCACATCTTTCGCACGCGCCGATGGGGCCGATGCACCTGCATCGCTACCAAGGCGATGACGTCACTCTGATCTTGCCGTTCCCAATGGG
The DNA here is from genome assembly GCA_016195245.1 of Pseudomonadota bacterium. Taxonomy (GTDB): domain Bacteria; phylum Pseudomonadota; class Alphaproteobacteria; order Caulobacterales; family Aquidulcibacteraceae; genus Vitreimonas. Next base: position 2,851 of record JACQAC010000060.1, read on the forward strand.
CTCAACCTATGTGGCGACCGCGGACGGGTTCACAGTCACGCTGCACCACTACGCCTACACCGATGGCGCAGCGATCGTGCAGTCAGGTCTTTCCTTCGACCAGTTCCTTGCCGCGCTCGATCACGATCCGATCTTCCTCAACATCCACACCGAGCGCTTCGGTGATGGCGAAATCAGCGGCCGCCTGACGCGTGCACGAACTGTTGTGGCGCTGCCGCGTTAGACGGGCGCGCCAGTCCAAGTTTGCGCCAGCCGTGGCGGGGCGTATGTAGGGCGCGATTTTGAGGAGCGCTTACATGACCCGCGTCGCATTTATCGGTCTCGGCAATATGGGCTCGGGCATGGCCGCCAATCAGGCCAAGGCCGGGCGCGAAGTCGTCGCCTTCGATCTCTCGGCTGACGCGATGGCGCGCGCGAAGGAGCAGGGCATGAGCGGCGCGGGCTCCGCCGCCGAAGCGGTGAAGGACGCCAACATCGTCATCACCATGCTGCCGGCGGGGAGCCATGTGCGCGATGTCTATGACCAAGCCATCCTGCCCAACGCGCCGAAGGACGCGCTGCTGCTCGATTGCTCCACTATCGATGTCGACAGCGCCCGCACCGTGGCGCGCGACGCTTCCATGCAAGGCTTCCGGGCCGCCGATGCGCCCGTTTCCGGCGGCACGGCCGCGGCGACCGGCGGCACGCTCACCTTCATGGTCGGCTGCCGCGAACAGGATTTCGCCGACATGGAAGACGCGCTGAAGCCGATGGCCAAAGCCATCATTCGCGCTGGCGACGCCGGCGCGGGGCAGGCGGCGAAGATTTGCAACAACATGCTGCTCGGCATTTCGATGATTGCGACGTGCGAAGCGTTTGTGCTGGCCGAACGCCTGGGCCTCGATCCGCAGAAGTTTTTCGACATCTCTTCGAAGGCATCAGGCCAGTGCTGGTCGCTGACCTCATATTGCCCGTGGCCCGGCCCGGTGCCGACCGCGCCATCGAACCGCGATTACGAGGGCGGCTTCGCCACCGCGATGATGCTGAAAGACCTGCGCCTCGCGCAGGAGGCCGCCATGAGCTCTGGCGCCGACACCCCGCTCGGCGGCGGCGCGCAGGCGCTCTACGCCGAACTCAACGATCGCGGCTACGGCGCCAAGGATTTCTCTTTCATGCTGCAAATGTTGCGCGGCGCGGTTCAATAGCCGGGCGCGGACCTTCAGGACCGCTTTCTTCGTCAACACACATCGCCACAAAGCAAAACGGCCGGAGCTTTCGCTCCGGCCGTTTCACATTCCCCTAGTTTAGCTCTTACCAGTGGCCGCGTAGCTCGAAGCCAACCGTGCGCGGTTCGCTTGGGTAAATGACGTAGGAGTTTTGCAGCGGCGGCGAGAAGGCGCCGATGTAATAGAACTCGTCCGTCAGGTTGCGCGCCCAGAACTCCACCGACCAATTGTCGTTGCGCGGGCCAACGCCGACGCGGGCGTTGAAGATCGCGTAGGCGCCGTTGTCGGTCCGGCCAGTCGGCTCGCGATTGAGCGTTTGGGTCCGGTACTCGGTGTTGTAGCGGCCATCCAAGTAGAACATCGCGTGGTAGTTCGAGCCCAGCGGCAGTTCGTAAGTGATGCCGCCGGTGACCACGTACTTCGGCGCGAACGAGAGCGTTTCGCCGGCGAACACCGCGTTCGGGTCCGCGGCGCCCAGCGGGGCGGTGAGCGGACTGAAGCGAACTGTGCTGTCATAGTGCGCGTCGTTGTAGGTAACGCCCGCACTTAGCGACAGACCTTCCATCGGCCGCATCGAGGCTTCGACTTCCACGCCATCCGAAATCACTCTCGGCACGTTATGGGTCAGGAAGTTGAAGCCGTTGAAGGCGTTCAGCTGATAGTCGTTGATCTGCTCATAGAACCCGGTGACGTTGAACGTCGATCCACGGCCAAACGGCGATGACCGGAAGCCGATTTCGTAGGAGTTCGTGAACTCCGGATCGAAGTGCAGTTGTCCAGTGTTGAGGTCGGCCGGGTTGATGGTGCTCGGCAGCACCGAGAAGCCCGAGCGATCGACGTTGTAGCCGCCCGCCTTATAGCCGCGCGAGTAGCCGGCATAGACCATCGTGCTGTCGTTCAGGTGGTACGAGAGCGACGCCATATAGGTCCAGAAGCTCTCATCCGAGCTGCCCGACCAGAGCCCGTTCGAGATCGTGTTGACCGCCGGGTTGCAAGCGAGGTTTTGGGTGCTTGACAGCGCGCCGCCCGAGATCGTGTCGAGGAAGGTGACGACCCCGGTTGTCGGCGAACCAAACTTCCCGATCGTCGCGTTTTCCATGGCGTGCAGCGAAGCGCAAGAATTGCCGGTGGCGTTCAGGTCCGCGCCGAGATCCTTCGTCTCGCTGTTGTAGCGGGCACCCACGGTGAGCTGCAGACGATCCGTGATGTTGAACTCGTCGTGCGTAAACACCGCCCAGTTCCGCGTTTGGACGTTCCAGTTGTCAGCTTGCTGCCCTTGGCCGGTCGAGTTTGGCGTGAGGTAGCCGCCGCCGATGCTGTTCACTGCCGCGATCGCCGCCGGTTGCAGCGGGCCTGGGAGCGCGCCGACCGCCCACTGATAGATCGAGTTGGCGGGCGTGAAGTTGTAAAGTTCACCGCCGCCGCCCGGCAGAGCAGCCGTGCCGCCCAACACCGCGAAGCTCGTGTAGAAGTTGACTTGGGTGCCAACCCGGATCGTGTCGGTCTGACGTAGCTTTTCGTCACCATAATAGGCGCCGACCAGCCAGTTCAACGGACCTGCATCGCCCTGGAGGCGCAGTTCTTCCGAGAAGTTCTGGAAGCCAACACGCAATCCATCACGATAGGAGATATCGATCTTGTTGAAGTCGATGTCCTGATTGCGCACTGATCGCCAGCTGCGATCGGCGGTGATCGACGTCAGGTGACCGAAACCGAGGTCCCAATCCAGTTGGGCCGAGATGCCGTGCTCCAGAGTGCGCTCGCCGTAGCCGCGGCCCGGCGTGACGGTCATGTTGCGGTCCGCACCGAGGCGTCGAGGCGGAGGGCGAGTGAATCCGTCATCGGCACGTTGACCATGCCACGCGCGCCGTTTTGGTTCAGGCCGCCGTGGATGAGGTCCATCGACACGCCCGGTGAGAAGTCCGGCCCTGCGGTGACGACGTTGATCGCGCCCGACGAGGTGTTGCGGCCGAACAGCGTGCCTTGCGGGCCGCGCAGGATTTCTCGAAGCCTGGGTTATCGGAGCCGGTGCCGATGCCGCGGACGCGGGCGATCGTGCCGGAGGAGTTGGACTGGCCCGAGCCCATCTGGAAGGAGGGGGCGAGCTGCGTCAGGTCGCGCAAGTCGTGCGCGCCGCTGTTTTCAACCTGGCCCGCGCCGATGGCCGTCACCGCAACCGGGACGTCTTGCAGCGCCGCCGCACGTCCGGTGGCCGTGACGATGATTTCGTCGGAATTCTGGTCCGAAGCTGCCGCGCCAGTATTATTCTGCGCGAATGCCGGGCTGCTCAGCGCACCCATTGCCGCCAGCGACGCGCCGGATAGCAGAATCTTCCAACCCAATTTCTTGCTGCTCATTGTCGTCCTCCCAGTGCCCTGGCCGCCTTCTGATTGGGCGTCCCGCGCAGAACTCGACATCGGCTAAAGATACGGAGTCCCCCCGCGTCCCTGCCTGTCCTCGTTTGCTATAGCAGGGACCATTGGCTTCGCCTACGGCCAGCGCCACGCCATCGAGCTTGAGCAGCGTCCGGTGCTCCTTGAACAAATCGCCGAGGTCAGCGGCCGTGAGCTAGGCGGCGACACAGTGGTGGATCTTTCCGGCTACGGCGCCTTGGCTGAAAGCGCGCTGACGTCGGAACGGGCGGTTGAGTGGGCCAACAATGGCCTGCCGCCAACCTTCGTGCCCGCACGAAACCTCGTGTTCTTCACCGTCGCTGCCGCCCATGCCTACCGGCGAGGTATCACGACGCTGGTTGGCGGCATGTGCGAGACGGATTTTTCTGGCTACCCCGACTGCCGCCGCGAGACCATCGACGCCATGCAACGCACGCTCGGGCTCGGCTTGGATGCGCCGATGCAGATCGAAACGCCGCTCATGCACCTGACCAAGGGCCAAACCTGGGCGCTGGCGCACGACCTCGGCGGCGATCCCTTGGTGTCGGCGATCGTTGAGCATTCCCACACGTGCTACAAAGGCGACCGGGTTCACCGCCACGACTGGGGTTACGGATGCGGCGTCTGTGCCGCCTGCGACTTGCGGGCAAGGGGTTGGCGGCAATGGCGTGAGGACGCGCCCGCGTGACTTACAGCGTCAAAGAAATCTTCTTCACGCTGCAAGGCGAAGGCGCCCGCACCGGACGTCCTGCGGTTTTCCTGCGTTTCGCCGGCTGCAATCTGTGGAGCGGCCGCGAGCAGGATCGTGCGAGTGCTGTCTGCCAATTTTGTGACACTCAATTTGTTGGCACGGACGGCGATGGCGGCGGCAAGTTCGAGCGCGCAGACGCGCTTGCGGATGTCGCGTTTGCACATTGGTCCGGCGGCGGCGCGCCCTACGTTGTTTGCACCGGCGGCGAACCCCTCTTGCAGCTTGATGCGCCGTTGATTGACGCGTTGCATGCCCGAGGCTTTGAGATCGCAGTCGAGACTAACGGCACGCTCGCCGCGCCGCGCGGCATCGACTGGATTTGTGTCAGTCCCAAGGCCAACGCTGATTTCGTTCAGCAAAGCGGGGATGAGCTAAAACTGGTTTTCCCACAGGCTGACGCCGGGCCCGAGCGCTATGCGCACGCCAACTTTTCGAATTTCTTCCTACAGCCGATGGACGGTCCGCAGCGCGATGACAACACGCGCGCCGCCGTCGACTACTGCATGCGTCATCCGCAATGGCGGCTGAGCTTGCAGACGCATAAACTGCTGGGTCTTCGCTAGACGCGCCTCAAAGGCGCGAAGGCTAGGGCGGGTCGGGTATGAACGGGCAGGCCCGCCCTAGCGGCCGACTAATGCGCAGCTGTTTGGGCCACGTAAGCGTCGGCGACTCGTTCCGCGAATTGATTGATGGTGTGCGTCGCTGAGGTCCACATGGCTGGCGGTCCGAGCAAATCCGCAAATCGTTCGTCGTAACGGCTGTAAACAACTTCGCTCAGCACAGCGCCGTTAGAAGCGCGCAACACAGCGTGCAGCTCGGCGCCGCCGAGTTGGACCGAGCGGCCCGGGTCAAGCATGTAATGTGAGCGCAGACGTTGGATCGGCACGCGGTTGGGTACGGCGTTGACGATGTCGGCTTCAATGGTCACCGGTGCATCCGATGAGGCAACGACGCCGCGCCGCGCCAGCGCATCGCCAATCGCCGCCGACACGCGGTTCCGCAGGACATCCCCCTGTGACGAGCCGATATCTCTTTCGACCGTCGCCTGGAAGGCCGGCGCGAATGCAACAGGTGCGATCGCAACCTGGCCAGCTGAAGCCGCTTGCGCGAAGGCCAACGCCGCTAAACCTGCGGCAACGAATGCAAGACGCATGAAGCGCTCCCCAACAACCGTGCGCACTATGTCGCTGAATGCTGCGTTGCGCTATTCACGATCGTGTCACGAGGCAATCAGTCGTGATGTTCGGGGTCTTTGGTGCGATGATGAGGCGTGACCACGCCAACCACCGCGCCGGTTGTTCTGACGGTGGTGCTGACAGCGGCGCCGGTGACGTGAATTGCCGCGCTTGTCGCCGCACCTGCCACGCCAACCGCTGTGCTTGCCAGGCACGAGGCCAATGGCAACATCATGAACGCCAGAGCAATCATTCGGATCATGGATGGGTCCCACTTGCGTCCTCACTAGAGAACGAGGGGGCTCAACGCGCAAGTGAGCGCAACAGTCAGGCGCTAGCGCGCAGATCGTCGACGTCGAAGGTGTTGGCTTGACCGGTGTCGTCCGCGCGGCGGAGGGGGCCTCGGTACCAATTGGCGTGTCCGTGCCGCCGATCTGGACCTGAGAAAGTACCGGCGCGGATAAACTGACGGGCGTCCGTGAGCGCATTGCCGATGCGATCGAACAAGAGCTGAGTGCTAATTGGTTTCTTGAGGAAACCCGTTACGCCGGCGTCGCGCGCCGCGGCAACGCGTGAGATCTCCGTGTGCGCCGTGAGCATGAGAATTGGCACGAACGGGCTTGGGCTTGTGCTGTCGTGCCGGATCGTGCGGGTGAAGGTCAGCCCATCCATCGGGCGCATCATCCAATCGACGATCACCAAATCCACGGGGGCCGCCCGCAGAATTCTAAGCGCGTCGGCCGCGGTTTCGGTTTCGGTGAAATTGATGATGCCGCCTGCGCGAGCCAGGGCGCGAACGAGTTGGCGCATCGGCGCGTTGTCGTCGACCATCAGCACGTGGATGTCAGTAAGCGCCGTCATCGTCCCACCCCAAGGATTCACCCCTAGGAACGGCGCCAACCCCAAATAGGTGGTAAATTTTTCAAGATCTCAATCGATTGGCGCGCGTTTCTGGAGGTATCTGAACGAAACGTGGCGCCCGGGCGGGGCTGCCTGTCAACTTACTAAGATGACGTTGTGTCCAAGTTCATGGCGCATCAACGAGTACGATCTCCGCGTCATCACTTGCCGAGACCCTGATCGTGGTTTCGTCGCGGATCGCGGCGCCATCGCGCGGTCCGAGGTCGACGCCGTTGACGCTTGCCTTGCCCTTCGCAACCGCGAGGTAAGCGTGTCGCCCAGCGTCCAGTGTGTAGGTCACGTCCTGTCCCGGCTGCAGAGTCGCTGCGAGGATGCGCGCGTCCTGCCGGATCGGCAGCGCGCCTCGCGCTTGATCTGCTTCAAAGCCCGACGCCAGCGTCACCAGCGAGCCCGCGCGATCGGCCTTCGGAAATTTCGCCGCGCCCCAGTACGGCTTGCCGCCATGCGACTTCGGCAAAATCCAAATCTGATAAAGCGTCGTCGCTTCATCTTCGAGATTGTACTCCGCATGCGTCACGCCAGAACCGGCGCTCATAACTTGCACGTCGCCGGCTTCAGTGCGGCCCTTGTTGCCCATCGAGTCTTGGTGCGTGATGGCGCCAGTCCGGACGTAGGTGATGATCTCCATGTCGGCGTGCGGGTGAGGCGGAAATCCGGTCTTTGGCTGAATGGTGTCGTCATTCCACACGCGCAGCGCGCCCCAATGCACACGCGTGGGATCGTGATAACCCGAGAATGAGAAGTGATAGCGGGCCGCAAGCCAATCGGCGTCGAACTGACCCAGGCTGTCGAATGGACGTTTCTCGATCATGCATTCCCTCGTTGCGCATCATGTGGCGCCCCATACGCCTCGGGAAAAGCCCCGCAATCGTGCATAGCCGTCACGCAATGCTTGACGCGGGCCGGTGCGAGGAGTGGAACAAGGGACGAGGGAGGCACACCCATGAAACTGAAGATCATCGCCGCGACCGCATTGTTGGCGCTCGCAGCGTGCGGCCAATCCAGCACCGCGCCATCTTCCGACACAGCCACCGCGACAGCGCCACAAGGCTTGATGGAGCAGATTCAAGCGCAAGCCTTGGAGATGCAACCGGTCACTGCTTGGCAGCAGCTCAGCGCACATCCGGAAACAATGCCAGCATGCGGCTCGGTGCGGCGCACGGAGTCCAAGGGTATCGTTCCCGCCAACGCCGTGCCCCCTTACGCGGGCCACGCAGGCGAGTTGGTGTTTTCGATCCAGTGCGGTCCCCAGCTGACGACCGTTCGGTCAGATCCGCATGAGCATTGGCTGATCTTCTTTGCGCCCGGCGCCACGACATCGACGATCGTCAATTGCGCTCAGGGTTCGGGCGACCAGTGTTTGCTCGCGAGCATCCCGACGACCGCGGCAGCGACAACGACGGCAACGTCCACGCCGTAAGCAATTACTGTGAAGGCGGTGAAGCGTCGCTGTTGAACCGCGCCAGCTGGTGTTGCCGCTCGTCCAGCAACACCAGCGTGTCTTGAACGTAGTGGCCGTATCGCGTCGCGGCGAGCGCATCCAGGAAGCGCCGCGAGGCCGCTCGCGCGGGCGCAGCTTCGCATGCGCGCCGCGTCGTGCCGATGCGCTCGAAGCGCAGCTCGTCGCCGCTCTGCTCAACTGAAGCGAACCAGGAATTGCATCCATCGAAGCCGTAAGCGCGGGCGTCAAGGAAGGCGATTGTCGGCGAATGCGGCGAGGAGGCCGGATCGTCCATCGTCCAAGTGGTGCCGGAAAGATGCGCAGCCGGCGTTCCTGGCGGCGTGGTCACGCATGCCGCCAGCGCCAACGTCAACAGCAGCGCCCGCATCACACCGGATCCCACGGGAACACATTCATCGACGCGCCAAGGTCGGTATAGTTCGCGCGCATGGCGGGCAGGGCGTGTTCGATCAAGCTCGACGGATCCCAGCCTTCAAGCTTTGCCATCCCACGCACCGGCCGTGGCTGGTTGAACAGAAACACCTCATTGCCGCGTACGCAGAAGATTTGGCCGCTGGTATCCTTCGCGCCGTCCGCGCACAGCGCCACCGCCAACTGCGCCACTTGGTCGGCGCGCATCGTGCGCTGGAACCGCTCGACGCGCTTCTGCGAGGCTTCATCCTTCACCGGGATCGAGGCAATCATCCGCGTCCAGGCGAACGGCGCTATAATGTTGGAGCGCACATTCTTCGATTGCCCCTCCATCGCGACAACCCGCGACAGGCCCATTACACCCAGCTTCGCCGCCGCGTAGTTCGCTTGCCCGATATTGCCGATCAGCCCCGAGGTTGAGGTGAAGAGCACATACGAACCGTTCTGCTGCTCACGGAAATATTCGATAGAGGCGCGGCACACATT
>JACQAC010000055.1 GCA_016195245.1 Pseudomonadota bacterium
AGCGCGACGGCAATTCAAACGGCTCATTCTCGCCGATATCGTACCAATTGTGCCCGTCGCCGATGGCCGCGATGGCTTGGCTCATGCGTCCACGCCGGCCCAGTTCGGCGTCGGCCAGCGCCACGAAACGACGGTTTGGCCACGCCGCGGCGGAAGCTGATCGCAGGGCGCGCGCAATATCGTGCTCGTCCGTTTCTGGATTGTGGATGCAGGCGGCGATGTAGGCGGTCGCCGTTGAACGCGAAATTCCGGCATAACAGTGGATCAGCAAGGGATCGCGGCGGTCCCATTCTGATACGAAAGCAATGATGCGGCGCATGCGCTCGTCGCAGCAAGCGTCCATGCCATCGGCTTCCTCGTTGATGTCGTGAACTTCGACACAGAGGTGACGCTCACTTCCGTAACCGTCCAGCATTGGAAACCGCGATGCGGGATCAAGGAGGCTCACCACCCGCGACGGCTTCTTATCCCGTGCGATCTCGGGCGCGCGTGAGAGGGGACATACAATGATTGACATGGGCCCCACGTTTACGCCGGATCGATCAGCGACCGGAAGCGTTTGACGAAGCCTTCTTCAACATCGCCCGTCGCGATCGGCCGCAGACGCAAGGCTATGCCGCGGGGTGGCGCACCGAAAAAGCGCTTGGCTTCGGTTTCCGAGAAACCCGCGAGCTGCACGGCTTCAAAATATGCGCAGATCAGGTCGGCCCGTTTGATGACGCCCTTCACAGCAGGGGTCGGATGGGGCGCTAGCCCGAACCGCACGTGGATGGCGGCCTCCAGCTTCGCCTCGAACGCCTTGTAATCGAGCCCGAGCGCCGCCTTGAACGGGCTGATCATGTCGCCAATGACATATTCGGGAGCGTCGTGCAGCAGCGCCATCAGGCGCTTGCGCTTGTCCCAATCGGGCGCGAGCTTGCGGCAGATTTCCTCAACCACCAGTGAATGCTGCGCCACCGAAAACGCGTGCGCGCCCACCGTCTGGCCGTTCCAGCGCGCCACCCGCGCCAGTCCGTGGGCGATATCCTCAATCTCGATGTCCAGCGGCGAGGGGTCGAGCAGGTCGAGCCGCCGGCCAGACAGCATGCGCTGCCAGGCGCGAGGCGCTGTGGATTTCGGTGCAGGGGCGCGAGTCACGGCGCCAGACTATGGCCGCCGAGCCGCGCTGGTAAGCAAGTTCGCTGTCCGCGCGGGTTTGGCTTTACGGCCCCCGCGCCGGTCGGCCATATGAGCGCCGGGGATTCCAGGAGGACGACATGACGTCAGCGGCTTTGCGCGCACTAGTGGCTTCGGCCGTTCTCGTTTGCGGGGCCTGCACCACCATGCAGAGCGTGCCTTCGGCGCCAACTCCCGCTGCTGCGACGCCCTCAGGCCCGTCGCCGCGTCCCGAGTGTGCCACCGCGCACGTCACCATTTACTTCACCGAAGAAGTGCAAAGCGCGCAGCCGACGGCGATGCCGTTGCTCAACGACTTGATGAGCCTCGTGCGGTCCTGCGAAACCGCTGGCGGTTCGTTGCGCGGCATCACGATCGACGCCGCCGCTGATCCTGGCCAAAGTCCTGCCGACGCTGCCGCGCAAGTGCATCGCCGCCAAGACCGCATCCGCACGGCGCTGATCGGATTGGGCGCGCCCGGTGACAAAATTCATAATGGCCACGTCGAGCAGACCGGTCCGGAAGCGGTCATGGGCCGCCGCGCCGAGGTCAGCGCCGACCTTTACTAAGCGCCCCCAAGGGATGCTGCGCAGCCGGAACTGCACGCGGTAGGCGCATGCTCGCCGGGCGGCCCTGCTTTTTCTGCTAAGAACCCCCACATAAGGGGAGCGGGGAGCGCGCCTGTGCGGTTCGCTTTGTAAGCCGCCGGAGGAACACGCGATGTTTTTCTGGTTTTTGGTTGTCGTGGGTATCGTCGTCGGACTGACCCTCGTTGGTGCTTACGTTTCGCGGCGTTCGCCTGGGACGGCCTGGCAAGACCACGAAGATCGTCCGATTGGTCCTTGGATGGACCACAGCTAATCCGCTTTCGCTTGCGAAGCCGCGCCGCATGCGCCTTACTCAGTGCTGGGCATGGACAAAAGGCTCATCATCCGGCGCGCTGTCCAGCGCGACGCCGACGCGATAGCGCGTCTCTCGGCACAAGCGGCCGTGGAGGAGGATGTCATGAGCGTCCTCGACGCCGAGCGCATTCGCCAAAGCGGTTTTGGTCAAAACGCCATGTTCGAAGCCTGGGTGGCCCAGGAGCGTCCCAATGCCCCGCTGGCCGCTCATGCCATCATTACCAAGGGCTACGACATTCGCCGCGCTTGTCCGAGTGTCGTGTTGTGTGATCTCTATGTTGTGCCGGAGCATCGCCGTGGCGGTCTGGCGCGCAGAATGATGTCGGAGGTCGCCCGCCGCGCCCGTCAGCTTGGCGCGCGCGAGCTTGCCATCACAACCGGGGTCAAGAACGAAGTGGCGCAGCGCTTCTTCGCTGCCATCGGCGCCAAGCCGCAGCAAGCTGCCGTGTTTATGATGTCGGCGGACGGCATTGAGTGGCTGGCTGCCGAAGGTTTGTAATTAGGGAAACGCGCCACTAAGCGGTGCAGAAACGATAGGGGACCATCATGTTCGCGAAACCGCTATTGAAAACCGCAGTGTCGTGGATCGCCATTGCAGCGTTTGCGGCGTGCGCGACTACGGCGCCAACGACAACAACCGCGCCTGCGCCCACCGCGCAGGCCGCGCCCACGGTGGCGGAGGCGCAGCAATTCGTGGCCGACGCTGAGCGCGAACTCGCCGGTCGGTCCGAATATGAAAATCACATTGGCTGGGTCTATTCGACCTACATCACCACATGTCGTCGCTCTATTCGACCAGCCGCGTCGACTATCAGGGCCAACAGCGCACGCTTGATCAGCTGGAAGAGCTTATGGTCACCGAGCGCAATCCCGCGCGCACGCAGGAGATGTGGACCAAGTGGCACAACATCTCCCGCCCGATGGCGCAGGACTACGCGCGCATGGTCTCGATCTCCAACGAAGGCGCGCGTGAGCTCGGCTACCCAAACGTCGGCGATTATTGGCTCTCAAACTACGACATGCCGCCGGATCAGATGGAGCACGAAGTCGAGCGCCTCTGGGGCCAGATGCAACCCTTCTACGAGCAGCTGCATTGCTACGTGCGCACGCGGCTGAACGCGCGCTACGGCGACGCCGTTCAGCCCGCGACTGGCCCGATCCGCGCGGACCTGCTCGGTAATATGTGGGCGCAGGAATGGGGCAACATCGCAGACATCGTTGGTCCAACAACGCGCGGCGGCTACAACCTCACCAACCTGCTCCAGCAACAGCATTACGACGCCACGCGCATGGCGCGCACCGGCGAACGTTTCTACACTTCACTTGGCCTTGCGCCGCTGCCCGACACGTTCTGGGAGCGTTCCATGCTGGTGCGACCGCGCGATCGTGACGTCGTGTGTCACGCCTCCGCATGGGACCTCGATGCGACCAACGACGTGCGCGTAAAAATGTGCATGGCGATCAATGCCGACGATTTCCAAACCATCCACCACGAGATGGGACACAATTACTATCAGCGCGCCTATCAGCATCAGCCGTTCCTGTTCCAAGACGGCGCGCACGACGGCTTCCATGAAGCCATCGGCGATTTCATTGCGCTGAACACGACGCCGGACTATCTCGCGCAAATCGGCATTCTGCGCCGCAATCAAATCCCGCCGGCGTCAGCCGACACGGCGCTGCTCATGCGCCAAGCGCTGGACAAAATCGCCTTCTTGCCGTTCGCGATTAGCGTCGATCAATGGCGCTGGCGCGTATTCCGCGGGCAAATCCAGCCCGCGGATTACAACACGTCGTGGTGGCAAATCCGTCAGCACTACCAGGGGATTGTGCCGCCCGGTGGCCCGCGCCCTGCTGATGCTTTCGATCCAGGCGCCAAGTATCACGTCGCCAACAACGTCCCGTACCTGCGGTACTTCCTGGCGCGGGTGCTGCAATTCCAGTTCTACGAAGCCGCGTGCCGCCAGGCCGGTTGGCAAGGCGCGCTGAACCGCTGCACCGTGTACGGGAACACCGCCGTCGGTCAGCGCTTCAACCAGATGCTGGAAATGGGCCGCTCGCATCCGTGGCCAGACGCGCTCGAAGCCTTCACCGGCACGCGCCAAATGGATGGCTCATCCATGGTGCATTACTTCCAGCCGCTGATGACTTGGCTCGAAACCCAAAACCGCGGCCATCAATGCGGCTGGGATGGGATGAACTGAAGTGCCGCTGCGGAGCCTGCGACTTTGGTTGCAGTGCTCCCGCGGCGCTCAAGTTTGATCCAAATCAATACTGCGCTGCTGTTTGTCCTCGTTGATGTCCCCAAGGGACATGATGCGTTTTACAATCTCAGGCCGCGGTAAGCCTCAAGAAATGCCGATTCTGCCGTTCTTGAGCGGGCATTTTCGGGTGCCGCTGGAGGACGTCGATAGCGTCTTCGGCTTTGTCGAAGAGTCGACCCTTTATGGCGGCCGTATCTTTCAGGCGCCGGAACTCAGCGAAAATGACGTTGAGGCGCTTTACGGCGCCGGCATCGGTGTGCGGTTGCCGTTGTCGAACCATTTTGTGACACGCGATGAATATGAGGCGGCGACGCCTTTTCTCGGTAAGTATCATCGCGAGAAAAACGCGGTCATCATCACCAACGACGATCTCGCGCGCTGGGTACGGGAAGATTTTCCGCTGTATCGCATAGAAGCAAGCGTCATCAAAAATCTGCGAAGCTACAATCGGATTACCGCGGCTCTGGACTTGTACGACACAGTCGTGTTGCCGATGGAGCTCAATCAAGACGAGAACTTCTTGCGTTCGGCGCCCTCCAAGGAGCGGATTACTCTTTTTGCGAATGCGGGCTGCGCGCTGACCTGTCCGTCAAAGATTTGTTACGTCTCGATTTCCAAGATCAACAAGACAGGCGAGGGCTATTTCAACTGTTCGCAAAATCTGAAGCCGCGTGCCCTGGATGGCATGGTCGACTTCGACTTGGACACCCTTCAGGACCTGGGATTTTCTCGCTTCAAGCTGCTACGCGCACGCCCTGGCGGCCTAACTGGCCATTAGAGGAGATTAAGCCGCCTTCTGCACGAAGATCGATCCCGCGCTGTAGCCGGCGCCGAACGAGCAGATGAGGCCTTTATCGCCGGCCTTCAGGTCGCTTGAGTGATTGTGGAAGGCAATGATCGAGCCCGCGCCGGCGGTGTTGCCGTATTCGTCGAGCACGGTGGGGCTTTCGTCTTCGCTGGCTTCGTGACCCAGCACGCGTTCGGCGATGAGCCGGTTCATGTTGGAATTGGCCTGATGCAACCACAAGCGACGCATGTCGGATGGCTTCAAGTCTAGCTCCGCCATGTGCTGCAGGATCATTTCCGACACCAGCGGCACCACTTCCTTGAACACCTTGCGGCCTTGCTGCGTGATCAACTTGTCCGGCTTGCCGATGCCTGATGGATCGGCGCGGTTCAGGAAACCAAAATTGTTACGAATGTTGTTGGAAAATTTGGTGATGCACCGAGTGCCGAGGATCGCCCACGATCCAGACGGCGCCATTTCGGCCTTTTCGATCAGAATGGCGACCGCCGCATCGCCAAATATGAAGTGCGTTTCGCGATCGCGGAAGTTGAGATGGCCGGTACAGAGTTCTGGATTCACCACCAACGCCGATCGCGCATGCCCTGCGCGTACCATGTCGTAGGCGTTCTGCATCGCAAAGGTTGCCGAGGAGCAGGCGACATTCATGTCGTATGCAAAGCCGTTCGTTCCGAGCGCGTCTTGAATTTCGATACCCACCGCTGGGTAGGGCCGCTGCAAGCTCGAACACGAACAGATCACCGCATCGACGTCGCTGGGATCGCGTTCCGCTTTCTCAAGCGCTTGTTTGGCGGCGTTCACCGCCATTTCGGCCTGGATCGACAGCGCTTCGTTCGGGCGCTCCGGAATGTCCGGCACCATACGGTCGACGTTGAGCGAGCTCTTTTTCTCAAGCACATATCGCGCTTTGATGCCGGAAGCCTTTTCGATGAATTCAACGCTCGACGGCAGCAGCGCTTGCGCTTCGCCGGAGGCGATCTGCGCGGCGTTCTCGGTGTTGAACCGTTCGACGTACGCATTGTACGAAGCAACGAGCTCGGCGTTGGTTATTCTTTCCGGCGGGTGATAGAGGCCGGTTGCGGAAATGACGACGGTCAAAGCTTCGAGGTCCCAGTCCTAAAGGTCTCTTCGGCGCTTAAACCCGGGGGGAGTGGGCGTCAATCCGAGGCTCTGGAGGAGACGCCAAGGTCAAGCCCCTTCGCGCGACGGCAAGATGAGCCACGACGGTGGATCGAGGCGAATTTCGCGGCCGCCGGCGGTGAGTGTCACGCCCCTTTCAGAGGCCTCCATGGCGCGATCGAGCCGCAGGAGCGCGATGGCTCTGTTACCGGTGGCGCTCCGAACGGCGCCGATGTCAGCATCCCCGGCATTGATCGCGGCGCCATACTCCAAGGCGGCGCCTTCGTACGCGATGCGGCAAAATTTCTTCCGCGTTGTCGCGCGCCGCTTCATTCTGCTGACATTTTCCTGGCCGACAAAACAGCCTTTCTGGAAGTCGACGCCGTTCAACTCGTCTAGCAAGGCTTCGCCAGCAAATATTTCTTCCGGCTTCGCATCCTCGGCGAGATTTGGAACGCCTTGCTGAACCGTGAGCGCGCGCAGAATAACATCGCCGTTTTGAACTTTCAGCGCTTCGTCGCGCGGCGCGAGCTTGCGATAGCCGAGCGCGCCCTCCGGCATGCGTGGGTCGGCCAGTGCGCCATCAAACAACTGCTCGGAGAATACGGCGCCAAGATCCCGGACTTCTTCCACACTAACCTGTGCGCGAAGGGTGTAGAGACCGAGCCGGCGCAGCAGGTCGTCGCCAAAGCGCAGGTCAGTCTCAAGAATGAAGGCGTCATTCATCGACCAGATCAGCATATCGACGCTGACCTTGCCTTGCGCATTCAGCAACGCGCCGTAGCGGACGCTGGCAAGACCCTCGACGTCCTGCGTCAGCAGATTTTGCAGGAAGCTCACGCGATCCGGTCCGGAGACCCGGATCAGTCGGCGGTCGAGATGGAACAAGCTCATGGCGCTCAGTTGGGCTGTCCGCCGCCGCCCCACAAGCGCTTCGTTGACTTGGCATTTACGTTTATGCCGCCTATGGCGCCGCGTGGCTTCCATTCTTTTCCTCGCGCCCGCCGACCTTGGCGAAACCGTCCTGGCGACCGGCGCATTGGCGCATTCGGTTGGCGACCGCGATAGCGTCACGGTGATCGCCGCGCCCGAGGCTTTGCCGCTGTTCCGCGCCGCCCCTGGATTGGAAGAAAGTATTGCCGCGGACGCGAGCCTTGCTTCGTCCGGCGCGCTTTGGCTGCGGCTTGGGGCCAATGCATTTGACATGGCGATTGACGGACGCGGTGGCCTGCTTGGGCGCGTCACCGCGAAACGGCGCATCGCTCTGCAGCCTGGCGCGGTTGTGCAGCATCGCACCGAAGCGTGGGCCCAGGCGTTTGGCTCAGAGCGCAGCCTAGCGCCGGTTCTGTGGCTCGATGACAAAGCGCGCAGTGCCGCCACCGCAATCGCCGCCGATGCGACATCGATGTTGGTGATCGCGCCAGGTGGTGTTTCGCCGGAGAAGAAATGGCATGTTGAGCGTTTCGCTGCCGTCGCCCGTCGTTTGCACGATGGGCCGCTGGCAAATGCCCGCGTGGTCCTGCTCGGCGCTGCTGCGCGCGACGGCAATACGCTCAACGCCATCCAGTCGAGCTTGGATGCGGACGGCATCGCAGCGCTGAATTTGGATCGAAACCTGGACCTGCTCGCCGCCGCAGCCTTGATGGAGCGCGCCACGCTTTGTATCGGCAACGACAATGCGTTGACCCATATCGCGGCCGCCGCCGGGGCGCCGACGCTGGCGATTTTTGGTCCAACAGACGAGCGCGTCCGCGCGCCGCATGGCCCTCGCACCCGCGCGGTGCGGGGGCGCAGCTTTGCGGAGGTTTCCGCACTGGACGGCGCGCGCGCGATGGAGGATGTCAGCACTGACGCGGTGGAGGCCGCCGCGCTTGAATTGTTGCGCGCCGGAGGCTTGCGTTGAGCGGTTTCGATCTGATCATTCGCGGCGGAACCGTCGTCAATCATGCCGGTGAGGGGCTCGCTGATGTCGGTGTCTCAGGCGGACGCATCGCGGTGCTTGGGGATCTATCGCGCGCATCGGCGGACGCTGTTGTCGAAGCAAAGGGACTGCACGTGCTGCCTGGCGTCATCGACACGCAGGTGCATTTCCGCGAGCCGGGTAACGAGCACAAGGAAGACCTGGAAACAGGCACACGCGCCGCCGCATTGGGCGGCGTTACCGCCGTGTTTGAAATGCCGAACACCGCGCCGCCGACGACAAATCTCGATGCGCTGAACGACAAGCTAAAGCGCGCCAAAGGCCGCGCACACGTGGATCACGCATTCTATGTCGGCGCCACGCACGAGAACGCGGATCAGCTTGGGGAGCTGGAGCGGGCGCCAGGATGCTGCGGCGTGAAGACGTTCATGGGCTCCTCAACTGGCACACTTCTGATCGGCGATGACGAGGGTCTCAACCGCGTCCTGAAGAACATCCGCCGCCGTGCTGCTTTTCATGCCGAGGACGAGGCGCGTCTCAATGAACGAAAACCGCTGGCCCGCGAGGGAGACTGGACTAGCCATCCCGAAGTGCGGGATGACCAGGCCGCTCTGATGGCGGTGAAGCGCCTGGTGATGGCGGCGCGCACGTACGGCAAGCGCGTACATGTCCTGCACGTTTCTTCGGCAACTGAGATGGAATTTCTGGCGACAGCCAAGGATGTCGCCACGGTAGAGACGACGCCGCAATTCCTGACGTTCGCCGGTCCGCAGATTTACGAACGTCTGAAGGGCTTCGCGCAAATGAACCCGCCAATCCGCTATGCGGCGGATATGGCGTCACTCTGGTCGTTCGGCATTTCGCAAGGCGTCGTCGATGTGATCGGCACCGACCATGCGCCTCACACCCGCGCGGAAAAGGAGCAGCCTTACCCCAAATCGCCGTCGGGGATGCCTGGCGTGCAAACTCTCGTGCCCGTGATGCTCACGCATGTGGCGGAAGGGCGGCTCTCCTTGGCGCGTTTCGTCGATCTGACCAGTCACGGGCCTAATCGGGTTTTTGGGATCGCCAACAAGGGCCGCATCGCGCTGGGGTACGATGCGGATTTCACGCTCGTGGATCTCAAAGCGCGCCGCACGATCCGCAACGCAGACCAGGCGACACGCGCCGGCTGGACACCCTTCGACGGCTTCGAGGCAAAAGGTTGGCCGATGGCTACGATCATCCGAGGCAATGTCGTCATGGCCGACGGACAACTCGTGACGCCCTCGATCGGCGAGCCGATGCGCTTCTTGGAAGCGCTATAGCGCGGGCGGCGAGACGACGATCGCGCTAAATTCGGTGCAGCGCTCGCGCCCCTAACAACCCCACTGTCCCTGCATGTGTCGTTGAAACGCCAGCGCAGTCGCGAAGATTTGCGCTCTGGGATCGAGGATGCTTTGGTCACGATAGGTATTCCAAGCGCCTCGCCAGGTCGCGGAACTGTATTGAAACAGCCCCGAATACGGTCCGGCCGGATTTACCAGGGTCGCCTGACCTCTCGATTCGCACATCATCAGCGCATACATCCGATCTTCGCTGTCAGGGTAGGGATGCGTCTGGCGTGCCTCGTGAATCCAAGCGCGGTACTGATTGAGCGTTTGCGCGTCCACAGGACCGCGGTGCGACGACTGAGCGGATGGTGGCGTCGACGACGGCGCCGGTTGAGCAGAGGACTCCGGTGTTGGCGCGGGTGTTGACCGCGTTGTCGCGGGGTCTTGCGCCCCAGGATTCAAATGCTCTTCGATCGCGGGCCTGTTGATCCATGCGAGCCAAGCCTGCGGCGCCGGGTACAGGCTCCCAACGATCCAGCCTATGATCCCGCCCAGGATCAGCACGACGAGTAGTCGCATCAACTTCCCCTCCCAATGCGGCGTGTCCGGGTCGGCCTGCCTTCGTCAAATGGTAGCTGAATAGGGTGGATATCAAAAGGGCGGCGCCCCCTGGAGTCCGCTAAGCCTCCGTTCGCCCTACCTCAACGCCGCCCTGTACGGCTCTGCATCCGCTTCGGTGAGGCAGCAAAATACCAAACGCGTTATGCTCGGCGCCTTCGCGAGCGCATCTTCGCACGCGGCGACAGCGATGGCGCAGGCGAAATCGCGCGGCCAGCCGAAATTGCCGGTGCCGAGGCAGGGAAAGGCGATTGAGGTGAATTGGCGCGAGGCGGCCATCATGATCGATGCAGTGTAGCACCGCGCCAATGTGGCGACCTTCGCACTTTTCTCGCCTGGCGCGGTCCATACTGGCGCTGCGGTGTGGATGATGTAGCGCGAAGGCAGGTTGAAGCCCGGAGTGATGGCAGCTGCGCCTTCCTCCATCGGCTTCATAGCATTGGTGACTTTGGTGAGATCCGGTCCTGCGGCCGCGCGGAGGGCGGCACTTATTCTTGTCGCGCGCGTGCAAGCCGGAAGCAAAAGCACCGTCGCGTGATTGGCTCGAGCGGGTGTGGGCTGGACGCTAGCGCTCCAACGCGCCGACGATTTCGATGTGTGGACTCCAGCGGAATTGATCGACCGGCGTCACGCGCGTGAGCGAGAAGCCGTGGTCGATCAGCACCTTCACGTCGCGTGCAAATGTCGGCGCATCACAAGAGATGTAAGCGACGCGTCGGATCGGGGCGCGGGCGATCTGCTCGGCCTGCAGGCGCGCGCCGGAGCGCGGCGGATCGATGATGGCGGCGTCGAACTTCTTCATCTCAAGGCTGGAGAGCGGCGTGCGCAGCAAATCGCGCCGCAGCGTGGTGACTTGTTTCAGGGCGCCACCCGCGCCGTCTGCCGCGCGCTTTAGCGCATCGAGCATGGCGGCGTCGCTTTCCACCGCCAGCACTTCAGCGCGCTCAGCCGCGCGCAGCGCGAAGGTGCCGATACCGCAAAAAAGATCGATCACACGCGACGAGTCGCCAATGGCGGCCAGAGCAAGTCGAGCCAGAACCTCTTCGCCCTCGGCAGTGGCTTGCAAGAAGGCGCGATCTCGCCGCGCGACGGCAAGGCAAGCTCGGCGAGATGCGCGAGCTTCAGCGCCGCGGCTTCCAGTTTTGGCGCGAGCACCGGGCACTCGGCGATCGGCGTCAGCCGTGCGCCGCCGCGTTCGACAAACCCAATGCGCACACGTCCGTTTTCGCGCGCGGCGTGAAAAGCGGCGCGGCGGCGCCCTGTACCCCAGGCGACAATCGCGTCATCCACACGCGCGCCGCCGAGGCCGCGCTTGGCGAGCGCGTCGGCGACGCTGTCGCACTTCCACGCCAGGTACTCCGCCTCGCGCCAATGCTGCAGTTGGCAGCCGCCGCAGCGGCCGAAATGCCGGCACACGGGCGCCACACGCGCGCCGCTCGGCGCGGACACCTCTACGATTTCGGCGCGGTCGCCGGCGACACGGGCGCGCACCTGCTCGCCTGGCAGGCTAAAAGGCACATAGATTACGCCGCGCGCGCCCTGCGCCAATCCGTCGCCACGGCCGCCTACCGCCGTGATTTCAAGCGTTTGCTCCTCAGGCGTGGCCGCTGAGTGTGCCGCGCCTACGCCCGGCGGACGCCCTCGAACTGACCGATTTACCCGCTTCATACGTTGTTCAGGTTCACTTTGCTTCTCTGTCGGGTGAAAGACAGGAGCTCGTCATGCGTGGTCAAGTTCTCTTAGCCGTTTCAGCGTTGGCGTTGGCGGCTTTCGCTCAGCCTGCGTCGGCTCAGCAATACCGGTCCTATGGCGACGCTTACGCCGCTCAGACGCAAGAGTGCCAGCAAAGCCACACCAATCGCACGCTCGGCGGCGCAGCCATTGGCGGCATCGCCGGCGCGGTCGCTGGCAACAACATTGCTGGCCGCAGACACCATGGCGACGGCTCGCTGCTGGGCGCCGTTGTCGGCGCATTCGTTGGTGGGGCAATCGGCAACTCGACAGCCAATCAGCAACCGCAGTGCAGCGGCCAGGTCTCGGGCAACTACGACCCATACTATGGCCAGGCGCAGCCGCCGTACGACGATCGTTATGCCGACAACGGCTATAGCGGCGACGATGGCTACAAGGACGACGACTCCGATCTCGATGGCGGCCCAGACGGCTACTACAGCGGCAAGTAATTCAGAATAACCCTCGTACGAACTTCGCCCCGATGGAAACGTCGGGGCGATTCTTATGGGCGATGAAAATGCGCGAGCTGTTCTAGATTGCCGTCGCCGCCCCGGATAGGAGAGTCGATGGCGGCGGCGAAGTGGAAACCTTCAAGGGCCTCTAGACCGTCAATCGCCAACTGGGCCGCGCCGTACGCCGCAGTCTCAGTGAGCACTGCGTTCTTGTGTGGGCCCGCTTCAAACTGCGGCTTGATGAGGACGACGAGATCGGACTCGGGCGCTGCGAGCGAGAGGGGTGTTGCGAGCGCCTTGGCGGCGCCAATGAAACTTACGTCGCAGACAATGAGAGAGGGCGGTTCCGGAATAAGCGCGGTGGTGAGCGCGCGTGCATCGGTCCTCTCCAGCGAAACAACGCGCGCATCGTTGCTCAGGGAAGCGTGCAGCTGGCGCTGGCCAACATCGACCGCGTATACGCGTGCCGCTCCGCGCGTGAGCAGGACGTGGGTGAAGCCGCCTGTCGAGGCGCCGACGTCAAGGCAAACGCGGTCGCGTGGATCGACTCGAAACGCATCCAGCGCATGGGCCAATTTGACACCGCCGCGCGACACCCACGGATGCGCCGGCGCCACCTGCAGCGCCGCCGTTTCCGCGAGCAAGTCTGACGGTTTTGCAACCAGGACGCCGTCCGCACGCACGCCGCCGGCCTCAATCGTCGCACGCGCCTTGGCGCGGCTTTCGGCAAGCCCGCGCGCAACGAGGAGGAGATCGGCGCGAATGCGCGTCATGCCGCCTCGTGGCGCGGCTCTTCCCTAAAGGCAAGACAATCCGCTTGCGGCATGCTCACGAGCGCGCAAAGTGCCCGCCTGCTCGGAGGATTTTCATGACGGACGTGCTCGGCGATCTTGATGCGGTTGGCGTAGCCGAAGGCATTCGCCGCAAGGATTTTACCGCGCAGGAGGCGTTGGAAGCGGCGATCGCGCGGGTTGAGAAGGTCAATCCCGAGCTGAACTTCATGGCCACGAAAGCCTACGACTACGGCCACACCACTGCCGCTAAGGCGTTGTCCGGCCCGTTCGCTGGCGTGCCGACGCTGATTAAGGACTTGTTGCCGCTTGCCGGTCTGCCGACCAAGTATGGGTGCCGCGGCTTGGCGAACTTCCAGCCCTCGGATCAATCGCCATACGCGGACGCTTTGCTGGCGTCTGGGCTTGTTCCGCTGGGCAAGTCGACAACGCCGGAATTCGGCCTGACAGCGACGACTGAACCGTTGCTCGGCGGGCCCACGCGCAATCCATGGGACACAGCCAAGTCCTCCGGGGGTTCTTCCGGCGGAGCTGCTGTGGCCGTGGCGTCGCGTGCGGTGCCGATTGCACACGCCAGCGACGGCGGCGGTTCGATCCGCATTCCGGCGTCGTGCAATGGTCTCTTCGGCTTGAAGGTCTCGCGCGACCGCACCATCGACGCGCGCTCTTTGGAAATCGGCATCGTGCTTTCTGTAAACTGCTGCGTCAGCCGCAGTGTGCGGGATACCGCCACATGGCTTTCGATTAGCGAGCAAACCGGCTCGGGCGCCGCTCTCCCCGCGACCGGCATGGTGAGCGGGCCGAACAAGCAACGCTTGCGGATTGGACTAAGCGTCGCCGACGCACGCGGCGAAGATCCCGATGCGGACGTCCGCGATGCAACCCACGACGCGGCAACGGTCTGCCGCGACCTTGGCCACCAGGTGCGCGAGATCAAGCTGCCGACGAGCGGGCCCGAGTTCGCCGATGCATTCACGTTGGCGTGGGCGGCGATTGCATCAGCAGTAAGCAAGCAGGTGCGAATGGCAGCGCCCAGCGTGCCGCCTGATCAGGTGCTGGAGCCGTTGACCATCGGCCTGGCTGGACTGTTCGATAACGCGCCCGAGGGTGCGTTCGAAAAAGCTCTGGCGTTCCTCCACGAAGTGGAAGCGCGCTATGCCGCGATGTTCAGCGACATCGACGTGCTGTTGACGCCGGTGTTGGGGTCAACGCCGCCGAAGCTTGGCGAAATTGGCCCCAATTCCGGGATGGAGGGCTTCGCCCAGGTTCAGCGTTACGTTGGCTACACGCCGCTGCAGAACGCCGCCGGCGCGCCGGCCATCAGTGTGCCTCTCGCATGGTCGCCAATTTCGGGCATGCCGATAGGTGCGCATTTTTCGGCGGCGAAAGGACAAGAGCGCCGGCTGCTTGAATTGGCCTACGAATTGGAACAAGCGAAGCCGTGGATTGGCCGCAAACCGGCGGTGAACGCAGGCTGAAGTTATGCGCCATATGCATGCCCTCATTCGGGGCTACTCGGGGACCATGTCTCGTCTTGTGTTCTTGGCGCTGGCGACAGCGGTCGTGACCGCTACGTCCGCCGTTGCACAACCGCAGCCCGCGCCTCGTGGCGACCAATGGTACCAGCAACAGTTGACCGAGCTGGCCGAGGTTTTGGGAGGCTCACACTATCTGCGTATCGTCTGCGAGGGTCGCGGCGACCAACGCTGGCGTACCTACATGCAAGGCGTCATTCAGCGCGAGCCGCAGTACAACGATCAGCTGATCGCGGCGTTCAACCACGGCTACCGCGACCAAGAAGCGCGCTTCCCGACATGCGATGAAACCACCCGCCAGATGGAAGCCGAATTGCGGGCGCGCGGCTTGCGTATCTCGCAAGGCCTCGGCGCCCATCATACGGAACGCTAATGGCGGACGAGGGGGATCTGCCGTTCTGGAAGACCAAGACGCTTGTCGAGATGAGCGAAGCGGAATGGGAAAGCCTCTGCGACGGCTGTGGCAAGTGCTGCTTGGTTGGCCTTGAAGACGAAGACACCGGCGAAATCTATCTCACCGATGTTGCGTGCAAGCTCTTCGACTCTGGCGCTTGCCGATGCGCGGACTATCCGAACCGGCAAAAGCTTGTGCATGATTGCGTGAAGCTGACGCCGGAGAACGTGCCCGACCTGAATTGGCTGCCGAAGACCTGCGCCTATCGGCTCGTGCATCTGAAGCGCGACCTGTTTTGGTGGCATCCCTTGGTTTCGGGCGATCCTGACACGGTGCATCAGGCAAATGTCTCGGTGCGCGGCAAGACGCGCCCCGAAGGACGCTTGAAAATCCCGGGTCTTATGAAGCGCATAACCAAATGGCCGGACCCGAAGCCGGCGCCGGACAAGCCAGCGCCTCGACGCACGCGCGCCAAGCGCTAAACTTCTCCTATGAGCTTACGCCGCGATCTCGGCCGCGCCCGCTACGCAGCAGCACAAGGCGCGCGTGTCGCCTGGTACATGAGCCAATATCTGCTGGCGCGACGCGTGTCCGGCCCCTTCAACCGGCCCGGAGAGCCCAAGTTCAAACCGCAGGCGGAAGAGGGCGATTCAACGCGCATCCGTGCGGCGTTCCTGGACTTGTTCGCGAAGGATCGCGCCAACATTGAAGCGGGCCTCTATCCCGCACCAGACGACATTCGAGTAAGGCGCGCCCTTTCGGCGCTGCGCAACTCAGCGCGCTTCTTCCGTGACCTGCCACACGTCGATGCGCGGCGCCTACACCGCGACGGCGTTGAGGTTCGGGACGCGGTGCGCGCTGAGGGGGAAAGCCGCTATCCGGCGTATTATCTGCAAAACTTCCACTATCAGAGTGGCGGCTGGCTCACCGAAGAGAGCGCCAAGCTCTACGACACGCAGGTGGAAATCCTGTTCGGCGGCGCGGCGGACGCGATGCGCCGCATCGCGCTGGGCTCTCTGGCGCGCAGCATCAGAGGTCACGATCAGCGCGGCGTGAAGCTGCTCGATGTTGCATGCGGCAACGGTCACTTCCTGCGTCAGGTGATGGGCGCGTTTCCACGCATGCGTGCGACAGGGTTAGATCTTTCGCCCGCATACTGCGCCGAAGCGCGCGAGCGATTGTCACCATGGCCGCAAGTGGAGATCGCGCAGGGTGCGATCGAGCAGGCGCCATTCGAAGACATGAGCTTTGATGCAATATCGTGCGTCTATCTTTTTCATGAACTGCCACCGCGTGTCCGGCGCGAGGCTGCACGCGAGATTGCGCGGTTGTTGAGATCGGGCGGCACGCTGGTGTTTGCGGATTCCATACAGACCGGCGATGCATCAGACCTCGATCGCATGCTCGAATACTTTCCGGTTGGCTTCCACGAGCCGTACTTCAACTCATACTTGAGCGAGGATTTTGAGGCGCTATTCGGCGGGGCCGGCTTGGATGTCCAACAGACGGAGCTGGCCTTCCTGACCAAGGTGATGCGGTTCCGCAAACGGGGGTAGATTATGATGAGAAGCATGGTCTTCGCAGCTGCGGCCCTCTTGGTCGCCGCAGCGACGGCGTTTGGGCAAACGCCGCCTGCGCCCGCACAGCCGCCTGCGCCAACCCAAACTCAACAAAGCCCAACGACTTCAGATATCGACACCGCTCGCCTGACTGCTGCACGCCGCGTGGTTGCCGCGAATGGCACGGCGAATTCCTTGTCCGTCTTTGTCGCGCGTTTCGTGCCGGAGATAATTCAGCCGCTGGCGCGCGCCCACGGGCTCAACACTGATCAGACCAACCTTGCCATTCGCTTGCTGTTGGAAGAAATGCAGAGTTCGCAAGCGGACATGGTTGAGCTCGCGGCGCAGAATTACGCGCACCATCTCAGCACTGAAGACCTAAACGAATTGGCGAATTTCTATGAATCCCCAGTCGGGCGACGCTATATTCAAACCCTGCCGGCCCTTCTCAATGATGGGATGAGCGCCGGGCAGGCCTATGGACAAAACGTGCTTGGACCGAGGCTGCAGCGCCACTTCCAGGAGCTGATTGCGCAAGGCCGGCTGGAGCACTCGTGAGTGCGTGGACGTGGTGACGCTCAACCGGGATTGCTCGGTGATGGCGACGGCGAAGGCTCGTCTTTCAAGGCGTTGGGATCAATCGCGACCGTCGCTTGCCCAACGTCATTTTCAATTGCCTCAAAGCCATGATCCGAAGCGCTCTGCCGGTCATCATCAGTTTGCGAGTCGGCAATCGTCGCTTGTTGTGTTGGTGAAGGCGCGGACGGCGCGGCGGTCGTCGTCCGATTTATCGCGCCACGAGACTCGCCGCGAGTGTCCGCTAGATCGCTTGTGCTCATCCTAGTTTGCGCAGTGGGTTGCACGGTGTGTGGCGTCGCCACGCTCCAATCTTGGTTTCGGCCGTCCCGATATTGTGGCTGCGCCGCGCCATAAATGGTCGGTGCGGATTCGATGTCCCCGACTTGCCAGCCGCTCGTGAGCATGGTGTCCACGCCGGCTGCGCCACCGATCAGGATGGCGCCGATAGCAGTCAGACCAAGCACGCGTTCGCGCACCGTTGGATTGTTTTCCAGAGCCTCAAGCATGGCAATCTCTCGGTGTTGTCAATCGCATTCCCGAAGCGGTGGTTCCACAATTCACTGCGCGCCGTCTCGCGGTTGGTTGCCTGGTAGTCCTTGGGCGCCATAAGTTCCTTCCGCGGAGGGGGATATGCCGAAGAATTCGGATGCGATCGCGATCATC
This sequence comes from Pseudomonadota bacterium, assembly GCA_016195245.1. GTDB lineage: Bacteria > Pseudomonadota > Alphaproteobacteria > Caulobacterales > Aquidulcibacteraceae > Vitreimonas. The sequence continues at coordinate 17,805 of JACQAC010000055.1, forward strand.
ACCGTGCATGGCACTGGCGATACCGCAAATGGGCCTGACGGTGAGAAATGGTTCCAGCGCGGCTCCGGATTCAGCGAGCGCCTGAAGCGCGATCTCAGTGCGCAAGGCGTTGAAGCCGAAATTGTCCCGCACCTAAGTGGGGCCTACGCCGCCACGAACGGCACGAACGCTTCGACAGCCTGATCACCGTGGGAACGCCGTTCTTCGATGTGCGCACAGGCTGGGTGCAAGCGATGGCGGGATTTCTGTTCCTTGTCATCGCCTGGGGCAGCGCCATTGCGTTTCCATTGACCGCGCTTTTCTGGCTCTCCGAGATTCTTCAAGGTGACCCGGAGCAACGCACGTCCAGCCTGTTGTTTTGGGCCGCCTATCTGCTCGTAATTGGGCCGAGCGTGTTCTTCATGCTGAACATGTCCAGGCAGGGGATCCGTCGCATTTTGCGGCCCAAACGGGGCGGTAAGACCAAGACACAAATCTTCTCGCTTTGGCACGACAACGACGAAGCAATCTCTTTCCTTCAGCGCGTGGAGGAGTTGCCGCTAGAGCCATTCCCGCGCGGCTCGCTCTTTCGCGGCTCACGCGGCATGGCGGTTAGCTTGGGCGTCTTGGCGGTGATCGCCATCGCCCTTGCGAACCCGATCATCTACGGAACAAATCTCGCGGATTTTTTGCATATTAATACAGAAATCGACCCCACCACGGGACGCTTGGAGCAAGCAAACAGCTCCAATGTCATCGTCGCTTCGATTATTGGAGTTCTGATTGCGCCCGCTATCTTCACGGCATTCTATGTCATTTATCGATTTCTCATCGGCGGCGCGCAGGAAGTCGGCGCCCGCGGTTCGCTCAACCGATTTGTGGTCGGCGTGTTGCGCGGGATTGCTTATGGGCGCGACGGTGACCAAATTCTCTGCAACGTCTCACCTCAATCGCATACGCACGCGACGCAGGAACATAAGATCACCGGCGAGTGCGCGGTACGAATGCAGTCGGGGGCGCACGACGCGGCGGGCAAGCTGATCGACAAATATCGCTGGGCTTTGTTCAGCGTCGGCGGCGATTCCAGTGCTTCGCTCACGTCGCTGACAACGGATGCTATGACTTGGGATAGCCTCATCCACACGACCTATTTCGATCAGCCGGAAGTCGCGGACGCGATCGCGGCATACATCACTGCGAAGGTGAAGGGCGAGGCAACTGCCGTGTCGCCGGCGCCAAGGACGCCGACAGCCGCGTCAACGCCCGAAGCACCGGTAGCGCCGGAGCCGGTTTCTGCGCCAGTCGCCGTAGATGAAGGCCCGCCAGATGCAGGACCGTCGACTGAAGAGCCGTTGGGCGGCGCTCAGCCCGCCTAGTTTCCGATTTGCCCTCGGTGGCGCAACTTCGCGTCGGCGAGAACACACGCCAGCATCGCCTCCACGACCGGCGCGCCACGAATGCCGACGCACGGGTCATGCCGGCCTTTGGTGCTGATCTCCGCGTTGCGGCCCCCGCGATCGATGGTTTGGCGCGGTGTCAGGATCGAGGACGTGGGCTTGATGGCCACGCGCGCGACAATCGGCTGACCCGTCGAGATGCCGCCCAACACACCGCCGGCGCGGTTGGAGAGGAAGATAGGCTTCCCGTCGTTTCCAGCCCTCATCTCATCGGCGTTCTCGACACCGCTCAGCGATGCCGCCTCGAAGCCTGCGCCAATCTCAACGCCCTTCGCGGCGTTGATCCCCATCAGCGCGCCGGCGATTTCAGCGTCGAGTTTGGCGTAAACGGGGGTCCCCCAGCCAGCAGGCACGCCGGTTGCTTGGACTTCGATGATTGCGCCCACGGAGTTGCCGTCCTTGCGCGTCTCGTCGAGCAGCGCCTCCCATTGCTTGGCGGCGTCGGCGTCCGGCGACCAGAACGGATTGTTCTCGACTTCGTCCCAATTCCATTTGGCGCGATCGATAGCGATCTTGCCGATCTGAACCAGCGCCGAACGAATCTTGATCTCCTCACCAAGCACACGCCGCGCAATCGCCCCCGCCGCCACACGCGCCGCCGTCTCGCGCGCAGAGGAACGCCCCCCGCCGCGATAGTCGCGCAAGCCGTACTTGGCGTCATACGTGTAGTCAGCGTGGCCAGGACGATAGAGATCGCGGGTCACGTCGTAATCCTTGCTGCGCTGATCGACGTTTTCGATGATCAGCGAGATGGGCGCGCCGGTGGTGACCTGCTGCACGGTGCGGTCGTCGCTGAACACGCCTGAGAGGATCTTCACTTCGTCAGGTTCGCGTCGTTGGGTGACGAAGCGCGACTGCCCGGGTTTGCGGCGATCCAACCAATGCTGGATGTCGCTCTCCGTCAGCGGAATGCCTGGTGGGCAACCGTCGACCACGCAACCGATGGCCGGGCCATGGCTTTCGCCCCAGGTGGTCACGCGGAAGAGATGGCCGAAGGTGTTGTGGGACATGTGACCCGAAACGCTTATATCGAGGCTGAGCTTAAGGGGAGCACGATTCCGTGTCAGGCGACGATCTCATTCCGCCTTCGCCCAAATACGATCCGGCAGGCACGCCGCCGCCGGACGATGCGGCGCTGTTTGCCGAAATCGAGCCGTTCGAGTTGTTTGAGCACTGGTTCAAGAACGCCAAGACCAAGGAGCCGGCCGATCCCAACGCGATGGCGCTCTCCACGGCTGACGCTGACGGCTATCCCAATGTCCGCATGGTGCTCCTGAAGGGCGTCGATGCGCATGGGTTCGTGTTCTACTCGAATGCCGAAAGCGCCAAGGGCCGCGAACTCGCCGCTAATCCACGCGCAGCCGTGGTGTTTTACTGGAAGAGCTTGAAGCGCCAGGTGCGCGCGCGCGGGCTGATCGAAGCGGTCGGCGACGCAGAGGCCGACGCGTATTTCCAAAGTCGCGACCGGGGCGCGCGCATAGGCGCCTGGGCCAGCCAGCAATCGAGGCCACTGGAGGATCGTCTCGCGCTGGAAAAGCGCATCGCGGAATACGCGGCGAAGTTCGGCTTGGGCGAAGTGCCGCGTCCCGCCTATTGGCGCGGTTGGCGGCTTATCCCGCTCAGCATCGAATTCTGGCGCGACCGCCCGTTCCGATTGCATGACCGCTTAGTCTTCGAACGCGCCGATGCGACGGCGCCATGGTCCAAGAAGCGGCTTTACCCGTAAACAAGCTTCGACGGATTGCCGGCTTGACCGATGAAGGTTGGCGGTTTGCTTTTTTTCGTTTTAGCATCCGTGATCACCGCCCCGCAGAGGGCGAACGGGAGACACGCGATGCTCGGGCTCATGCAGGATTGGCCGCTGACGGTCGATAAGGTCATCGACCATGCCAAGGCCAATTTCCCCCGCCGCGAGGTGGTGACCCGGAGCACCGACGGTCCGATCACACACAGCAATTACGCGACCGTTTGGGCCAACGCCAAGCGGGCGACCAACGCCTTCCGTGCCCGCGGCATTCAAGTTGGCGACCGCATCGCCACCTTGGCCTGGTCCACCGACAGGCACTTGGAGGTGTGGTACGCCGCCATGAACATGGGCGCGGTGTTGCACACTGTGAATCCGCGTCTATTTCCCGAGCAGATCGCGTGGATCATCAACCATGCCGAGGACAAGATCCTTTTCCTCGACACCACCTTCATCCCGATCGTCGAAAAAATCGCGCCGCAGCTCAAGACCGTGACCACTTTTGTGTTGTTGAGCGATCGTGCGCATTGCCCCGCCGGCTCGATTCCTCACTTCGTCGCTTACGATGATTTCCTGCACGGCCAATCCACTGAAGCCCAATGGGGTGGCTTCGACGAGCACACGGCGGCTGGTCTGTGCTACACCTCAGGCACGACGGGCGATCCCAAGGGCGTGCTCTACTCGCACCGCTCCAACGTCCTGCACGCGATGATGGCCAACCAAACTGATGGGTTCGGTTGCGGCGCCGCTGATCACGTCATGCCCATCGCGCCCATGTTTCACGCCAATGCCTGGGCGATTTCGTTCGTCGCGCCGATGTGTGGCGCCAAGCTGGTGATGCCGGGCTCGAAGCTCGACGGCGCCAGCTTGTACGAATTGATCGAAGGCGAGGGCGTCACCTTCATCGCGGGGGTGCCAACGGTGCAGCTGGCGCTCCTCAATCATGTGCGTGACAAGGGATTGCGATTCTCAACGCTACGCCGCGTCGCCGTCGGCGGCTCCGCCATCCCAGAGGCGGTGCTGCGCGCTTATGAGGACGATTATGGCGTTGAAGTCATCCACGCTTGGGGCATGACCGAGATGAGCCCGATCGGCACCTTCGGCAAACTCCATCCCGAACACGCCAAGCTCGATCACGATAGCCGCATCAAGGCAAAGCTCAAACAGGGCCGCGCCCCGTTCGGCGTAGAACTGAAGATTACCGACGATGACGGCAATCCGAAGCCGCACAACGGCAAGGATTTCGGCCGACTGATGGTGCGCGGGCCGGCAGTTGCGAGGGCGTACTTCAAAAACGCCGGCGCCAAGAAC
>JACQAC010000093.1 GCA_016195245.1 Pseudomonadota bacterium
GCGCCCCTTGACGCCATTGTCCTTGAACATGGCGATGACGGCGACCGGATCGGTGGCGGCGATCAATGCGCCGAACACGAACGCGACGGGCAGCGGCCAGTGCATGATAGTCGCTGCGCCGAAGGCGACAACAAAGGCCGCAATCAGTGTGCCGAGTGTGGCGAGCGTGAACAGCACGCCGGCGTCGGCGCGCAGTTCGCGCCATTGCAGTGCCAGCGCCGCTTCAAACAAGAGCGGCGGCAGGATCACATAATAGATGAAGTCGTGGGTGAGCGCCGCGCCCGTGTCGACGCGCGCCAGCGCGATGGCGAGCCCGACCAGCACCAGCCCCACCGTGTACGGCAGCTTCAGCCGTCGCGCGATGATCGCAACGACCATCGCCACCGCGAGAAGGAGCAAGATTGGCATCGTCGGTGGCGATGCCACGCTTTGCTCACCGCTTCAAACGAAACCGGTCCGGTTAGTGTCCGGCCGCGTTTGCGTGATCCTCAGTCGCGATGCCAGTGCGCCCATCAGGCACAGCGGGGCCGCCATACTGGTGAAACCACGCCAGCGTGTTGACGACCTTGGTGATCATCCCCGACGGCCGGAACGCAATGTCGTGCGGGGCGCCGGGAACGCGGACGAGTTCGGTGGGCACATGGCGCAAACGCAGCGCCTCGTAGAATTGTTCGGCTTCGCTGGAGGGCGTGCGCATGTCGGACTCCCCGACCAGAACGCCGGTTGGTGTGTTGACGTTGCCGACGCGCGAGAGCGGCGAGCGCGCCCAATAGCGGGCTTGCGCGCCCTCTTCCCACGGGAATTCGCCGAGCCAGTATTGCGCGTAGAGCGGCGTGAAGTCGGAGGTGAGCACGAAGCTCGTCCAATTGATCACCGGCTTTTGCACCATGGCGGCGCGGAAGCGATGCGTGGTGCCGACGATCCAGGCGGTGAGCACCCCGCCGCCCGAGCCGCCGGTGACGAAAAGACGATCGCTGTCGATCGGCTCGCGCGCGATTGTAGCATCCACCACGCTCATCAGATCGTCATAATCCTTGTCGGGATAGTCGCGGTTGATGAGATTGCCGAACTCGCCGCCATAGGAATTGGAGCCGCGCGGGTTGGCGTAGACGACGACGTAGCCAGCTGCGGCGTACATCTGAATTTCAGATGAGAACGCTGGCCCGTACGCGGCGACGGGGCCGCCGTGAATTTCGAGCAGCAGCGGATAACGGTGCGACGCATCGAAATTCGGCGGGCGCACGATCCAGGCATCGATGGGGCGACGATCGACGCTTGAGGGCACGACGATGTGTTCGGCTTCGGGAATGGTGCGGCCGCCGAGCACGTCATCGTTGAGCGCGGTGAGATGGCGCCCGCCTTCGATGGTGAGATCGGCAGGGCGCGTCGAGGTGCTGGTGGTGGCGACGTAGCGGCCGCCGGCGTTCACCGAATAGGCGCCGCCAGTATATGGGCGGCCGAGATCGGTGCCGCCGATGCCGCTGAGCACGGTGGTGACGTTGCCACCGCCGGCGCCGATGCGGCCGAGCTTGGTGATTCCGTGATCGGAGAACAGGAAATAAATCGAGCCGTTGCCGGCCCAGCGCGGGTCCTGCACGTCGCGATCGAAATTGGCGGTGATGTTGCGCGCGTGCGCACCATCGGCGTCGGCGACATAGAGATCGCTGACTTGGTAGAATTGGCGGCGATCTTCGAAGCCGGTGTAAGCGAGATGGCGGCCATCGGGTGAGAGGATGGGTTCAGCCTCGGGGCCGTGTCGGCTGGTGAGGCGCGTCATGGCGCCGCTGCGAATGTCGAGCGAATAGATGTCGGTCTCGACCGCTTCGTACTCCCAGCCTTCTTCAGCGTTGGCGGCGAACACGAGCTTGCGGCCGTCCGGCGACCACGACATGCGGCCGTCGTGGTTGCGGTCTTGATAGGTCAGTTGACGCGGCGTGCCGCCGTCGGCGGGCAAAGTGAAAATTTGCGTGAAGCCGGCGTGCACATAGCCGGCGCCATCGATGCGATAGACGACGCCATTGATGATGCGCGCCGGTTCGGCCCAGTGCGCGCCTTCTGGCGTCGGCGGCATGCCGGCGGGTTGCGGATTTGGTTCTTCGACGAAGCCTTGGAAGGCAAGCGTGCGGCCGTCCGGCGACCAGGTGAGATTGCCGGCGCCGCCGGGCAGACGCGCGAGTGTCGCGGAGCGTTGGCTGTCCATGTAGAAGACGCGCAGTTCGGCGCCCTCTTCTTCGCTGGCGACATAAGCGATGGCGCGGCCGTTTGGCGACCAGACTGGCGATGAATAGCCGCCAGCGCCTTGCACAAGCGGGCGATGCACGCGGCCATCTTCGCTCACCAGCCAAATCGAGCGCCGGAAACGGTCCGTCATAATGTCGGCGGAGACACGCACGTAAGCGACCCAATGGCCGTCGGGAGAAATCTCCGGATTGTCGGCATATTCGAGATTGAAGACGTCGGCGGCGACGAAGTGCGTCGGCGCAACGCGCGGCGGCGCATCTGCGATGGCGGCGGTGGCGAAAGCAAGCACGGCGAGAGCCGCGGCCGAGCGCATGAACATGAGAGACGTCCCCTTCGGTGAGCAGGCTAGCGCGCTGGTGAGCGCATCGGAAGCGCTGCTCGCCTTTGGAGGGAGTGCGTTCGTCGCTTGCGTCGAGCGGAGGCGTCCGCTCGACGCCGTGCGGCCTAGCGGTGGTTGAAGAGACCGATCAGCCAGTTGAGCGCGGCTGGATGCACGATCACCTCATAGCCGATCAGCAAGAGCAGGCCGACGAACAGATAGCCGAGCAGATGTTCAAAGATGCGGCCCATCTTGCGCTCGCGGCCTGAGCGTGTGAGCGGAATGCCGGTGCTGCGCGAAATTTTGCCTTCGAGCGCTGAGAGCCCGATGGCGCGCCGCCAAGAGAAGGACACACCCGGAATATGCGGGCCGTGCGAATGCGATTGCGCCATGGATAACGCCCTCCGTTCTCTCCCCGTGGCCGCACGCGATGAGGTGAAGCGTTGAACAGAGTGTTAAAGCGTGCGGTCATTGCGTAACTGCAGCGATCACCGTGACACAAATTGAACACTCGGGCGTGTAAGCGCGAGCCCGATGAACGCACAATCGACCCTGAGCAAGGTTCCCGCCGTTACGCTAGGCTTTTGGATCATCAAGGTCCTAGCGACGACGCTCGGCGAAACCGGCGGCGACACCGTCACCATGACCATGAACTGGGGCTACCTCGCAGGGACGGCGCTCTTCTTTTCGCTGCTTGTATCGCTCGTGGCGATCCAGATCGCTGCGAAGAAATTTCATCCGCTGACCTACTGGCTCACAATCATTGCTTCGACGACAGCGGGCACCACGCTCTCGGATTTCGCGACGCGCTCACTCGGTATCGGCTACGCTGGTGGGTCGACGCTCTTGCTTGCGCTCGTTCTGCTGTCACTGGGCGTCTGGTATCTTTCGGAGCGCTCGATCAACGTCGACACGGTGTCGACGCCGAAGGTCGAAGCCTTCTACTGGACCACCATCACGTTCTCGCAAACGCTGGGTACCGCGCTCGGCGATTGGATGGCCGCCGATGCGAGCGACCCCGCGGCGACGACCGGCGCGCTGGGCCTCGGCTATCTGGGCGGCGCCGCTGTGTTTTCAGCAGCGCTCGCGATCATCGCCGCGCTCTATTTCTGGACGCGGATTTCGCGAACGATGCTGTTTTGGATCGCGTTCATCCTGACCCGGCCGCTCGGCGCGACCGTCGGAGATTTCCTTGACAAACCGCTGAACCACGGCGGCTTGAACTTAAGCCGGCCAGTCGCTTCAGCGGTGCTGGCGATGGTGATATTGGCGCTTATTGTGGCGCTCCCTCAGCGGCCTGGCGAACACCCTCGTCAACACGCACCGGCCTAACCACAGCGCGCAGTCTGACCCATGGCATGCAAGCGGCGCGTGGCCAGCGGCGCGATTTGGCGCTCGTCACGCATGCAGGCGAGCTGCGCGTAGAGTTGTGCGGCGCGGGCGGAATCATCAATGCGAAGCATGTCCGCGAGGTTCATCATCGACGGTGCGAAATTCCGCGCCGCTGCGCGCTGATAGAGCGCACGCGCGCGTCCTGAATCGCGCGCCACGCCGATGCCATCGCGATAAAACGTTGCAAGCATATGCAGCGCGTCGACTTCGCCCGCGTCGGCGGCGTGTTGCAGGTACGGAATGGCGGCTGTTGGATTGCGCGGACCGGCCGGTGAGTCACGCAGCCAGCGCGCGTAAGAGTATTGGCCGCGCGGGTCGCCGTGTTCAGCAGCGGACTGTAACAGGCGTCCTGCTTCAACCTGGGATGCCGCCGGCGCGCGCGCATCCGGCGCCAGCACTTGAGCATAGTCGATCTGCGCGGCGACCAAACCGCGTTGTGCGGCCTGCGCGAGCCGATCGCGCGCGACCGCTTCAGTGATGGGCGCGTTTGGCGCGGCGTGGCGCAGTGTCCAGCTCATGTAGAGACCGGCGGGATAGTCCTGCGCGGCGGCTTGGTCGCAATAGGCGCCGGCGGCGGTTGGGCTTGGCAGGAAGTTCGGCGCGCCCGCCAGATGGCCAAGGCAGGCCAGCGTCTGTGCAAAAGCGTCGCCCTGTTCGGCGGCGGCTTTGATCTGCTCGGTCTCGGCGGGATTGAGACGACCGGCGGCTTCGCGCCATGGCAGCGTCTGGAGTTGCACTTCAGTGAGCCCGTAACGCGGCGATGAGAGCGCGGTCGGCGAGACAGTAACGGCATCCGACGCATGCGCTGCCCGCAGCGGCATGGCGCGCAGAGCGGTCATCAGGCGACTGGTGCCCATGCCCACTGCAAACAACAACAGCGTCATCGCGCCGAGCGCCGCGATCTGCCAACCCTGCTTGCGGCGTTCGAGCGCTGGCGACGGCGGCGGCGCTTGCGTGGGCGTCGGCGGCAACGGCTCCGCCGTCTTCAGCGGCGAAATCGGTTCGGGCGTTGGCGCCGGTGGCTGCGGCGCTGGCGGCATACCCAGCACGGCGCGAGCCTTAGCGAGCGCTTGCGGCAGCGCGTCGGAATCGCCTTCGGTGGGCGTGAGTTTTTCGATCTGCGCGATCAGCGCTTCGAAGCGCTGCTTGAAGATGACGCGGTCGCTGGCGTCGAGATTGGTGCGCGGCGCGGCCTCGAACGGCGCAGGCAGCGCGCCGTCATCGAGTTCGGCGCAAACGAGCTTGTTGCGCTCAAGCGCGAGCGTTGCCTGTTCAGTGAGTTTTGGCTCTTCGGAAGCAGCGGGTGACCAGAGGGCAAGCACGCATTTGGCGTCGTCGACGGCCTTGGCCATGTCGGCGTCGTCCAGCGCCCTGGGCGCTACATCAAACCCCAATGCCGCGAGCGCCTCGGCGATGGCGTCCGCACGCGCCCCATCCGCCGGCGCCGCCGCGATGACGATATCCGTCATGCCAATCCTCGCCGGGATTGGTTGAACAGAGCCGCCCCCGTCGCCGTCAAGCGGCTCGCCTGCACATTGCGCCGACTTAACGAAGCACGCCGGTCGTGATCAGTTCTTCGACTGATGGGACAGCTCGTCAGTTCGTCGATATCCACTCAGTCAGTGGCCAGCGATCAACATTCGCGCGGCCGCCATGACGAGGCCCAATCCGACCAAAGCGCATAAGACGCCGCCGACCCGAAATTGAAGGATCAAGTGATCCTCGCGGACGCTTCCCCAAATCCAACGGGACACTGCGAACCGATCGCGGCTTTGGATCCACTGTCTCGCATAGTCGCACGCCCTGATGAACACGAGCACTCCCGCCCCAGCGAAGGCAAAGCCCGCCAAAACGGTCGCTCCAGGCGACAACATCAGCTCTTCGGCTGATCGACAACGCGGATGTGAAGCTCCTTCAGCTGTTTTGGCGTTACTTCGCCCGGCGCATTCATCATCAGGTCTTGGGCCTGCTGGTTGAACGGAAAGACGATGACTTCGCGGATGTTGTCGACGCCGGCCAGCAGCATGACGATGCGGTCAACGCCCGGCGCTGAGCCGCCGTGCGGCGGGGCGCCATAGCGGAAGGCGTTGAGCATGCCGCCGAACTTTTCTTCCACCACCTCGCGGCCATATCCCGCAATCTCGAAGGCTTTGATCATGATGTCCGGCTTGTGGTTGCGAATCGCGCCGGAGGAGAGTTCAACACCGTTGCAGACGATGTCGTACTGGAAGGCGGTGATCTTCTCGATGGTCTCGCGATCGTTCGGGTCAAGCTTCAAGAACTTCTCGTGGTCGTAGTTCGGCATCGAGAACGGGTTGTGCGAGAAGTCGATCTTCTTCTCTTCCTCGCTCCACCCGTACATCGGGAAGTCCACGATCCAGCAGAAGGCGAACTGGTCTTTGTCCGCAAGATTGAGTTCATCGGCGACCTTGTTCCGAGCTTGCCCAGCGAATTTGTAGAAGACGCTCGGATCTCCGGCGACGAAGAAGCAGGCGTCGCCGACCTTCAAACCAAGCTGTTCGCGGACGGCGGTAGTTTTTTCGACGCCGATATTCTTGGCGACCGGACCTGCGCCGCCTTCTTCGCCTTCGCGCCAGAAGATGTTGCCGAGACCGGGTTGACCTTCGCTTTGCGCCCAGGCGTTCATCCGATCGGTAAAGGCGCGATTGCCGCCGGTTGGGGCGGGGATAGCCCAGACCGCATTCTTTGGGCTCGCGTCCAAGATTTTCGCGAACAACCCAAAACCGCCCCCGCGGAAATGCTGACTGACATCTTGCAGGATGAGTGGGTTGCGAAGGTCGGGCTTATCGGACCCATACTTGCGGATCGATTCAGCGAACGGAATCCGAGGGAAGCTACCCGCCTTGGTGACGCGTTTGCCTTGGCCGAATTCTTCGAACACGCCCGCAAGCACCGGCTCGATCGCGTTGAACACGTCTTCCTGCGTGACGAAGCTCATCTCGAAGTCGAGCTGGTAGAATTCGCCGGGCGAACGGTCCGCGCGCGCGTCTTCATCGCGGAAGCACGGCGCGATCTGGAAATAGCGGTCGAAGCCGGCGACCATCAGCAATTGTTTGAATTGCTGCGGCGCTTGCGGGAGCGCGTAGAACTTGCCGGGATGGAGACGCGACGGCACCAGAAAGTCGCGTGCGCCTTCGGGCGACGACGCCGTCAGAATCGGGGTTTGGAATTCGGTGAAGCCTTGGTCGATCATGCGCCGGCGCAGTGAGGAGATCACTTGGCTGCGCAGCAGGATCGAGCGATGCAGCTTTTCGCGGCGCAGATCGAGGAAGCGATATTTGAGCCGCAGATCTTCGGGATAGTCCGGCTCGCCGAACACCGGCAGCGGTAGCTCTTCGGCGGCGCCCAGTGTTTCAAGCGCGTTCGCCTGCACCTCGATGCCGCCCGTCGGCAAATTAGCGTTCACAGTCTCGGTGGTGCGCTCGACGACCTTGCCGTCGATGCAAATGACACTTTCGGCGCGGGTCTTCTCGGCCGAGGCAAAAGCCGGCGAAGACGGCGCGATAACGATCTGGGTTAGGCCGTAATTGTCCCGCAGGTCGATGAACAGCAGTCCGCCATGGTCGCGCTTGCGATGCACCCAGCCTGAAAGGCGCACGGACTGGCCGGCGTCGGCAGGCCGCAACTGGCCGCAGGTGTGGGTACGGTAGGCGTGCATTTCCGGCTCCGAAGCGTTCGGGAAGGCGTGGGGTAGCGCACGGGCGCGCCCGGCTTGTCAAGGTAACGACTAATCGTCAGTGCAGGAAAACTAAGCCAAGCGAACTAAGAAGTGTCGCAAACACCAATCCCCCGAGCAGCGTCAACGCGCTGGCCCGGAGCGCGGGGCCAAATCCGAGGGAATGCACAATACCGGCCTCGGCTTCAAATGCGTTTCGTGCGTAGGGTATCAGCCAGTAGATCCCGTTGCCGACAAGCATGCAAAGACCGACAATCGGAATGAACCACGGCAGCATGGCTAGAAGCATCCCCGGCCCTTGGATGCGCAGAAACTGGTCCAAAGAAATATTTGCCGCGGGATGAATAGCCCTGAACTCTGACCACAACACCCAGCTCAGGGGCCGAACCAGCAAGAAGATCGTCAGCGCGAGTAGAGCGCCCAAAAGAAACGGTTTCGTTGCGTGCCATGCCGATTTGCGCGCCGTTTGACGTTCCGCAAATCCTCCCAACCAACTATCTTTGTTTTCGAGATCGTCCATTTCCTCGCAAGTCTGCTCCAAGTAAGAAGATGTGCAACCTCTATTCAATGACCAAATCGCGCGAGGCGGCGGTGGCCTACACCCGCGCCATGCGCGACAAGACCGGCAACCAGCCGCCGCTGCCGGCCATCTTCCCCGATCAGCTGGCGACGGTGGTGCGCAAGGACCGCGATGGGGTGCGCGAGATGCTCAACATGCGCTGGGGCTTTCCGCCCGCTAGCGGCGGCAAACGGCCAGTCACCAATGTGCGCAATCTCGACAGCCCCTATTGGCGCGGCTGGCTGCGCGACGGTTTTCGCTGCCTCGTGCCGGCAACAAGTTTCGTCGAATACACGGATGCATCGCCGAAGGTGGCGCATTGGTATGCGCTGGGCGCGGATCGCCCGATCTTCTGCTTTGCTGGGATTTGGCGGCCGTGGGAAGGCGTGCGCGGCAAGGAAGAAGATAAGCACCGCTTGTTTGCGATCCTGACGACGGAGGCGAATGCGGTGACCAAGACTGTGCATGCCGCCGCCATGCCGGTGATGCTGACAGGTGACGACCTCGATGTTTGGATGGATGGATCGGAAGACGAGGCGCTGAAGCTGGCGCGCCCGTTCGATCCGGCGCGGATGGCGAATGTCCTCACTGGACCGCGCGAAGATGACGGAACGTCGAGCGGCGTGGTGGACGCCAACCCAAAAGGGACGCTGCTTTAGGGTGCTTTCGGCCGTCCGCTTCAATGTTCGCCTTGACCGGGCCTCCGGCACGCCCCACTCAGCCATCCATGCGCGTCGTGACGAAGACCGCCGAACTGGAAGAACTGAGCCGCGAATTGGCGGCTCGGCCGTTTGTCGCGGTCGATACCGAATTCATGCGCGAGACCACCTACTGGCCCAAACTCTGCTTGGTGCAAGCGGCGGCCGACGGCGTAGAAGCCGCGATCGATCCGCTTGCGGAGGGATTGGATCTGTCGTCGTTCCTCGCACTCTTGGCGAACAAGGAGGTGCTGAAGGTCTTTCACGCGGCGCGGCAGGATCTGGAAATTTTCCTCAAGCTTGGCGAAGCGCTGCCGCATCCGGTGTTCGATACTCAAATCGCCGCGATGGCCTGCGGGTACGGCGACAGCATCGCCTACGACGCCCTGGTGCAGCAGATGCTGAAGCGGCGCTTGGATAAATCTTCGCGCTTTACCGATTGGAGCCGCCGGCCGCTCTCGGATGCACAGCTCGCCTACGCCGTCGCTGACGTGACCCACCTGCGCGACTTGTATCCGCGCATGCATGAACGGCTTGATCGAGAGCGGCGGCTCGATTGGCTCGATGAAGAGCATGCGAAGCTGCTGGACCCGGAGGTCTATGACACAACACCGGAGAACGCATGGCAGCGGCTGAAGCTGCGCAAGACCACGGCGGACTATGTGCTTGGGCTGCAAACGGCGGCGGCGTGGCGCGAGCGGCAAGCGCAAGCGCGCGACGTGCCGCGCGGTCGCGTGGTAAAGGACGAAGCGCTCTACGAGATTGCCGAGCACCGGCCAAAGAGCGCGTCGGATTTTGATCGCATGCGCGCCGTGCCGCGCGGCTTCGGCAATTCGCGTGGGGCCCAAGAGCTGTTGCACGCGTTGGATCGCGCGTTCGCTGATCCCAAGCGGCCGGTGTACAAACACGAGCGTCCACCGCCGCTCCCCTCGAGTGTTGGACCGACGGTGGAGCTGCTCAAAGTGCTGCTGCGCTTTGAAGCGGACAGGCACCAGGTTGCGCCGCGCCTGATTGCTTCGGCATCGGATGTGGAAGCCATTGCTGCGAGCGACAACGCAGATGTTGAAGCGCTGCACGGCTGGCGGCGCAAGGTGTTCGGCGAACGCGCGCTGGCGCTCAAGCACGGCAAGATCGCGCTGAAGCTCGAGAACGGTAAAGTGGCGATTGAAGAATTATAGGCCCGCGGCCTCGCGGCACGCTGCTCTGAAATCGTACTCCACGTCAGTCGCACAATCCGGCCAGCAACCGCTCTCGATCCAGTATTGAGCCAGCCCCAAGCGCGCGCAGAGTTTGGGAAAGCGCGCGTGGCGATAGAATGGCTCGCCACCGTTGTGGACGAAGAGCTGCAGAGACGATTGTGAACGCGCCATGCCGAAAGCTTCGTGCGGGTCGGCGGCAAGCGGGCGGCCGCGCTCAAGGGCCCGGTCGATGAGCTCGAAGGCGCGATCGGCGGCGCCGAACCGCGCCGCGGTCATGCAGCTGGAAAGCGGCAACGGGCCGGTCGAGCGCGTCAGGCTGCCAAGGATGGCCTCCGCCGCCATGTGGCGCTCGGCCGGCGCGTGGCGGAGCAATGCGACGTATTGTTTGAGCACGCGCACATCATGGCGAGTGACGCCGCGGCGCGGCACGACATCGGGCGACGCCAGCGCTTCGGCCGCATCGAGCCTGCCGGCGGCGCAGAGCGTCACCCACATCATATACCAGCTGAACGCGGAATCTGGCCAACGCGTCCACGCGGCGTTCATGATGTCGAGCGCGATGTCGATGTCGCCGCGCGACATAATGAGACTTGCCCGCAGGCCTTCAACAGCGGGGCCGAACGGTTCAAGTACGCTGGCCACTTCCAACGCCGCGGCGGCTTCACGCGCGCGCCCGACGCCATAGAGCCAGGCCGCGCGGGCGATGTGGAACGCGGGATCGTTGGGTGTGCGCGCGATGGCTTCGTCGGCGAGGCGCAGCTTTTCGGCGTAATCGGAGAACGCGGGTTTCAGAAGCGAGAGCGCTATGAAGGCTTGCGCGCAATCGGGATCGAGCTCAAGCGCGGTTTGCGCCGCATCGAGCGCAGCTTGGTGACGCGGATGACCGAGCATATCGCGGTCACGCGGCAACAAGAAAGCATAGACGCTGGCGAGCGACGCCCAGCCGCGTGCGAATTCGGGCGCCAGCGCAACGCAACGCTCCAGCAGCATGGCGGCCTGCTCTTCGTCTGGATCGTCGAGCATCAGCCAAATTTGGCGCGCACGCAGGTAGAGATCGTACGCCGCGGGATCGATCGGGTTCGTGGTGGCGCGTTCGCTACGATAGAAGGAGAGCTTCAGCGCGTGGGCGACCTTGGCGGCGACGGCGTCCTCCAGCGCAAACGCGTCTGCCCGATCGCCCTCGTAGCGGTCGCTCCATAGGGCCATGCCGCTCGCGGCTTCTATCAAGTGTGCGCTGACGCGGAGTTTCGCACCACCGCAACGCACGGCGCCGTCGAGCACGTGTGTGGCATTGAGAGCGCTCGCCGCATCACGCTTCTTTTCCTGGCGGAATTGAAAGGCCGAGGTGCGGCCAATGATTTTGACGCGCGACTGACGCATCAAGGTCATGATGATTTCGTCGGCGACGCCTTCGGAAAAATACTCCATGTCGGTTTCGTCGCTCTCATTGTCGAACGGCA
>JACQAC010000062.1 GCA_016195245.1 Pseudomonadota bacterium
CACGATTTTTCCTTACCTCACCACCGTCGAGGGCCTGAAGCTCGCCGCGCAAGGGTTCGAGCGCGATGTCGCCAAGCTCTCCTGCTGCGCCGGATGAGGTGATGCGCCCGCAACGCATGCCCGATGAAGCTTGCGTGCGGCGCGACCTATCGGCGCGCGCCGACAGCTTCCTCGCCGTCTGGGGCGCGCCGATACTCGCGGGGCTGATCGCGAGCTTCGCAGCCCCGTCCATCACATGGGCGGCCGGCGCCTGGTCGGTTGCGCTCGCCTGGATGGGCGCGGCCTGCCTCCTCAACGCTCGTCGCTGCGGACGGCTGCACTGCTTCTTCTCCGGCCCGATCCTGCTTGTCGGGGCGCTGCTCGCAGCGCTTGTCGCTCTGGGCCAACTCGACGCGAACGCCATCGGCTTGGGCGCGATCGTGACCGGTGCGCTCGTCCTCTTCGGTCTGACCTACGCCCTCGAACTGGCTTTGGGCCGTTATCTGCGTCGCGACGCGTAAACCGCGGCAGCGCTCGCCACACATCGCAAAGCCGATCCCCGGCGAATAGGCGGAGCTGGCGGCGCCCGCGCCGGCGCGCAACGGCTGGCGCCGTCCTCCGCTTCGCTGCGGCCCATTCGGGTGCGCGCCGGCGCTAACGAGCGCCGCATCAAGAAGCTCCGCCGCCGGAGATCGGCTCCGGCGTGAATTCGGAGCTTCACCGATGTCCTCTTCTCAACGCGCCAGCATCTATGAACGCATCACCGCCGACATTCTCGCTGCTATAGAACGCGGCGCCGGCACATGGCGCATGCCGTGGCATCACGACGGTTCTCCCGCCGCGCGTCCCATCAATGTCGCGCACCGAAAATGGCGATGCTGAAGACGGCGACGACGAAACTTCTTTCAAGCGTTCGCGCATGTTCGCGCGCGGCTTCTCGCTCTTTAACATCGCCCAGGTCGATAACTATTCTCCGCCTGAGATTCCGCGTCTTACCGAGAGCGAACGCATCGCGCGCGCCGAGGCCTTCATCGCTGCACTTCAAGTGCCCATCGTCGTCGGCGGCGACATGGCCTATTATCAGCCGTCGACCGATACCGTGCATCTGCCGCCATTCGAGCGCTTCAAGGACGCCGTGTCTCACGCCTCAGTTTCGATCCATGAACATGCGCACGCGAGCGGAGCGCCGCATCGGCTTGCCCGCGATCTCACCGGCCGCTTCGGTTCGTTTGCGTATGCGATGGACGAGGCGATTGCAGAATTGACCGCGAGTTTTGTGCTCGCCGACCTCGGTCTCGCGTGCGAGCCGCGTCCCGATCACGCCGCTTACCTTGCATCTTGGATCGAGGTTCTCAAATCGGATCCGCGCGCCATTTTCACCGCCGCGTCGAAGGCCCAACAAGCCGCAGACTGGATGCATTCCATGCAACCATCACGCAGCCAAGAGGCTGCGTGATGGCCCGCAAAACTGTGGAAATCGTTCCGACTCCAGCTGGACTGTCAGGATATGTCGCGGAGATCGGCGCCAGTTTGTTAGGCGCGCATCTCAAGTTGCCGCCGCATCACATCCATGACCACGCTTCCTATATTGGTCATTGGATGAAGCTCTTGGCCAACGACAAGCGCGCGTTTCTCACTGCCGCCGCGCAGGCGCAGGTGGCGGTGGATTGGTTGCTGGCGAAAAGCCCCTCGCCATTCGCCGAGGAGGAGAGCGCGCATGTCGCGGCTTGAGCGCATCGTGGCCGCTTGCGGCGGCATGCTGCTCGATGGCGGGACGCGCGCGCTCATCCCCGGGCCCAATCACAGTCGCAAGGACCGCTCCGTCTCGCTCGCCGAGACGGAGGAGGGGCGCATCCTCATTCATTGCTTCAGCCCAAAGGATGATTGGCGCGACGTGCGTCGCGCATTGGCCGATCTTGGTCTGCTCGACGATGAACCCCCCACTGATCAGCGAGGCGTGCGCTGGTCAGCGTCGAAAATCGTCGCGCAACCCGTCAGCGAAGAGCGGGTGGCGCGCGCGCAGCGGATATGGAACGAGAGCCGCCCGCTTCGTCATACTGAAGCGGCGGCCTATCTTCGCCGGCGCGCGGTTCCTGAGGACTCATTGGACACACCCGCTTTGCGCTTTCATCCGCAGATGACGAGCCTCGATGATCGTTCGAAGCGGCCCGCGCTCGTGGCAGCGATCACAGATGCCTCGGGCGCGTTGCAGGGTGTTCAGGTCACCTTGCTCACGGCGCATGGGATTGCGAAAGCGGCGGTGTCGACGCCGCGGCGCGTCATCGGCAAATTGATGGGCGGGGCCGTGCGCCTCAGCGAAGCGCAAGACGAACTCGCTATTGGCGAAGGCGTTGAGACGATGCTGTCGGCCGCTCACGTTCTTGGCGTGCCATCATGGGCCGCACTCACCGCTGACAATCTTAGCCGCTTCATGACTCCCACTTCGATCCAGCGGCTCATCATCGTAGTCGACAACGACCCCGCAGGCGTGCAGGCGGCGCAGGTGCTGCGTGAGCGTTCGCGTGCCAACGCCCGCGTAGAGACCGCGTCCGCACCCGACCACTTCAACGACTTCAACGATTGGGCGCGCGCCGAGGCGAAAGGTTGAAGTGGAAAACACTGCATGATAAACGTTCTGCCGAGCGTTGCACGGGAAGCCCGGGTACCCCGGAACAAGGGAAGATTATTGTCCCCTACGGCAAGATAG
>JACQAC010000069.1 GCA_016195245.1 Pseudomonadota bacterium
GCGCTCCGAAATGGCGCGGCTCGCGCTTCAGGGTCTCCTGGATAGCGGCGATGGCGCCGGAATAATCGTGGGCGCGGTAGGCGATGTTGGCCCGCCGGTTCCAGGGCTCGGCGAAGCTGGGGTCGAGGTCGCTGGCTTGTTCGAGGAAACGCTCGGCCAGTTCGGCGTTGCCTTCGCCCTCGGCGGCGGCGGCGCGCTCGACCAGGATGTTGACGGTGGGCGAGCCGGAATCAGCCCAATGCTGCCAGATCTGGCTTTCAATCCGCGCGGCGGCGGCATCGTCTGGCGCTTGCTCAAGCAGGGTGAAAAGGGCGTCCAGTTGCGGGTCAGAGCGCAGCGGCGCGTGGCCGGAGACCCCGCACGCAGCCAGCACAAACGCGGCCAGGAAGGCAAAAAGAACGTTTTTCATCGCGATCTTGAATCGCGGCATCTTAGCTGAGTTTGAAGGTGTTCGCGAGAGAACGCGGCGCCCGATTCAGCCCTGTTTGGCCTTATAGCGCGGGTCGACCTTGTTGATCACATAAACCCGGCCCTTACGGCGCACGACCCGGCAAGCCCGGTGACGGGCTTTGAGCGACTTGAGCGACGATTTGACTTTCATGGCCGAATTGGTCCGGGGTCGGAATTGGGAAGCGGGGTGAATAAGGGGGGCGCCCGCCCAAGTCAATCTAGCAAGTCAACGGCTAGGCCCCCCTTTGCAACAATGACCGCATTTCCGCCGTCACCGCATCTGAAGGGGGACGTATCGCGGAAAGGATACGGCCGAAGGCTTGGGTCCGGGCCTGCGAAGGCACTCCATCAGCGGTGGCCACTTCGAGCAGGGCTTTCGCAAAATCTGCCCGAAACCGTTCGTCCATGCTGGAAAACCCGTGGGCTATTGAAAAGGCCAGGGGATCGTCCTGGGGGGATGGGTTGTAGTGGGCAATCCGATCCGCAATTGCACCCTCGGAAAAATCGCAGGCGAAGTTGGCGTTGATGGCATGCGTCGCCGCGGCAATTGTTGCAGGCGACGGAGTTGGTCCATCCGTCTTTGCCAATACGCAGATAGCGTCCGTCACGTCAGCCATGTGGCTTGCGCCTAACCCCTCGCGCTCGAACACACCGCCGCCCTTTGGCCGGCGCCGGAACATCATCTCCGCGGCGCCCCAGACGACCAGGAGCGGACCTGCAACGAGGCCTACCAGGCCCGCGAAAAGCCAGCGGCTGAAAGCGTGGCCGGAGTCCAGCGAATGTCGATCCGTTAGAAAAATCACAAGACTGAAGCCACCGATGACCAGCCAAAGGACGCCTATCGCGAGCCGCGGAAATCCCTTCAGCATTGTCACAATCCCCCGTTGCGGGAACCAATAGCAAATGCCCCACGCGCCACGCTATGGCCTAAGTTCTGCAGCGTTGAAGCGGGGTGCAACGCACTTTAACTCTGCCGAGCTGGGGGATTGAGATGGCGCGCGCGCTGTTAATGGCTGTTCTCGCCGCGACGGCGATCGCTTGTAATTCAAACTTTGTGCGTGCTCAGACCGTGCAGGCGCCGACCTTCGCGACCTCGGGCAATGCGGACTTTGATGGTTGGCGCGACGACTTTGCAGCGCGCGCGGTGGCGCAGGGGCGCGACCCGGCGGTGTTGCGGCGTTTGCTGTCGGGGATTTCGCCGGATCCAAGCATTGTCACCCTGGATCAGCAGCAGCCGGAATTTGTCTCGCCGGTCTGGGACTATGTGAACAATCGCGTCACCGATCGGCGCATTGCGGCGGGGCAGGCGATGAAAGCGTCGATGGGATCGACGCTCACGCAAATACAACAGCGCTACGGCGTCGATGCCGACATTGTGCTGGGCATCTGGGCGCTGGAAAGCAACCTTGGTCAGGCGCCGCTGAATTACACGGCGCCCGAAGCGCTGGCGACGCTGGCCTATGAAGGGCGCCGTCGTGCGCAATTCGAGAATTACCTGCTGGCGTTGTGTCAGATGGTGGAGCGCGGCTTGGCGACGCCGGATGAATTGCGCTCGTCGTGGGCAGGCGCAATGGGACAGCCGCAATTCATGCCGGATGTCTATTTGACGCTGGCGGTGGACTGGGACGGCGATGGCAAGCGCGACATCTGGACCAACAATGCCGACGTTGCGGCCTCGATCGCCAACTATCTGCAAAACAAGGGCTGGCGCGCGGGTGAGCCGGTGTTTGACGAAGTGCGGCTGCCGACCGGCTTCGATTTCAGCTTAGCCGACGGCTCGACGCGCAGCGTTTCGGATTGGGAGGGGCTCGGCGTGCGCCGCGTTGATGGCGGCGCGTGGTCGGTGACTGACCGCACGCTGCAATCGCAATTGTTTCTGCCAGCGGGCGCGAATGGACCCGCGCTGTTGCTGCATCCAAACTTCGCAGTCATCCGCCGTTACAACAATTCCGATCGCTATGCTTTGGTGGTGGCGCTGTTGGCGCGCGCGTTTGAAGGGCGGGGCGGTTTGGTGGCGTCGTGGCCGACGCAAGTCGGCTCGCTCAATCGCGATCAGACGTTGGAGTTGCAAACGCTGCTGAACAGCCTGGGATACAACTCCGGCACGCCGGATGGGCTGTTTGGCTCAGGCACGCGCCGCGCCGTGCGCGCGTTTCAAACGGATCAGCATCTTGCAGCCGATGGTTTTCCGACTGCGGACCTGCTGAACCAGGTGCGCGCGCGCGCGGGTGTGAGCGTCGACCCGCCGGCATCTTCGTCAAGCGAGGGGCCGCGTGCGCTCGATGCGCGCGGCGTGCGCGAACTGCAGCGTTTGCTGAAGCGGATGGGATACAGGTTGGGCGCAGCTGATGGCTCGATCGGGCCAGCGACGCGCACGGCGATCCGTTCGTTTCAGCGCCGACGCCACATGGATGTGACGGGTCGCGCAACCAGTGACGTGCTCGAACAAGCGCGACGAGCGGCGCGTTAGGACGGTGTCGCCCCAACGGCGGGGGCCGCAACAACGATGTTGCGCAGCCGACGGCTCACCAGCGCAAACGTGAGCATGCCTAGGATCAGACCGATGGTGATGATGAGCGGCGCGTCCATGCCCAGATGCTCGTAGGCGACGCCGCCGAGCACTGGTGAGAAGACAAAACCAGAGCCGTTGATGGCGACGACTAGGCCCGCGGCGACGCCTTGCTCGTGCGGTTCGACCGCGACCGATGCGCCACCGGTGAAGCCCGAGCGGGCGAGGCCGCCGCCGAGCCCTTGCAGGGCTTGCGAAACCAGAAGCATTTCGAGATTGGGCGCGAACAATTGTGTCGCTACGCCCGCGACGAGAAATCCCGCGCCACAGATGATCAATGAACGCGGGCCAAAATTGAGCCGAGGCAAAATCACGAGCTGTGTCGTCAGGAGCGCCAGCGCGTTGGCCATGAAGCCCCAGGACGTCAGCTCCGTGCCGTGGCTTCCGGAGACATTGAGGCGGTCCATAGTGAAGAGGCCGTACACTTGCTGGGAGACGCCGGCGATGACGGAGAGCGCCAAACCGCAGATCAAATATCCAGACAAGCGGCGATCGGTGAGGAGGGCGAGCGATTGTTTGAAGTCGCCGCGTTGACGCGCTGCTTGCGGAGCAGTGCGTTCCGGCAAGAACATCAGGATTGAAAGCGAGGCGCTGAGCGCGAGCACCGCAACAAGCCAGATCGGAAACACGAGACCGAACTTCGAGGCGAGCCACGCGCAAATGCCGGGGCCGAAGGCCTGACCCACCGCGAATGCCGAACTCAAGCCCGCGAGTTGGACGGTGCGTTCGAGTGTGGATGTGCGGTCGGCGATGTAAGCTTGCGCGGAGGGGCTGGAGGCCGAACCGAAGGCGCCGAAGACTGCACGCGCCAGCACAAGCGAGATGAAAAGCTGGGAGCCGCTTAAGGCGCCGTTGAGACCGAACATCACGGCTGTCCCGAACGACGCCATCGACACCGCGTAGGCGCCCAGACCAAAGGCGACCATGGGCTTGCGGCCGAGAGTATCGGAGAGGCGCCCCCAGGACGGGCTAGCGAACACCCACAGCAGCGCTGAGAAGGAGAAAATCCAGCCGACCGTGGAATCGCCGAGGTGCATCTGGCGCACGAGCGGCGGCGCGACCGACAGGAGCATGGAATTGCCGGCGCCGATCACCAGCATGCAGCACCAGAGCAGCCTGAATTGACGGTTGCGGCCGATTGGCGCGTTCGGCGCCGCCGGCGGTGCGGCAAGCGGCTCAGGGGCTGGGGAATCCGCCATGGAGATCGGCTGTTGCTACGTCCGCGCGGCTTCCGAGCCAAGGTGTTGACGAGTGGGAAACCTCTGAAAAGCGTTGAAATTGGCGCCACCCGAAAGGGCGCGTTAAGCGCGCTCATTCATAACGCGATGACCTTAAGGCTCTCGGTAAACGCGCGTTATCCATGTTTTCGATTATCGGCCTCGTTGCGGTGCTCGGCATCATCTTCGGCATCTTCCTTGCCGAAGGCGGGAGCTTTGAAGTCATCGCCGAAGCGGCGCCGATGGAATTCGCCATGATTTTCGGTGCGGCGGTCGCAGCGCAGCTGGTCGCCAACGATCTGCCGGGCCTGATGAAGATGGGCGGCTCTGTGCCGTTGGTGATGTCGGGACCGAAGTGGAAGAAGGGCGATTATCAGGATTTGCTGGCGCTGCTCTTCCAATTGACCAAGCTCATGAAGACCAAGGGCGTGGTGGCGATCGAACCGCACATCGAGAAGCCTGAGGAAAGCGCGATCTTCCAGAAATATCCGAAGATCCTGAAGGACCATCACGTCACGGCGTTCATCTGCGACACCATGCGCATGATGACCATGAACCTCGACGATCCGCATCAGGTCGAGGATGCGATGGAGAAGCAATTAGAGAAGCATCACCACGAAACGCTGCATCCCGCGCACGCGATGCAGAACATGGCGGACGCTCTGCCGGCGCTCGGCATCGTCGCGGCGGTGTTGGGCATCGTGAAGACGATGGGTTCCATCAACGAGCCGCCGGAAGTGCTTGGCTTGATGATCGGCAAGGCGCTCGTCGGCACGTTCTTGGGCGTGTTGCTGGCTTATGGCATCGTCGGCCCGCTCTCGGCGCGCATCAGCGCGATCATCGAGACGGACGCGCAATTCTATAAGATTATCCGCGACGTACTTGTGGCGCACTTGCACGGCAACGCCGCGCAAGTTTCGGTCGAGATTGGCCGCGGCTCGGTTCCCTCGGAGTTGCAGCCGACGTTCACGCAGCTTGAAGAAGCGCTCTCAGCCGCAGCGGAAGCATGACACTCCTGACTCATGGCTATGCGAAATTGCATATCCTCTAGCGGGTGTGGCGCTTGCCAATAGGGTTAAAGCGCGGCTATGGAGTTGCCTTCACGCGTTGGGGCAAACCTGACGCTGAGACGAGGGGTATAGAACCTATGACGAAGTTCAAGTTGGGCGCAGCGGCTGCTGCCGCGGCCATTCTCGCCTTCGGCGTCGCGGCTTGCGGCCAAACCACGACGACGACGGAAACCACGACTGAAGCGACGACGGCGGACACGTCTGCGTCGACTTCGACCGATACGGCGATGGCGCCGTCGACGGATACGGCCACGGCCACGTCGACTGCCACGACGTCTTCGACGACTGCTCCGTAATCGTCATACGGAATTTAGTTGCGATGGGCCGCTCGAAAGAGCGGCCCATTTGCTTTTGTGGCATGAGTGACGCGCGATGCCGCGTCTGCCGCCACGTCCTGATATCGATTGGTCTAATGCAGGCGCGCCGCGTGCGCGTGCGTTCGATGACATCTACTTCTCCCGTGAGGGCGGGCTTGCGGAATCCGACGCGGTCTTTCTCTCAGGATGTGGTCTGCCGAGCGCGTGGCGCGGGCGTGACCGCTTCGCCATTTGCGAGCTTGGGTTCGGCGCCGGTGTTAATGTTCTAGCCGCGTGGCGCACGTGGAAATGTACGCGATCACCTCATGCGCAATTGCATATCTCTAGCATCGAGGCATTCCCTATTGAGCGAACCGAGGCTGCGCGGGCGCTCGCCCAATTTCCGGAAGTCGCGGATTTGGCAGAAAAGCTGGTCGAGTGCTGGCCGGTGCGCGCCTACGCGCCGCAGCGTTTGTGGTTTGCTGAAGATGGCTTTTCGCTGACGCTGCACACGGGCGAAGCCGAAACGATCCTTGCTGGCTTGGACGCTGCGTTTGACGCCTGGTTTCTTGACGGCTTCGCGCCGGCGCGCAATCCGGCGATGTGGAGCGAGGCGGTATTTCGTGAAATCGCCCGCCTATCGGCGCCGGATGCGCGCGCGGCGACGTTTACGGTGGCGGGCGATGTGCGGCGCGGACTCGAATCGGCGCAGTTCGCAGTTGAGAAGAAGCCGGGCTTCGGCGCCAAACGCGAACGGTTGGTGGCGCAGCGCACCGGTGCGGCGACCGTGGCAACAGTGGCGCCCAAACGCGTAGCCGTGCTGGGCGCGGGGATTGCGGGAGCATCTGTCGCGCGGGCGCTGAGGCGGCGCGGCGTCGAAACAGTGGTGCTGGACGCTGGGCGCGAGCTGGGCGCCAGCGCGAGCGGCAATCCGGCTGGGCTGGTGATGCCGCGGCTCGATCGCGAAGGCCCGCTACGCGAAGTCTTCTTGGCGGCCTATCTCGACGCCGTGCGCGCTTACGATGCGCTGGACGATGTGCTCGTTGCGCGTGGTGTTGAACAGCGCGCCGATGCACGCCACGCGGAGGCGTTAGCCGATCTGCTCAACGATCCGCCGTTGCCTGAAGACTGGATGCACGCGCTGCCCAGCGGCGCGGCGCTGCACACGCGTGCGGGCGTCGTGCAACCAATCGCAATTTTGCAGGCGTTTCTGAAGGAGGCGCTGCTGATGCTCGACGCACCGGTCGCGGCGCTCGAGCAAGTGGGCGAGGCGTGGAGGTTGCGCGCGCCGGATGGGCGCGCGTTGCTGCAAGCGGATGCGGTTGTGCTCGCGTGCGGGGCGGCGCTGACGCAGTTTCAGCCCGCGAAATTTCTTCCAATCGAGTTGTCGCGCGGGCAGATCGAGTGGGGCGCGGGCGCGTCGCCCCAACATGCACTGACGCAGGGAAGCTACGTAGCGCCGTTCGAACGTGGCGTGCTGTTCGGTGCGACTTTCGACAAGCTTGAATCGGCGCCCGCCAACGGAACGCCGCACATCTCAAGCGATGCGGAGTCGCGCGCGCGAAACGTTGAGGCGCTTTCGAGGATCGCGCCCGAGATTGCGAGGAGTCTTGACGCTTCAAGCCTTCAATCGCGCGCCTCGCTTCGCGCGGCGACGCCGGATCGGGCGCCGATCGCGGGAGCGTTGCCGGATGAAGAGGCTTGGCGCACACAGAACGCGGTTGTGGCGCATGGTGCCGAGCCCGCCGCATCGCCGACGCTTCCGGGTGTTTATGTCATTGGCGGACTGGGAGCGCGCGGACTGACGTCGGCGCCGTTGTTGGGCGAGTGCATCGCGGGTGAGCTTTGCGGCGAGCCTTCGCTGCTGTCGCGCCAGGCGCGCGCGGCCATTCATCCCGAGCGGTTCCTGAAGCGCGCGCTGAGGCGGAGGTCTTAGGCTTCGCCGGCGTGACGCGCGGCGATTGTGGCGGCGAGTTCAGCGTGACGCTTTTCGTCCAGCGGGTACTTATGCAGCGACAGCGCCGCGAGCAGGTAAAGCAGCAATGGTCCGGCGATGAACAGCACCGTCAGCGTTTGCAGCGCCTCCGGCGTGTTGTGGGCGCCCAGCGCGGCGCGAAAGCCAGAAATCTCCAGTGCGATGTAGGTCAGCGGGCCGAGAGCGATGCCGACCTTTGAGGTCGTCAGCAGAATGCCGAAATAGATGCCGGAGCGGCGTGCGCCGGTGCGGACTTCATCCTCATCGACGACATCCGCCATGAGCGAGCGCGTCAGCAAAACGCCACCGCCAAAGGGAAGCCCGGCAAAAAACATGAAAGGCGCCGCCAACGCAAAATTTTCGCGCGGCAATTGGGACAACAGGGCGGTGGTGAGCACGCTGTAGAGGAGAAGAAGTTGCAGCGTGCGGTGCTTGCCGAGTTTGCGCGCGAGGAACCACCAGAGCGGCACGCCAGCGAGGCCTGAAAGGAAATAGATGGCGAGCATCGTCTGAGCTTGATGCTCAAAGCCGAGCACGAACTCGAAATAGAAGATGAAAAGTCCGCCGGAGATGCCTTGCGCGAAACCCAGCAGCAAATCCGGCACGAGAACGCGCTGCGCTAGTTTGTTCTTCGCGAGTGTCTTGAGCGTTTGCCAGAGTGTAAGGTGCGGTTGCGGCGGCCGCGGCGACTCTTGCACCAACGCAACACAAGCCAACACTGTGACCGGCAGCAAAGCAATAATGGTCCAGCCCATGGCGTAGACGGCGAGCAGATCCGATCGGTAGCGGAAAGCGACGTACCCTGCGATGATGAGCATCAGGCTTGAGCCGATCATGCTGGCGACTTGGACGGCGCCGAGCACGTGCGTGCGGCCATGATAGGTCGGCACAAGTTCGCCCGACCATGCCAAGTGCGCGATGGCCATCGTGGCGTAGGAAACAAACATGAAGACGACTGCCGCCGCGGCGGTCGGAATCGGAACGCCCGGCCAGAGGCCGATATAGACGCACCAAATCGACGCCATCATGAAGGGTAAGCCCATCAGCATCCAGAAGCGCCGGCGCCCGAGCGGAACGTGCGTGCGGTCCTGCATGTTGCCGATGCCTGGATCGACGATGATGTCGAGCATCCGCACGCCGATGAAGATCGCCGAGACGATGGAGAGCGGAATGCCGAGATGGGTGGCGAAGTACGGCGGCAAGAAGATCGTGCTGGGGAGCGTCATTGCCGTCAGTGGCGCGGAAGGCGCCGCAAACGCAGCCAACTCCCACCACGTCACTTTGCGCTCGGCCTTCGCCATGTGACGTTCTCCGGCGGTGTTCGCTCTAGGTGTTGCGGATGGTTTTGGTCAACAGCGGCAACAGCCGCTCATTCGCAGCAACAATAGCGCCGGTTTTCAAAAAGTCGCCGCCGTCGATTTCCTTGGCGAAGCCGCCGGCTTCACGCACCAGGACGGCGCCTGCGGCGATGTCCCATGCACTGAGATCGCGCTCCCAGAAGCCGTCGTAGCGGCCCGCCGCTACGTAAGCGAGATCGAGCGCGGCTGAGCCCATGCGGCGAACGCCGGCGCTGACAGCGATCACGCGGCCGACTTCCTCCAGGAACAGCTCTTGTCCAGGCCGGCCATGGTAGGGAGCGCCAGTGCCGAAGAGCGCATCGCGCATTTCGCTACGGCCGGCGACGCGTAGGCGCCTGTCGTTGAGGTAGGCGCCTACGCCTTTCTCAGCCCAGAACAATTCGTCACGCACGACATTGTAGACGACGCCGGCGACGAGAACGCCCTCGCGCTCAAGGCCGATCGAGATCGCGAAGTGGGGGATGCCGTGCAGAAAGTTCGTTGTGCCGTCGAGAGGATCGACGATCCAGCGATGCGACTTGTCTGTACCTTCAACGGCGCCGCGCTCTTCCATCAAAAAGCTATAGCCGGGACGTGCTTTCGAGAGCTCTTCGAACAGTGTTTTCTCGGCTTTGAGATCGGCGGAGGAGACAAAGTCGGCAGGCCCTTTGCGCGAAACCTGCAAGTTCTCGACTTCGCCGAAATCACGCGCCAATGCACGCGCGGCTTTGCGCGCGGCGGCGATCATGATGTTCATGGTGGGTGAGGTTTGAGCCATGGAGGCGCGGTGCTAGCAGCGCCCCGGCAGGGGTGCAACGCTACTCGTGCCCGTGGCTACAGGCTTCGATCTTGTTGCCGTCGGGGTCGCGGACGAAGGCGCCGTAATAATCGGGGTGGTATTCGGTGCGCAGACCAGGACGGCCGTCTTCGGTTCCGCCTTGATCGAGCGCGGCGAGAAAGAAGGCGTCGACGGCAGCGCGCTTCTCGGCGCGGAAGGCGATGTGAACGCCATTGCCCATGCTGGCGGGCTGACCGTTGATCGGCAGCTGAATCCAGAACGAGAGCTTGTCGGGCGTGCCGTAACCGACGCCGACCAGTTGGCCGTGAATCTCCACCGGATAGACCGGCGCCATGCCGAGCGGCGCCAGCGCGGCATCATAGAACGCCTTGGAGCGCTTCATGTTGGTGACGCCGACGGACACGTGATCGATGGCCATATGCAAATCTCCTCAGCGCCAGCGTGCAAACCAATCGAAGGTGCGTTTCAAGGAAAGCTCGCGCGCTTCAGCGCTGTAGTCAGTGCTACCTGGGCGACAGAAGCCGTGGCCTGCGTCGTATAGATAGATAGGCGAGTCCGGACTTGCAGCCCGCACCTTCTCGACATTTTCGGGCGGAATGGCGGGGTCGTGTGCGCCATAGTGCAGCATGATGGGAATTTTCGGTTTTTCGTTGAGCAAGTCGGCGATCAGGCGGCCATAAAAAGAGGACGCGGCGTTTAATCCCGTGCAGCGCGCGCCGGCGACCCAAGCGACCGCCCCGCCATAGCAGAAGCCAGTGATGTAGCAGGGCTGTGGCAGCGCATCGATTGCCGCTTGCACGTCGGACGCCAGCTGATCCCACGAGCAAGACATCACCGCTTGTCGCGCTTTAGCGAAGCCTGCCTCGTCATGGCCGGCGTGGAAGTCCTTTTCGAAGCGATCGAAGATGCCCGGCGCGATCGCAACATAGCCTTCAGCAGCGAAGGTATCGCACAGTTCTGCGATGTGGTCGGTAAGGCCGAAAATCTCCTGGATCACGACAACCCCGCCAATTGGGTCGCCTGACGGCTTGGCGTGCAGCGCGGGCAGGGAATAGCCATCGATGCGGCTGGTAATGGCGATTGTGTCGGTCATGTCCGTTCCGTCGCATGGTGGCGTGCGCTCGTCGAGGTTGGGCTCGCGTGAATTTGAGCAGCTTGTCACTGGCGACGCCGGGTCAGGGGGCGCATGGTCGCGATTGGGATGAACACGCTCTTCCTTGGCGCGCTCGCGGTATGGGGACTTTGGGCCGCGACAGCCGAACCCGCGCGCGCGGACTGTGTTGCAGCGCCGCAATTGGGGCTCTACCAGGCGCCGCCAGCGCCCAATCCGGCGCAGGTTACTGCGAGTCAAGGCGGCGCCTCTGACAGCGCAGCGGGTGATGCCAGCCGTGACCGGCTTGGGCGCGTCGTGGCGCCCGTCAACATCAACAATCAGGGGCCATTTCGCTTTATCGTTGATACCGGCGCCAATCGTTCGGTTGTTTCGCGCGATTTGGCGGGTCATCTTGGCCTGGTGCCGAGCGGCAGTGGTGAAGTGCATTCCGTGCATGGCGTGACGACGGCGCCGCTCGTGCCGGTGCAATTGCTTCAGTACAGGAATCTATCTCTTGAATCGGCGCCAATGCCGATCCTCGAAAGCGCTGTGCTGGCGGGAGAGCAAGGTCTGCTCGGCGTCGACGGCATGGCGGGGCGGCGGCTCAAAATGGATTTTGAGCACCGTTGCATCGAGATTATCCCGTCGCGTGGCGCGCCGCGGCTGGCAGGGTGGGAAGTTATTCGTGGCGATCTGCGGTTTGGGTCGCTTATGGTCATCCGCGGCAGCATCAATGGGCTGCACGTCAATTTGCTGCTCGATACGGGCTCGGACACATCGCTTGCCAACGAGGCGCTGCGCGACGCGTTGAATGCGCGCGTGCGGCGCAATCGCGCGCGCATGGATTTCGCAGTGGCCTTCAACAGCGGCCAGCCTGTGGTCTTGGAGAACGCCATTGCGCTGCCGAGCATCGGCCTGGGCGGGGGCGTTTTGGAGGTGCGCGATGTTACCGCTTACATCGGCAACTTTCACATCTTTCATCTCTGGAATTTGATCGACGAGCCGGCGCTGCTGTTAGGCATGGATGTGCTTTCGCAAACCCGTGGCGTCGCCATCGACTATCAGCGGCACACGGTGGCATTTCGCATCCGCGGGGCGCCTGGCGCCGGATCCCATCTGGACGATGCGCGCAGCACGTTTATGTCGAGTGTTGGCGTGAGGAATTAGTGATCTGGGAAGAGAGCGGGCAGCGCTTCTCGGACAGCTGGCGCCACTACACCGTTGTGATCGCGCCCAGCGAATGTTCGATTTGTCACATCTAGGTGCTGCCGGTCGAGGCGCGGTCTACGCATTGAAGCGGAAGTGCATCACGTCGCCTTCGCGGACGATGTAGTCCTTGCCCTCGAGGCGCATCTTGCCGGCCTCCTTGGCGCCGGTTTCGCCGTTGTAGGCGACGAAGTCGTCGAACGAGATGGTCTCGGCGCGGATGAAGCCTTTTTCGAAATCGGTGTGGATGACGCCGGCGGCCTGCGGGGCGGTCCAGCCTTTGTGGATGGTCCAGGCGCGCGCTTCCTTGGGGCCAACGGTGAAATAGGTTTGCAAGTTCAAGAGATCGTAGCCGGCATGGATGAGCTTGGTGAGGCCGGGCTCGTCGAGGCCGACGGTGGCCAGGAATTCGGCTTGTTCGTCTTCTGAAAGCGCGGCGATCTCCGCTTCGATCTGCGCGCAGATGATGACGCAGGCGGCGTGCTCTTGCTTGGCGCGCTCCTCAACGCGCTTGGTGTGGGCATTGCCGCCAGCGGCATCGGTTTCGTTGACGTTGCAGACGTAAAGCACGGGCAGCGATGTCAGGAGCTGCAGCATCTCGAAAGCTTTACGCTCTTCGGCGGCAAGCTTCACGAGACGCGCGGGTTTGCCGTCTTCGAGGAGCGCTTTGGCGCGCAGCACCAGGTCGAGCGTGAGTTTGGATTCCTTGTCGCCGGTCTTGGCCTTCTTCTCGAGATTGCTGACTCGCTTTTCGAGGCTGTCGAGGTCGGCAAGCATCAGTTCGGTTTCGACCGTCTCGAGATCGCGGATCGGATCAATGCTGCCTTCGACGTGGGTGATGTCGTCATTTTCGAAGCAGCGCAGCACGTAGGCGATGGCGTCGCATTCGCGGATGTTGGCGAGAAATTGGTTACCCAGGCCTTCGCCTTTGGAAGCGCCGCGCACGAGCCCGGCGATATCGACGAAGTTCATCCGCGTTGGGATGATTTCCTTCGATCCCGCGATTTTCGCGAGCGCGCCGAGACGTGGCTCCGGCATCGCCACTTCGCCTATGTTTGGCTCGATGGTGCAGAACGGATAGTTCGCCGCTTGCGCCGACGCTGTTTTGGTCAACGCATTGAAGAGTGTCGACTTGCCGACATTCGGCAGCCCAACGATGCCGCACTTAAAGCCCAATTCACTCTCCTCGATTGAGGGCGAACAGATAGCGACCCCGTTCAGAATTTGCTATGCTGTGCGCATGACCAAGTTCGAGCGAATTACCGCAGCTTTGGAGGCGCTTCCCGAGGCCCGTCGCGAGGAGATCGCGATATCCTCGAAACGCTGTTCTACGGCGACTTGCACCCGCAGGATTATCAGCTTTCTGACGAGAAGTGGCCGGCCTTAGGGCCAGACTGGCAAATCCGGGCCCTATCGCCTCAGAAGAAGAGGTCGAGGCATTCTTCAAGCGTTTCGCGTGAAGAGACGCGTGATCCTCTGGCGCCGGCAGGCGCTGCTCGATCTCCAAGAGTACCACGATTGGCTGCTGACGATCGAAGGTGCGAAGCCAAAACGCACAATTGAACGAATTCGCGCGGCAGTGAGCAGCATGCGCCGACTGGGCGATATCGGGCGACCCACGAGCGTGGCAGGTATCCGAGCGCTTTCCGGTTCGCAATGCGCCGTACGTCGTGCTTTACAAGATTGACGAGAGTTCAATCGAAATCGTCGCCGTCTATCACATGGCGCAAGAGCGCTAACTACATCCGCGCCATGGCGCTGGCGGCGAGGTCGCGCCATTGGCGCGCTTCGCCGCGCAGGGGCGGGGCGATTTTTTGCAGGCGACGGTCGATCTCGGCCAATCCGAGTTCGGCGTCGGTCTTGCGGCCAACCTTGGCAAGATAAGCGACGTAGCGCCCGCCCGCCTCAAGGCCAGGCACGCGATCGACGCATGCCCGGTATGCAGCGTCGGCTTCGGCGTTGCGGCCAAGGCCTTCGTAAGTACGCGCGAACGCGAGCTGCGCTTGCGGGGTTTCGCCTTCACGGCCAAGCGCTTTGAGTTGTTCGAGGCGCTTCAAGGCTTCGTCGAAGCGGCTGAGCTCCATGAGTGAGCGCGCGTGGCCCATGAGCACGGCCGGATCTTCCGCCCACGGGCCTTCGATGCATTGCGCCCATTGCGCCTCTGCTTCTGGCCAGCGGCCTAGTCTTTCGGCGGCTTGAGCGAAGCGCATGCGATTGCCGATTGTCGGTGTGTCGTCGAGCGCTTGTCTGGCGGCGCGGAGTTCGCGCTCGGGATCGAGAGCTTGCTGCGCTGCTCTGCTGACGCCGCGCGCGGTGCGGCCGCCGGCGAATTCCGGGACGAGGACCGCGAAGAAATAGATGAGCGGCCCCAGCACCGGGGCGATCACCAGGATCCAAAGCCAGTACATTTGCTGGCCGCTGCGCACCGCATGGATGCCGCAGGCGAGCGAGGGCAGGTAGGTGAGGATCAGCAAAAGCATTGGGTTTTCAGAGCGTTCTCATACGCAGGATTATTCCGTTTGCGAAGCAATACAGGCGTTTACCGAGTTGTTAAGACGAAGCCCTGTAGCGCGACTCCCTGGACTTTTATCCGCACGACCGGTGGGCGTCATGTCGCACTATGGCTGGAATCGTCGCTTCTACGACCACATCGACGATCCCTATGACAGCATCTACATGGGCGAACCGGCGCTGCAGCGCCGCCGACGCCTGCGGGCTGAAGAAAAAGAGGGCAAGGAGGCGCGGGTCATCGATCGCACCGGCTCTGACAAGAGCCTGGAGCGCGCCGCCAAGCGCTTGAAGCACGTGCGTGCCGAAGACCGCGTCCTCTACGTGCCGCAATGGGATATGGCGAAAGCCGAAAACGCCATGCGCAAGGCGGGCGTGAATGGCGCGGTCAGCAATCTTTGTGGTTCGCAGGTGAAGCGGGTGCAGGGCGGAAAGCGCTAGTCAGACGCGTGCCACGCTCTGCTGGGGTTCGATCTTTCGTGAAGCACTGTAAGCAGTTATTTCGGCACAAGACTGTTTAACTGCGCCTTAAACTCAATGGCGTCTCCTTGCTGAGCAACGAGCGTAAGGCGGACCAGCTGTGTCCCGACATTCCGATCTGACCCCCGCGATGTGCGGCGAGCGTCGCTTTCGCGCCATCTTCGACGCATCGCCCGATTGCATCAAGCTGGTCAGCGCCGAGTGCCGCCTGATCGACATGAACGCTGCCGGCCTGCGGATGATTGAGGCTGATTCCGTGGATCAGGTTCGTGGCAGGAGCCTCTTCGAACTCATCGATCCGGCCTATCACCGGATTTTTCGCGACGGCGTCGATGCTGTCTTTGCCGGCAAGGCCACGCAGATGCAGTTCGAGGTTATCGGCCGGCGTGGAAGCCGCTTGTTCATGGACCAAACCGCGGCACCGCTTTTTTCGCCTGACGACCCCTCGCGCGCTATCGAAATGGTCGCGGTCACCCGCAATATCAGCGCGCAGCGCCGCGCCGAAGTCGACCTGTTGCAAGCGCGCCTAGCTCAGGAAGTCGCCCGCAGCGCCGCCCATCACGCTGGCTCGCTCGGTCAAAAGCTCAAGACGCCGCTCCACACCATCATTGGGTACGGCGAGATGCTGCTGGAGGCGGCGCAAGAAGCGGAGCGCGAACGCGAAGTTGACGACGCCCGGCACGTACTCGACGCGGCGGCGGAACTAAGTTCGCTATTGAATCAGTTATTGAAGACGACGCTGGCTGAAACGCGAAAGAATTCACCGGCGAACGATGTCGACGATTTTCTCGATATGATCGCGGCGGTTGTGAGACCGCTCGCCGAGGCGAATGGCAATCGCATCAATATCGAAATCGATCCGCACTGCGCATCGCTGCCGACGGACAAGAACATGCTTGCTCAAAGCCTGAAAGCATTGCTCTCATACGCGGTGAGCAACACACGCAACGGCATCATTACTATGAAGGCAAGGTCAGCGCTTTCGAGCGACCCGCCACGCATCG
Source organism: Pseudomonadota bacterium (assembly GCA_016195245.1). Taxonomy (GTDB): domain Bacteria; phylum Pseudomonadota; class Alphaproteobacteria; order Caulobacterales; family Aquidulcibacteraceae; genus Vitreimonas. Next base: position 16,005 of record JACQAC010000069.1, read on the forward strand.
CCTTCAGCGTCATCGACAGCGGCAAGGGCCTATCTGTCGCCGAGCTCGACGCGCTGTTTGGGACCTCCGCCGACGAAGCTGTCGAGGGGCCGCCGAGTTTCTCGAGTTTGGCGGCGGCTCGCAGGCTGGCCATGTTTATGGGCGGCGACATCAAGGCGACGAGCGCGCCTGGTCGCGGGTCGCGCTTCACGCTTGAGGTTCCAATTCGTGAGCCCGCTTCGCGCGCGTGGGCGCCGGCAAGCGGTTGAAGCATGGGCCGGAGATCGGCTAGCTTTCACTCTCTCCCGGTTTCGCCCGTGCGCCAGCTTTCTCCGCCGGCGCGAGCCGCATCACTTCGGCTTGGTATTTGTCGTCGTCGCCTTGCGCGAGCAGGGGGGCGGCTTTGACGACGGCGTCGAGCAGCTTTTCCACCCAAGCTGCGTCTGCCTTTGCGAAATCGCTGAGCACGTGGCCGTGGACTTTGTCTTTGTCGCCGGGATGGCCGGTGCCCAGGCGGGCGCGGCGGAAGTTGTCGTCGTCGTACCAGGCGGCGATGGAGCGGATGCCGTTATTGCCGGCGGCGCCGCCGCCTTTCTTCATGCGGAAGCGGCCGGGCGCGAGATCGATCTCATCGTAGAAAACGACGATGTCGTTGGCGGTGAGCTTGTAGAAGCGCGCGGCTTCGGCGACGGCGTGGCCGCTGTCGTTGTAATAGGTCTGCGGCTTCATCGCGAGCACGCGCACGCCGTCGATCGAGCCTTCCGCCACCTCGCTGCGGAATTTCTTTTTCCAGGGGCCGAGCTTGTAGGCGCGCGCGAGAGCGTCGACGGCCATGAAGCCGATATTGTGGCGGTTGCCCGCGTATTTCGCGCCCGGATTGCCGAGGCCGACAAGAAGCAGCATGCGCTATACCCGTTCCCGCCAGGTTGTCGGATTCCGGCTGGCATGGAAGCACGCAATGATCAGAACGCCGTCAGCTTCGACCTTGAAAAACAAGCCGTAGGGAAAACGGCGCAGGCGCGCGCGGCGAACGTCCGCGTGCATCATCGGAAACTGCAGGGGACGCTCGCTGATGCGAGAGATCTGAAGGCCGACCTCGGTCCGAAACGAAGCTCCTAGCGCAGGCGCCTTCGCCTCATACCAGAGGAACGCTTCATCGAATTCCTGCCGTGCAATCGGCAAAAAACGAACCGCTTTGCTCACCGCTTGCGAGCGTCCAGATCGTCTTGAATGTGTTCCCAGCTGACGGCTTTGGGCCTTTCTTCGTCGATTGTTTGCAGGCGACGATCAAGTTCGCGGCGCTGCGCGTCCGGAAGCGGCACGGCCGCGTCGGAAAGGCTGTCCCAGAGCTGCTCGATGAGCGCCAAACGCTCGGCAGCGCTGAGCTTTTCGATTTGGTCCTGAGCGATCATGCGCTCAGGATAGTCGAGCCAAGACCCGACCTCAATGCGGCGGACGCGAAACCTCGACGTGAACCGCCAGCACTGGCGTTGGCCGGCGAGGGCGCTGGCGATCCGTGAATCTTACTTCTTTTCGTCTTTCTTCGCGGCGTCGGCAGCCGGGGCAGCAGCGGCGGCGGCGCCTTCGGCTGGCGCGCCTTCGGCGGGCGCGGCAACGGCCGTCGTCGTCGCTTCTTCTTCCGCCTTACGGCCGGCGACAGTGGCGACGGTGAAGTCGCGGTCGCGGATGGCGGGACGGGCGCCTTCCGGCAGCTTGATCGACGAAATGTGGATCGAGTCACCGATTTCGAGGCCGGTGAGGTCGACGACGACTTCTTCCGGGATCGAGTTGGCCTTGCACTTCAGGCGGATGGTGTGGCGCACGATGTTGAGCACGCCGCCGCGCTTCAGGCCAGGCGAGGCGTCGTGGTTGCGGAAGTGGACCACGACATCGATGGCGATTTCGGCGTTTTCTTCGACCCGGTAGAGGTCGATGTGCAGCGGCTCATCGGTCACTGGGTGGAATTGGATGGCGCGCGGGATCACCGGCTGACGCTCGCCGCGGTGGTCGATTTCGACCAGATGCGATAGGAACTTGCCGGAGCGGATCGCCACTTCGACGTCTTTGGCCTTGATTTCGATCGGGATCGAACCGCGGGCGCCGCCATACAGCACGCCCGGCACCAGGTCCGCGTTACGGGTCGCCCGGGCCGCTCCGGTGCCAAGTTTTTCCCGCTTTTCAACGTTCAATACGATGCCCGCCATTGGCGCAGCCCCTAAAAATCCGACTGATCCGGAAAATGAAGCGGGGCTTCTAGTCCAGCAGCCGCCACAAGAGGTCCGGACCTTCGGCCCCGACGATGATCTGGCCGACAAATTGACGATGCAGGACGTGGAGACCATTCGTGAGATCTTCCACACGCCGCTGACCGGCTCCTTCAACTGGGACTACGACAGCGCCAACGCCAAGATTCGGCGTCTCTATGAGCTCGGCAAAGTCCACAACTGGAATACGACCTTGGACGTCGACTGGGACGCCCCCTGCGACATGGACGATTTTCCCATGGATTCGTCCCTGGGCGCGCTCAACGGCTACCCGGAATACGAGGCGCTGAGCCCAGAGGAAAAGGTGCGCTTCTCCTGGAAGGGCCACGCGCAAACCATGAGCCAGTTCCTGCACGGCGAGCAGGGCGCATTGCTAGTGGCATCGCAATTGGTGTCGTGCGCGCCGACCGCCGACGCGAAGCTTTATGCGGCGTCGCGGACGTTTGATGAAGCGCGCCACGTCGAGGTGTTCAACCAATACCTGCGCCGGCGTTGCAAGATGGTCTATCCGATCAACAAGAACCTGAAGGCGTTGATCGATAAGGTGCTGGCCGACGAGCGCTGGGACCTCAAGTTCATCGGCATGCAGCTGATCATCGAAGGTTTGGCGCTGGCTGCTTTCGGCACGCAGGTGCGCACCACGCGCGATCCGCTGTTGAAGCAGATCGTCGAGCTGGTGATGCGCGACGAGGGCCGCCACGTCGCCTTCGGCGTCAATTACCTGGAAGACTGGATCAAGTCGCTGCCGCAGGAAGAGATCGAGGACCGCGCTGAGTTTGCTTATCAGGCCTGCGTAATCATGCGTGATCGTCTGTTCGGCATGGATGTGATGGCGGAGTATGGCTTCGATCTCGAAGCAGCGCGTAAGCACATCATGGACAGCGTCGTGATCAATCTATTCCGTGAATTGCTGTTCGAGCGCCTGATCCCGAACCTGAAGCGGGTCGGGCTGATCACCGATCGCGTGCGGCCGAAGTACGAGGCGCTGGGCGCGCTCAAGTACGAGGACCTCGCCGGCGATGTGCTGATCGATTGGGGCCAGCTCGAAAAGCCGCTGCCGACCAAGGAAAACCTCGCGGCCGCGCGGGTCGCGGCGGAGTAGGGCCAAGGGGAGCGGCGCGCGTCTCCACGAACGCGCGCCGCTCTTTCTCACCGTTGAGCGCGGCCCAATCGCGCATGGCGCGGCGGCGGCTCGACTGTTAGCAGGGCGCCATGAGTACCTTGCCCGCTTGTCCCGCCTGCGCGTCCGACCTGACTTACGAGGATGGAGCGCTGCTCGTCTGCCCAGAATGCGCGCATGAATGGTCGCCGACTTCGGAGGCGAGCGCGGACGAGGGGGCGGTTTTTCGCGACGCCAACGGCAATGTGCTCGCGGACGGCGATACCGTCACCGTGATCAAGGACCTGAAGCTCAAGGGCTCTTCGCAGGTCGTGAAGGTCGGCACCAAGGTGAAGAATATTCGTCTTGTCGGCGGCGATCACGACATCGACTGCAAGATCGACGGCTTCGGCGCCATGAAGCTGAAGTCCGAGTTCGTGCGGAAGGTTTGAGGACCTTCGCCGGACTTATTCGAACAGCGAGCTGACGCTTTGTTCGTTGGCAATGCGCCAGATGGCGTCGCCGATGAGGGGGGCGACTGAGACGTCGCGCAGCTTTTTGCATTTCGCTTTGACCCCGTGCGGGTCGATGGAATTGGTGATCACCAATTCCTTGAGCATGCTGTCCTCAACGCGCTTGGCGGCGCCGTTGGAAAGCACGCCGTGCGTGCAATAGGCCGAGACCGACTGCGCCTTTTCCTTTAGCAGGGCGGCGGCGGCGTTGCAGAGCGTGCCGCCGCTATCGACGATGTCGTCGATGAGGATGCAGTCGCGGCCTTCGACGTCGCCGATAATGTGCATGACTTCGCTAACCCCGGCCTTCTCGCGGCGTTTGTCGACGATGGCGAGATCGGCGCCCAGGCGATTAGCGAGTGCGCGGGCGCGCACCACGCCGCCGACATCGGGCGAGACGATCATCAGTTTGGCGGGATCCTTATGTTGTTCGCGGATGTCGCGCTCGAGCACGGGTGTCGAAAAGAGATTGTCGGTTGGGATATCGAAGAAGCCTTGAATTTGGCCCGCGTGCAGCTCAAGCGTCAGCACGCGGTTGGCGCCGGCGGTGGTGATGAGGTTGGCCACCAGCTTCGCCGAGATCGGCGTGCGGCCTCCGACTTTGCGATCCTGCCGCCCGTAGCCGTAATAGGGGATGACAGCCGTGATGCGGCGCGCGCTGGCGCGGCGCAGTGCGTCGATGCCGATCAGCAATTCCATCAAATGGTCGTTGGCCGGGAATGATGTCGACTGGATGAGGAAGACGTCCTCGCCGCGCACGTTTTCTTGAATTTCAACGAAGATCTCGTTGTCCTTGAAGCGCTTGAAGCTCGCCTTTGCGAGTGGCGTGTCCAAATGGTTGGCGATGGCCTTGGCCAGCGTCGGATTGGAGTTTGCAGCGATCAGCTTCATTTGGATGCGGGCCCCACGCGATCCGGTTCGCCTGTCCTCTAGCGCCTGAGTCGGGGCGGCGGGAAAGGTTTTGCTGCTGTTTTGTGACAGCGGTGGCGGACGTGGCGCCCGCGCAACGACCTAGGCCAGTGCAATGGCGGCGCAATTGCGCCCGTAGTCGCCAGCTTTTTCATGCAGGGCGCGGCGGTTCGAATGGAAATGCTCCGCCAGTGCGCAGGTGTCGAGCGGCAGGATGTCGATCTGCTGGACGCCGGCTGCTTCGAGCCGACTTGCACAAAATCCAGGCAGGTCGAAATGACGCCGATCGTCCTTCCCGGGTGCAAAGAAGCGCCTATTGCGCGGGTCGCTCATGAGGAATCGCGCCTCGAACTCCGGGCCCACTTCGTAGGACGCTTGGTGAATGCACGGCCCGATGGCGGCGGTGATGTCGCGCGCGCCGTGTTCGCGCATGAGCGTCACGATCGCGTCCAGTATGCCGCCGATCGCGCCCTTCCAACCAGCGTGCGCGGCGGCGACCACCCCGGCCTGTTTGTCCGCCAGCAGAACCGGCGCGCAATCAGCAGTCAGAATTGAAAGCACAAAGCCCGGTTTGTTGGTCACCAGCGCATCCGCATGCGGTCGGTCGCCTGGCCAAGGCGCCTCAATGAAGACCGCGTTCGGCGAATGCACCTGATGCACGCCGACAAGCTGCGTCGGTTCGACGCTGAACGCCGCAGCGATGCGGCGGCGATTTTCCTTCACCGCCTCTGGATCGTCGTTTGATCCCGTGCCGGCATTCAAGCTCGCATAGATGCCCTGCGAGACGCCGCCTTGGCGGCCGAAGAAGGCGTGATGCACGCCTGCGAGCGCCGCGGAAAAATCCGCAGGCGGCGCATCGGCGTTCAGAAGCCCGCGGGCGGGGGAAGGTTGGGGCTGGAGAGACATAGGACTTTGAACAGAGCGCCCATTTCATCGGCGCGGGTCAAGCGCCGGAGTTCGCGGGCGAGACGCTGGGCGTGGCCGGGATTGGCTTTGGAGAGTGTGTAGGCGCGATACTCGATGCCAAGGGCGCGCAGAAATTGGCTCTGCGTGATCGGGCCGCCGACGGCGAGGTTGGCGTCGCGCGCTACGCGGGCGACGCGCGCGAAATCCACGTGCGCTGTCAAGTCGGCTTCGCCCGGCGCTTCGAGCGGATCAACTTTCTTGTGCCGTTGTAGCGCTTGCAGCGTGTCGGCGCCCTCGGGCGCGACGTAGCCGTAGTCAATGAAGAGTGCGCGGCTCGGCGCTGCATGCAGGCGGCTTTCGACTTCGTACATAAAGGCTTCGAGCGCGGGCGCGATTTCGCGCACCATGCCGGGTTCGCTTTCATCTTCGTCCGGTGCGGGCAGGGCGTTGCTGAGGCCGAAGGTGAGTGTGTCGCCTTCGGTGATGCCGACGAGCTTTTCGCGCCAGCCATCTTCGTCGCGCAGGAATTGCCGGATGGGGAAGCAATCGAGGAATTCGTTGGCGACGATCAGCGATGGCCCAGGCGGCGCATCTTCAAGGCGGGCGACCCAATCGGCATTCGGCACGCGCTCCGCTTGTTCGTCACGAAGCGGGCCGCTGAGTTCAACGAACACCACATTTGCCGCATCGTGAAAGCCTTCGATGCGTTGCGTTGCGCGCAGCATGTCTTGCATCAACACGCCGCGTCCGGGGCCGAGTTCGATCAAATTGAACGCTGGTTTGCCCAGCACATCCCATTCATGCGCGCACCAAAGCCCGATCAGCTCGCCGAACATCTGGCTGGCTTCCGGCGCGGTGAGGAAATCCGCGCTTTCTCCGCCGATGGCGGGGCGCGTGGCGTAGTAGCCGTCCTTGGGGTCGTAGAGCGCCGCGCCCATGAAATCCGCAACCGTCATCGGCCCCGTTTCGCGGATGTGTTCGATGAGTTTGCTTTTGAGGCTCACGGTTTGCGCCGCGGCGGAAGTTTGCGATTGGCGCGCGTGCGGCGTTGCGGAAATCCCCCCTCTCCTTGAGGAGAGGGGGTTAGGGGGTGTGGTGATCCTCCAGCGGCGACGACGTCGCTCGAAACATCCAAGGCTGGTGGTTCACCCTGCCCCCTACCCCCTCCCCTCAAGGGGAGGGGGAGTGCGGCCTTCACAGCATCGATGATTGTTTTGCTGTCATGCGTTGCTTCACTGCGAAGGCGCACAACGCGCCAGCCCATGTTTTCGATATAGCTTTGACGATCTGCGTCGTATTCGGCACGGCTCGGAAAGTCGTGGACGGCGCCGTCGATCTCGATAGCAACGCGCGCTTTGCGGATAGCGAAGTCCGTGGTGTAGCGACCAATCTTGTGCTGGCGGACAACGTGAATGCCTTCGGCGCGTAGCAGCCGCAGGGCTTTCCGGGCGTTGTCTTCGCCGCGATTCACGCCGCCGCCAGTTTTGGCTGCTTTAGCGCGCGGTTGATGAGCCAGGCGCCGATGAGGATCATTGGAATCGAGAGCAGCATGCCCATGGTGATGCCTTGCAGGATGGTCCCACTGAAGAGGTCACGCATTTGCGCGTCCGGTTCCCGCACATTTTCCAACACGGCGCGCGACAGGCCGTAGAAAACCAGGAACAGCCCGGAATTGAGACCCGGTCGGCGCAAGCTATCGAAGCGGAGCGTGGCTACTGTCAGAATTGCGAATAGCACCAAGCCTTCGAGCGTGGCTTCGTAGAGCTGGCTTGGGTGACGTGCTGTTTCGGTTCCGTGCCATATCCACGAGTTGGTGTCGTAGTTGTATCCGCCCTCGGGAAAGATCATTCCCCACGGCAGATTCGTATGTCGACCCCAAAGCTCGCCGTTGATGAAGTTGGCGATGCGGCCGAAGAACAGGCCGATCGGCGTCACCGCCGCTGCGAGGTCGGCCAGGCGCACGAAATCGATTTTGTCGGTGCGCGCTTTGTTGCGCAATTCTTCGACATCGCGCTTCTTTAGCCAGCCAATGTCCTGCACGTGCGTGTTTTCGCTAACATGATCGCGCGGCGGTTCGGCGACGGCGCGCTTCTTTGCGAGGGTTGTGAACTGCGCTTCGTCCACGTGCAAACGAGGGGTGAGGCGCGGCGACTTCAGGCTTACGCGGTAGGTAAAGAACAGAGCAGCAAGCGCCACGCCAATGAAGCCGCCGTGGAAGCTCATGCCGCCTTCCCAAATGCGGAAGATTGTGGCGGGATCGTTGAAGACCTTGGCGCGTGACTCTTCATTCCCGAGCAGCATGTAGAAGATCACGTAACCGATGCGGCCGCCGAGGATGACGCCGAGCGTCGCCCAAAACAAAAAGTCGTCGGCTTGCAGGACGCTCATCGACGGCTTGTTGGGCTTCCACAAACGGTCCTGCCGGATCAGCCACACCATCCAGCGCCAGCCGAGCACCAAGCCGACGATGTAGGCGAGCGCATACCAGCGCAGGTGGAACGGGCCGACGTGCCAAGAACCCACGTCAAACAGATGCGGAATGGTCAACGCCGAAGGGTCGATATTGGGGAATTGAAGTGCGTTCCAGATCACCGCCGCTCACCCTTGAAGCTGTTAGGCCGCATTGCGCGGCCTCCGGCGGGTTCTTAAACACCGGGCGAGGCGCAATCCACATGCAAACGCAAAGTTCGGTGTTCGATGACCTGGCCCGGCTCATGACGGGGGCCATGGGCATGGCCCAAGGCATGGGCGACGAGGCCAAGAACTTCATGCGTTCCCAGGCCGATCGTTTCGTCGCCGAGATGGACCTTGTCGGTCGTGACGAATTCGAGGCGATGAAGCAGCTTGCCTCCGAAGCGCGCGCCGAAGCCGAGGCGCTGCGGGCGCGGGTGACGGCGTTGGAAGCGGCGCTACAGAGCTTGAGACAACCCTGAACTGAGTCATGCCGGCCGGAGGCGCGGCACGCGCCGTAGAGCCGGAACCCAGGACAACATCCTGCGCTTTATGATCCCTAGGTTCCGGGTCTCGCTCCGCTCGCCCGGAATGACTCTGAGTGTGCAAATCTAGCCTCGTTAATCTTCTCTCAGCACTCGAAGCGCTCTCCTATGAACCGGGGCTTGATTCGAGCGCGCAGCTGAAGCGCGCCCCAAGGTGAAGAGATCGCAGTCGGTCGTCGTCGAACGCGGCGGCCACGAGCTCGGAGGGGACGCTCTTGGATCTCTATCTCGACGACGAAGCGGAAGTTTCCACTGATCCGATGGATACGGTGGAAGCCATCATCGCTTCAGACGACCGCTTCCAGTCCGAACGCGCCGAAGACGGCGACGTGCATTTCAGTTTCAAGTGCTCGTGGGGCGAGAGCGTCGGCTATTTCAGCTACCGTCATGAGCTGCCCGCACTGCTTTTCACTCTGGGCTTCGATCTGCAAGCGCCGAAATCGCGCTACGACGAAGCGGTGAAGCTCGCCTCGCAGATCAACGAAAATCTCTGGCTCGGGCATTTCGATGTCTGGTCCGACGACGGCACCATCATTTTCCGTCACGCCATGCCGATGATCGGCCGTGACGAAATCTCGGTCGGCGAAGTGCAAGCGATGCTCGCTGCCGCGCTGGACGCCGCCGAGCGCTTCAAGCCCGCGTTCCACTTCCTCATCCTGGCCGGCATGAAAGCCGAGGATGCGGCGGGCGCGGCCTTGTTCGAAACTGTCGGAGAAGCGTGAGCGGACTTGACGCCCCATCCATTGCACTGGTTGGCGCGGGCGCCATGGGCGGTGCGCTCGTGCGCGGCTGGATTGAAGCCGTGCGCAAGGGCGGCGGGCTAACGCTCACCGTCGTTGAACCGCATTTTGATCCAATCCTGGAACGCGATCTCGACGCGGTCGGCGCTGTCCTTAATCCACCCGAGCCGGGGCCGGTCGACATGATCGTTCTCGCTGTGAAGCCGCAGACCTTCCCGAGCACCGTTGAGGCGACGCGCAAGTTCGTTGGCCCCGGCACGCGTGTGATGTCGATCATGGCTGGCATTCCGATCGAAAGCGTTCAGCGCGCGCTGGGGGTGCAGCGCGTGATCCGCTGTGTGCCGAACACGCCAGCGCGCATCGGGCGCGGCGTCACCGCTTATGTCTGCGCGGCTGAATGCACGGCAGAGGACCGCCAACTCGTCGAGCAATTGCTGGAGCCGCTGGGCACAGTCGAGCCGATCGCCGCGGAACGGCTCATGGATGTGGTGACAGCGGTAAGCGGCTCCGGGCCGGCGTATGTGTTCTTGCTTGCGGAGGTGCTCGCGGCTGCCGCTGAGCAAGAGGGCCTCGATCGGGACACCGCGATGCGCTTGGCCAGTCGCACGGTCGCGGGTGCTGGCGCGCTGATGCTGGAAACCGGCGAGACCGCGGGCGAGCTGCGCAAACAAGTGACCTCGCCTGGCGGCACGACGGAGGCCGCTCTTGACGTGCTCGGCGGCAATGGCGGCTTGGCGCCCTTGCTGCGCCATGCGGTCTCAGCGGCCGCTGCCCGCTCGCGTGAATTGGGCCGCGGCTGAGACGTGTCTAGTTACGATCTCATCGTCATCGGCTCGGGCCCGGCTGGGCGGCGCGCCGCGGTGCAAGCGGCCAAGCTGAAGAAGTCGGTGCTGGTGATAGAGCGGGGGCGACGCGTGGGTGGCGTTTGCGTCCACACCGGAACGATCCCTTCGAAGACGCTGCGAGAAACGGTGCTCAATCTTTCCGGTTGGCGCGAGCGAGGCTTTTACGGGCGCGCGCATCGCAACAAGGAAAACATCACTGCAGAGGACCTGCGCCAGCGTCTGATGATGACTTTGAACCACGAAGTCGAGGTCCTGGAGCATCAGTTCTCTCGAAACAATGTGGCCTGCCTCTCCGGAGAAGCGCGATTCATCGACAGGCATACGCTGGAAGTCGCCACCGAGCGCGGTGAGATTCGCCACGTCCGCGGCGAGCGCATTCTGATTGCGGTCGGCACGACCCCGTACCGGCCGCCGAATGTTCCGTTCGACGGCGAGTACATTGTCGATGCCGACGAGATACTCGATTTGAAGAGGTTGCCACGCTCGCTTGCGGTAATCGGGGCTTCGGTCATCGGCATCGAATACGCGACGATTTTTTCGGCGCTGGACGTAAAGGTGACAGTCGTCGAACCGAACGACAGCATGCTGGGCTTCATCGATCGCGAGCTCGTCGAGGAATTCATCCACGATCTGCGCGATCGCGGCGTCTCTTTGCGCTTTCAGAGCAAGATGAAGAGCATTGAACGCGCGGGCGCCGGCTGTCTGGTGCGCCTTGAGGATCAGCGCCAGATTGCCGCTGAGGTGGTCTTGTTCGCCGCCGGCCGCACGGGCGCGACTGAAACGCTCAATCTCGCGGCGGCAAATCTGGGCGCGGACGAACGCGGCCGTATCGCAGTCGACAAGGCGACCTTCCGTACGCCGCAGCCGCACATCTACGCGGTCGGCGATGTGATCGGTTTCCCGAGTCTCGCTT
>JACQAC010000070.1 GCA_016195245.1 Pseudomonadota bacterium
AGAGTGCCTCGCCAGATATTGCCCAACATCGCCAAGTGCGATGCGCATTTTGGCGACAGCGATCCCACGCACTTTGGCCGCGCCATTCCGATCCACGGCATGGCCGGCGATCAGCAAGCCGCGCTGGTTGGCCACGGTTGCTTGAAGCCTGGGATGGCTAAAGCGACGTACGGCACCGGCACCTTCCTGGTCATGAACATGGGCGAGCGTGTGCCTCACTCGGCCAGTCGGTTGCTTGCAACAGTCGGCTATGAGACCAGGCAGTCGCTTGCTTACGCGCTCGAAGGATCGATCTTTTCCGCTGGCGCCACCATGCAATGGCTGCGCGATGGCCTGAAGTTGATCAAGGCATCGCCCGAGTCAGAAGCCATTTCGTCATCACTGCAAGACAATGGCGGCGTCTATCTCGTGCCCGCGTTCGCGGGCCTCGGCGCGCCGCAATGGCGGGCGGACGCACGTGGCGCCATCGTTGGCCTTACACGCGACTCTACATCGGCGCACGTCGTTCGCGCTGGCCTCGAAGCCGTGGCGTATCAGACGCGCGATCTGCTGGATGCGCTGAAGGCCGATGGGGCCTCGGTGCAATCGTTGCTCATAGATGGCGGGATGACCGGCAATGCGTGGGCAATGCAGTTTCTCGCTGACATCTGCGAAGTCGAAGTCGCGTGTCCGGAGTTCCAGGAAGTAACCGCGCTCGGCGCCGCGAAACTCGCCGCTCTCGGCTCGGGGCGCATCAAATCACTCAAAGACGCGCCCGCGGCAAAAACCCGAGCCCGTTGGGCGCCGAAGATGCCGAGCGGTGTCCGAGAAAAGCTGCGCGCGGGCTGGTCCGCCGCCGTGGCCGGCGTGCTCGCGACAGCCGATGCCGCACGCAACTAGCGCTGCTGCGGGTTGCGCGACGGCGCTTTGTCACTTAACTGCGGCTGCTTCGCGAGAGCCCGTAGCTCAGTCGGTAGAGCATCTGACTTTTAATCAGGGGGTCGCGGGTTCGAATCCCGCCGGGCTCACTTTCCAAGAACACATCAGCCTTGCACCGGCGGCGTCGGATCCGGCGATTGCGGCGTTGGGACCGCCGATGGCGACTGCGATGTCGGAGCGGCTGATGGCGCTGGTTGTTCAGCAGGCGACGTAGAGCGCGCCGGCTGTGGTGTCCTGGCGTGGGTCGGAGCGGGCGCCGCCTGCGGTGCCGCTGGCGCAAGTGGTTGAGTTTGTGGAATTTGCTCCGCTCGCGGGCGAGCGCCAGCGTCTGCGAGTTGTTGCTGCTGTTGCATTGGCGCTGCGTGTTGCTGGAACGTGCTCCCCGACCAGGCGAAATGGGCCACCCCCAGTGCCCCAAGCAGCAACGCCATCAAGACTATGCGTACGACCCGACCTGACTTGTCTTGGTACATTGGCGGCGGCGCGTAGGGATCGGTGGAGCCGGTAGTGCGGGCCATGTGAAATCTCCTAAATGCCAACCCAGGCGGTCGGTGGGAGGTTCCATTCTGTGACGTGCTGGCAACATTGCCCCGAAATGGGCGCCTTTCGCGGATGTTCGGGCTCGGCGAATGGCGGGGGATATGTCTTAGTCGCCAGTGTCGAATTCCCGCGGGGGATGTCTCGGGCCGTGCGGTTCGAACGACGCGCGCAGGGGCGATGAGGGGAAGAGGGCCGCCCGGTCGCCGGAGCGGCCCTCGATTTTCCTTACGGCTAGGCAACAATTTGGCGCTGCTTTTCTGGCAACACTCAAAATAAAATCACGGCGAAGTCTGTTTTGTTGGGCGCAGACTGCGTTAGCAATTAGCTGTGACACACTACGGGAGCGGCCCTGATTCAGGCTGCTGGTCAAAAAGGGGATCGCCCATGAAGTTTGGAATTAAAGGAACTTTGGCGCTCGCGGCGCTGATGGCGGGTGGCGCTGGCGTCGCTCACGCGACCGAAGGCTGGTACGTCCGCGGTGATGTGGGCCAGAGCTTGAATGGCCGGATCGAGGACAGTTCTGGCGACCGCCTTGATCTTGACAATGGTTTTATTGGCGACGTTGGCGCCGGCTATACGTGGGACAATGGTTTCCGCGTTGAAGCTGAACTTTCCTATCGCAAGAACAAGTTTGGCGTGACCGTCAATGAAACGAACTTCCGTGGCGATACAATCGCCTGGGGTTTGCTCGCGAACGTCTTCTATGACTTCAACCGTCAAGGACATATCCGTCCGTACCTCGGCGTTGGTGTTGGCGAAGGCCGCGTTCGTATCCAAGTCGATCAGCCGCCGCTTGGTCATGCGGAAGATGACGGCTTTGCCTATCAAGGTTTGGCGGGCGTCGGCATCGCGCTGAACGATCAAGCGACCTTGGACATCGGCTACCGCTATTTCCGCGTGAACGACGTGCTTGGTGGCGACTATACGAACCAAGGTGTGCTGGTTGGTCTGCGTTACGAGTTTGCAGCGCCACCGCCACCGCCTCCGCCTCCGCCGCCCCCACCGCCGCCGCCGCCGCCGCCGCCTCCGCCGGTTGCGTGCCCGACGTCGGACTTTGTTGTGTACTTCGAGTGGGATCGCCCGAACCTCAACCAAGCGGCTTTGGAAACCAT
>JACQAC010000071.1 GCA_016195245.1 Pseudomonadota bacterium
CACGCACCGGCTCCGGCTCGATCAGCCAAGCGCCTTCAAGAGTGGTCTTGGTAAACAACATTGGCGCGCGCCTCGTCACGGCCCTGCAAGCCGCGCGCCTTGATTACGGGATTTGTTTTGATGATGCAGTCCCTTGAGGCTAAAAAAATTGATCGTTGAAGCGAGCTCACGGTCCGAAGCTTGCTTATTTTTCGCTGCGACGGGATCGCGAAGTGAATATGCAGGTGGGCAGCCCGATGAGTGAAGTTAAGACGGCGCAGGGCGCATGCCGCCTTTGCGGGGCGGGCCTCAAGCATAGTTTCGTCGATCTTGGTAAATCCCCGCTCTGCGAAACCTTCTTGGACGCCAAGCAGCTCGACATGATGGAGCCGTTCTTTCCGCTCCACGTGCTCGTCTGCGACTCATGCTGGCTCGTACAGCTGAAGGAATACGTCGCCGCCGACGGCATCTTCACCGATCACTATCCGTATTATTCATCGTTCTCCACGTCTTGGGTCGCGCACGCAAAGGCGTATTGCGAGATGATTACCAAGCGGCGTGGGTTGACCAAGGACAACTTTGTCGTCGAGCTCGCCTGCAATGATGGCTACCTCTTGCAGCATTTCCCATCGCTTGGCGTCAGCAACATCCTGGGCGTCGAGCCGACCGCGAACACAGCCGAAGTCGCCGTGAGCAAGGGCATTCCCGTTGTCGTCGATTTTTTTGGCGTTCGTCTCGCCGAAAAGATCAAGGCCGCGAACGGCCAGGCTGATCTCATCCTCGGCAACAACGTGCTGGCGCATGTTCCCGACCTTAACGACTTCGTTGGTGGCGTGAAGTTGCTGATGAAAAGCGGTGGGGTCGCCACGTTCGAGTTTCCGCACTTGCAGAACCTGGTCGAGCAAAACCAGTTCGATACGATATACCACGAGCACTTCTGCTATTTCTCCGCCATCGCAATTGATGCGATTGCCAGGAAACACGGCCTCGTCTTCTTTGACGTGGAGGAAATTCCGACGCATGGCGGCAGTCTGCGCGTGTTCCTTGCCCATGAAGGCGAGGAAGATGTAGCGTCGGCGGTCAAGGCGCTGATCGCGCGTGAAGAAGAACTAGGCTACAAGAGTGTCGCGCTTTATTCAGCTTACGAAGAGAAGGTGAAGGCGACCAAACGTAAACTTCTCTCGTTCCTTATCGAAGCGAAGAATGCCGGAAAGAAGGTTGTGGGTTATGGCGCGCCGGGGAAGGGCAACACCCTTCTGAACTATTGCGGTGTTGGCGCGGACTTTCTCGACTTCACTGTCGACCGCAATCCGCATAAGCACGGCCGCTTCACGCCGGGCACGCACATTCCCGTGCTGCCAGTTGAAGCGATCGACGCCGCGAAGCCTGATTACGTACTTATCCTGCCTTGGAACCTGCGCAAGGAAATCGTCGCGCAGATGGGCCATATCGGAAAGTGGGGCGCCAAGTTCGTGGTGCCGATTCCGGAAGCGACCGTCATCGAGCCGGAGGCTCAGCGATGAAAGTTGTTCTCTTTTGCGGAGGCCTGGGCACGCGAATCCGCGAGTACAGCGAGGCTGTGCCGAAGCCGATGATTCCGGTCGGGCATCAGCCGATTCTGTGGCACGTGATGAACTACTACAGCCAGTATGGGCACAAGGACTTCGTGCTTTGCCTCGGATACAAGGCCAACACCGTCAAGGAATTTTTCCTGAACTATAAGCAGCAGACGTATGGCGACGTCATCGTTGAAGGCGACAAAGTACAAATGCTCGGGCCGCGTGAGGAAGATTGGCGCATCGCTATGATCGACACTGGTGTTTGGCGCAACATTGGCAGTCGCCTCTGGGCGGTGCGGGATCACGTCAAAGACGAAGCGATGTTCCTAGCCAATTACAGCGACGGTCTCTCCAACGTAAATCTCGATGACATGATCGAGAAATTCAAGCAGTCCGATAAGATCGCGTGCTTTCTCGCCGTGCATCCGCCTGTGACGTATCACATCGCCGACATTGCCGATGACGGCCGCGTGCAAGAGTTCATTACCTCGGATAATTCCACAATCTGGATCAATGGCGGTTTCTTCCTGCTGAAACCGGCCATCTTCGATTACATGAGCGACGGCGAAGAGCTGGTGGTCGAACCTTTCGCCCGCCTGATCAAAGAAAACAAACTCATGGCCTACAAGCACGAAGGCTTCTGGCGCTCGATGGATACGCTGCGCGATCGCCAAGTGCTCGAAGACATGATCGAGAAGGGTGACATGCCGTGGCGCGTCAATGGCAACGGCGCAAAGCCGGCCTGAGATGCTGACGCTCGATCTCACCGGGCCCGGCCGCAAGCTTGAGGTGCTGGCGCTGGGCGCGCACGCCGACGACATCGAGATCGGCGCGGGCGCCACGATTCTCAGCTGGATTGCCTCAGGTGCGGAGGTCTCCGTCGATTGGTGCGTGCTGAGCGCGCCTGGCGAACGCGCTGACGAAGCTCGCGCCAGCGCACGCGATTTTCTTGACGGCGCCGCACGCGTGGATATGCATGTCGCTGCGTTTCGCGACGGCTACTTTCCCGCCGAACGCACCGCGGTGAAGGATTGGGTGGAGGCGCTGAAGCGCCTGAAGCCTGACGTCATCCTCACCCATGCGGGCGGCGACGCGCACCAGGATCACCGGCTGGTCAGTGAGCTGACTTGGAATACCTTCCGCGACCATCTCATCCTCGAATATGAAATTCCGAAGTGGGATGGCGATCTCGGCCGGCCAAATATCTATGTCGAGCTTTCCAACGAAGCGCTCAGTCGCAAAGTCGAGTTGCTGATGAAACACTTTGGCACCCAGCGCTCCAAAGCGTGGTTCGACGAAGAAACCTTCCGCAGCCTCGCGCGTCTGCGTGGCGTAGAATGCCGCGCGCGCTACGCTGAAGCCTTCTATGCGCGCAAACTGTTGCTGAAGTAGGATCACGCCATGATCGTTAACTTCACCGAATCCGACAAGCTCCGGAAAAAGGCGCACGCGCTTATTCCCGGTGGCTGCCACACCTATGCCAAGGGCGATGACCAGTATCCTACGCTCTCTCCAAGCCACGTCGTGCGAGGGCAAGGGGCGCATGTGTGGGACGCCGACGGTAACGAATATATCGAATACGGGAACGGCAACCGCGCTGTCACGCTCGGCCACGCCTATGGGCCTGTGGTCAAGGCTGTGAAAGCCGAACTCGCGCGCGGCGCCAATTTCACGCGGCCCAGCGTTATCGAAGTCGAAGCCGCCGAGAAGTTCATGAACGTCATTGGCGCCGGCGACATGGTGAAGTTCAGCAAGGACGGCTCCGACGCCACTTCCGCCGCTGTGAAGCTGGCGCGCGCCTATACCGGGCGGGATCTCATTGCTATTTGCGGCGACCAACCATTCTTCTCTGTTGACGATTGGTTCATAGGCTCAACCGCCATGTATGGCGGCATTCCCGAAGTGGTCCGGAAACTCACTGTTAAGTTCCGTTACAACGACGTTGAGAGCGTCAAGGCGCTGATTGCCGAGCACCCGGGTCAGATCGCGGGCTTCATTCTGGAAGCTGAGCGTATTGATCCGCCGCGTGACAACTTTCTGCTGGAGCTGCAGCGGCTCGTACGCGGGGCGGGTGCTTTGTTGATTATTGATGAAATGATCACTGGGCTGCGCTGGCACGTGAAGGGTGCTCAGCATGTCCACGGGCTTGACCCTGACCTCTCCACCTGGGGCAAGGCACTGGCCAACGGCTTTTCCGTTTCAGCTTTGAGCGGCCGGCGCGACATTATGCGCGTGGGCGACCTAGACCAAACCGACCACAAGCGCGTCTTCTTGATGTCCACTACGCACGGCGGCGAGACTCATGGCCTCGCTGCGGCGATTGCCACTCTAGATGTTTACCATCGTGAACCGGTCGTTGAACGGCTGAGTCAGGCTGGGGAGCGCCTGCGTGTCGGCTTTCAGCAAGCCTCTGCGAAGCACGGCCTTGAGAAACACGTCAGCGCCATGGGCCGTGCTTGCAATCTGCTGTTCAGCACTTGCGATCAGGACGGAAAGCCAAGTCAGGCGTTCAGAACGCTTTTTCTTCAGGAAACGATCAAGCGCGGACTCATTATGCCGTCGATGGTTGTCTCTTATTCGCATACGGACGCTGATATCGATCAAACCATCGACGCCGTTGATGGGGCGATGGAAATCTATCAGCGCGCTCTTAACGATGGTGTTGAGAAATACTTAGTGGGCCGCCCGTCTCAACCAGTCTACCGGACCTACAATCAAAGCGCTCCGTCTTCGGAGCAGCGCGTGTAACCCGCCGGTGAAGCGTCCAAGCAACACTCGATGGCTGTCAACGTGCTCGCCATCCCGGAGAAATTGTAGGAAGCGGCTTAGCGCTTTATCGTTGGTGATTGATAAATGACCTTCGGGCACGTTCGGCGCATTCCAATGGGGTGCGTGGAGAGACTCGAATGACCAAGCAAGCTGGCGCCCGGCCAAGGCGGGCTTTTCTCGCCCAGAGTGCAAGCGGTTGTCTTCGTCGTTCGCACGACCAAAACTTTTGCAATTCTTCGATTGTCTCGAGCCAGAAGCTCTGTGGGGATTCCATTTTGCGAAATCGTTCATTGCTCTCCGGGTTCGGCGCTTTGCTCATGGCCTTGTCGCCGGTGCCGGCGTTCGCACAAAGCGCCCAAACGGCGGCGCGACCGGATCGCCCCGTTTCCGTCCGCGAAAGGGCCCATCCGGAGTATGACCCGCTGGGGATGCGCCTGGGCACGTTTAGACTGGACGCGTCGCTCGACCTTGATGTTGCGAGCACCGACAATTTGTTCGCTGCGTCTTCGAGCGCTGCCGTGGACGACTTCGTGTACGGCGAAGCGCCAACTTTGCGCCTTGCTTCAGACTGGTCGCGCAATGCGCTGGTGATTGATGCCGGCGGCCGGTTCACACAACACCGTGACTTTTCGAGTGAGGACGCGAACACGGGATACCTTCGCGGCGCCGGGCGCCTGGATGTCGGCACTTCAACGTCGATCAGCGCGTCCGCTCGCATCGCTCATCAAGTCACGCCACGCACGCGACAACACTCAAACCGAGGCGCACGGGCGCGCGACGTTTGATCTGTCACCGCGTATCGGCGTGCTTGTTGATGCAACGGCCGACCATCGTGACTATAACAATACGCCCGGACTGAGCTCCGATGGTCAGACCTATTTGGCGGGCATTACCCTGAACGGTGATCTGTTCCGCGGTGAATTTGCGGTTGGTTATTTCAGGCGCGACTTCAACACCCTAAACACGTTCGACGGGCTGGCCGTTGAGGGCAACATCGACTGGCTCGTCACCGAACTTACGACGATTTCCTTGCAGGCCCGGCGCGACGCCAATTCCGAGATCAGCGCGAATGTCGGGCTTCCGTATGTCACGACTGAAGTGGGTGTCCGCGCCGATCACGAGTTACTTCGTAACGTTATCCTGTTTGCCGAGTATCGGCAGGGCCAGCGCGAGTACAATACCATCGATCGGAAGGACGATTACAGCCAAGTGGGCGTAGGCGCGGATTACGTGTTGAACCGCCGCGTCGCGTTGCGCCTGCGCTTTGATCACTTTGCTGATGACTCGTCGGGTACAGCGGCTTACCACGATTACAATGTGAACACGGGGACGGTGGGGCTCAGCCTACGCCTGTAGCGGCGTCTCTGACCGCGAGGCCATGCTGGGACGCCGCCAGTATGGGCAGGGTATGGCTGCGGGCAAGGAAACCAAGTCTGTGCGTCGCGCCGGCGCCCGAGCCGTTTCGATCGAGCCCAACGCCAAAATAGCCAACGCGTTGGCGGAATCTTCCTGGGCCGAAGCTGACGAGGCGCTTGCGGAGGCGCTTGTCGAATTCGCCGCGCTGAAGCGCGCTCTTGGCGACGAGCCTGGAAGGAGGGCGTCAGACGCTCTCGACATGCTGGCGCAGGCGTTGTCGCGTGCGAAGCGTCGGCGGGGACTGAGTCTGTTCGGCGAGATCGGCGAGGAGTCTCCGTTCGACGAACACATGCATGAACTCAGCGGCGCGCCCGGCGCAGAGCGTGTGCGCATCGTCCGTGAGGGTGCGATGCGTGGTCGCGAGGTGCTGATCCGGGCTGTCGTTGCTCCGGCGCGCAGGGCCGCCAAGAAGAGGGCTCCTCGATGAGTTGGACGCTCTGCATTGATTTTGGCACCGCGTTTTCCAAAGCCGCCGTCGCGCCCTCCAATTCTTGGAACCATTTTGAACCCGGCCTCATTCGGCCTCTGATGCTTGGTGGTGAGAACCAAGGCGCAAACACCTTTCTGCTGCCAAGCGCGGTTTTTGTTGATGACGAGCGCGTGCTGTTCGGTCCTGCCGCGATCGCGCGGGCCGCCGCTCTCGCTGACCAGAAGCGCGCCGCGCTGAAGTCGTTCAAGACTTTGCTGAGCGTCAGCGACCTTGATCGAGCCCTGAATACAAGGCTGCCAACTTCGATCGACCCCCACCATCATTTCTCCATGGGCGATCTCATTACACTGTATCTTGCCTATCTTGGCGCTTCGATCGATCGGGCCATTGCGGCGGATCCGGTGTTGGAACGCTTTGCCGCGTTTTCCCGCCGTTACGCGGCCCCAGCGTGGCGGGGAGCAGATGGAGCGAAGCCACAGCCGCTGCAGCGTACACTTCAATTGGTCTCGCCGTTGATGCGCCGGCGCTCATTCTCGCGGACATGGGCGCGGGCACAACCGATATCGCGGCGCTCGCTCGCGTCGGCGCGCGCATTGAGGAACTGGCGGATGCGCGGCTTACGTTGAAGCAAGCTGGTGATTACGTCGACAGCATCGTCGCCAATCTGATCCTTGCTGCAAATCCTCGCGTGAGGTCGCTCGATGAACAGACAGCACTGTGGCGTGCGGCCATGCTAGGCATGCGAAGCTTCAAGGAGGCGCTGTTTGCCGAAGGCCGCGCCAGCATGCGCCACAAGGGCAAGGTGACGACAATCACACTTCGCATGTTGGAAAATCATAAGGATTTTCGCGCTTTTTTGCGCTCGCTGACCGATGCCTTTGACAGAGCGCTCGGTGTCGCAAGCAGCTACGCCGCCTTACACGGCGGTCGCGATGTCCAATCCGTCGCGGTTGGCGGCGGTGCGCATGCGCCGTTCATACAGAATCTTATTCGCCACAAGCCAAGCGGTAATAAGAAGATTCAAATAAGCATACTTTGCTTGAGCGCACCAATGGGAGTGTCGTCCCACGCCGCCACAATGATGCATCCATCGGCTAGGCGAGCCAGCATCGCGCCGTCGGCGCTGCCGAGCGCCGGAGGGCAATCGAGCACGACCAAATCATACGACTTGCGCATCTCGCCCAGCAGGATCGACAAGCCGCCCATCCCGACGAGCGTGCTCCAGGGGCTTTTCAACTTTGCGGCTGGAAGGAAGTGAAGTCCCGTTTCCGCCTCTTGCTGCACGTGGCTGCGCCAATTGTCAGGACGATCCGCGGCCTCCAGAACGCCTGCTTCGGCATCGCCAATCAATGACCGAGTGAGTGAGCGGCGCCGCAAGTCGCAGTCAACCAACAGCACATTTCGCCCTTGTTGCGTTGCGCTGACCGCGATCCCAAGCGCTGAAGTGCTTGCGCCTTCGTTCGGTATAGAGCCGATGACGGCGATCATGCGGTTGTTCGAGATCGTTCCCTGCAGGTGTCGGAACGAAGTCGAGAACGCCGAACCCGGTTGGAACGTCAAGCAGCCGAGCGGCGTGCGCTGCTCGGGCGGCAGCTCGCGGAACGCCTCTGGCGTCAATTCGGGCGCCGCTCCCAGCACGAGGTAGTTTAAGTGCTTTCGAAGTCCGGCAACGGATGTAACGGTGTTCCGGCCCAATTCGGAAACGAGGCTGATGGCGAACGCGACGACAACGCCGATTGCCACGGTTACCGCCAGCGCCTCAAGCGTGGGGCCGCCGGCGGCGTACTCGTAGAGCAATCCCACGCCCGTGGTCAGAACAAAGACAATTCCGAGCACGCCGATTTGACGATGCGCCGCGCGCTTAACACGCGACCAAAAGAGTGAAACCGGTCTTGAGTCGCGAGTTCCGCGAATTCTCCCGCTTGAGCCTGTGGCAAAGCCGGCGTCGTCACCGATAAGCGGGGTAGTCACGGGGCGTAATTCTCCTCGCCGAATGCATCAAGGCCAGACAAAGGTCGCCGAATCGGTCAGGACGCATGCATCGACGGGACCATATAGTCCAGCTCGCGAGCCAGCAAAGGCTTGCTCCGATTTTGCGAGCGGTAAGGAGCTACCCAGGGTTTATCCACAACCAACCTATGCTGTCGCGAGCGAACTCGTCTTGCCTTTGCGGCAGGGCAGGCGTTGCACTTTCCACAGCGTCTCCTAATCTCAAATTCGAACGAGAAAGCGGACTCCATGCTTCTTCAGGTCCCGCGTGATTCAGAAAGTGGTGAAGCGCGGCCAGCTGCCACCGAGGGCACCGAATTCGAGCTGGGAATACGGCGTGATTTGGCTTCCGCCTCGGTCGTATCGTACGAGCCGACGCTCGGCGGTTGGCAAAAGCGCGCGTTTGACCTGATTGTTGTTTCCGTATTGCTGGTGATCTGCTGGCCCGCGTTTCTCGTGGCCGCGCTGTGGTTGAAACTTGCGAACCGCAAGCCGGTCTTCAACTTGGACTCCTGTATTGGGTATGGTGGCCGCAGTTTTGAGCGACTGCGCTTCAATGCCGCGCCTCCGCCAGCTGCGAATAACAAGCAGGATGAGCCGAGACCCGCCGACGATCAGCCCCGTTCAAAGCTGACGCGCGTCGTTGAGCGGTTGCCGGAGCTTGTGAATGTCTTGCGTGGCGACATGAGCTTGGTTGGCCCCAGCCCCTTGCTCGAAGGGAGTTTGGATCAACTGAAGTCCGGCCGGCGCTATTATATTAGCGCTCGACCGGGCGTCTTCGGTATCGGTCGGTTGGTCGATCGCGAACACGCTGAGACCCGGTACAAGGCATACGCGCTATCGTGGTCGTTGACGCTTGACCTTCAAATCATTTGGGATCGTTTACGGGGCTTCCGCAACCGAGGTCGCTTATGGAAGCCTGGCATCAAGCTCAATCGTATCGTGCCGGGTCTGGCGGTTGACGAGGATCGCAAAGTTGTCGTGCGCAAGCGAACCGCGCCTTAACTAACCCACGCTGTAGTACGACTTCGCCTGACCAAAATAGAGGGAGTCCGAGTACGTCTGCCAATGCGGCAGGACGCAATTGAGAGCTACACCCAATACATTTCCCTTGGCGAGAACCGTGTGCTGCGCTGCTGCTCTCAGTGCCTTCACCGGCGTGCGTCCCGAGCGCGCCACCAGGACGGTGGTGTCAGCTTGTTTCACCAGAATTCGCGTTTCCGCCACCGCTAGAATGGGCGCGCAATCCAGGATCACGAGATCGTAGACGCCGCGTAGCTCTTCGATGAGTCGGGCCATCGCGTCGGATCCAAACACATCGCGCGGTGTGAAGCCCGCAGTAGCAACAGGCAGCACGTGGGCGTCGGAATTTGGATCATTGACGATCGCAGAGCGCCACGGTGCTTCACCTGCGAGCACTTGAAGGATGCCGACGTCCGTTTCGATGTCAATGACGTCATTGATCGATTGCATGCGGAGATCGCAGTCGACGACGCATACACGCTGTCCAGACATCGCCGAGATGCGGGCAAGGCACATGGAAATCGTCGTTTTTCCTTCGCCGGGGAGCGCCGATGTGACCGCCACAACCTGCGCCGGCTTCTCAAGCTTCGAATAGACGATCACCGTGCGCAAAACCCGCAGGGCTTCCGCAAACGCCGACATCGGTCGCCCAATCAGGTATCCAGAGGGATGCCGCTCCGCGGGCGGCATCATCCGCATCATTCTCGTCGAGATCGTTGGGATAGACGCGATCGCGGGGTAACCGATGCGCTCTTCCAGCTCATCACCATTCTTCACCGACTGGTCCGCCGCTTCAAAACAAAAGCCAGTCAGGATCGCCATGAACAAACCGAGCGCGCCGGCCAATTCGAGCGCCAACAAGAGGTTTGGCGACGTTGGCGAGGTTGGCGCCGGCGCATAGGCCAGCACGCGCGTGTCGGGGATATTCAGCTGATTGATGTCCGCCATGTCCTGGTTGCGCTGCAGGTAGGTTTCGTAAACCTGCCGTGCGATCGCCGCCTCGCGTTGGAGATCGCGATAGTGCGCCATCGCGTCTGGGCCAGCCGCTGCCACGCCTGCTGGCTGTGGTGGCGCTGGAGCTGGGACAGCCCGCTGCAGCGTTTGTAAGCGCGCACGAGCGCCCGCAACTTGCCCGTTCAGCGCGCCGGTGGCGCGCTGAATTTCGTGCTGAACTTGGTCCTCAACGGACTGGCGTTCCTCCCGGATGGCAATCACCGCGGGGTGACTCGGCAGGTAGCGGTTCTCGAGGTCCGCTTGCCGGCGGGCGATATCTGCCATTCGATCACGCAAGCCGTTGAGTGTGTCCGAGCCAGCGGCCGCCGCTATCGCATCTAGTGAAGCGCCCGAGGATACAGCATCCTGCAGCCGCCTTGCGCGCGCTTGTCGCTCGTCGAGGTCGGCGCGCGCGAGTTGCACTTGGCTCTGCGGATCGTTGCTTTGCAACTCCGCCGCTGGCGCCGCGGCGGCGTCATCCGCGGGCAGGTGGGCTTGCACGCGAAAGGTCTCTGCGGCTGCTTCCTTTGTTTCGACCGCTTCTCGCAGCTCGGCGAGACGGCGCGCCAGCCAGGAACTGGCCTGTTGCGAGGTGTCAACGTGCGCGCGCAACTGATTGGCGATGTAGACGTCGGCGTAGCTATTCGCGAGCTGTTGGGCGCGCAAATTGTTGCTGGCTCGAGCACTGATCTCGATCACGTTGGTGGCGCCCCGCCGCTTGATCGTAATTGCGCGCGCTACGATGTTGACGACATCGGCTGTTGCAGCATTCGAACGTCCGACTTCATCGCCGGTCCGGCGTAGTCCCACAGCCTCCGCCACATCGTTCATCAGGGCGGCCGATCGGAGCAGCTCGATTTCAGAATCGACGGCCGTTGAAGCCGTCGACGCATTCGACTCCTGCGCCGCTTGGCGCGGTGTGATGATGAGTAGGGACGCAGCAGTGTAAGTGCGCGGTCCGCTCATCGCATGCAGCAAGAACCCGCCCGCGCTAACTAGGCCCACCAGAAGCATGACCTTCCAGCGCCGTCGCAAGCCGCGCGCGACAGCGCTAAGGCCGACGACGTCCGCGAAGGATCGCCGTGTTGGAACGCTCGTCACTGTCTCGGATCCCGGCCTGATATTCATTTTTCCGCCTATGGTCCGAAACGCCTAGTCGCGCAGCATGGTATGAACCAACACTGCACCTTGTTCGATGTCATCGCGACCTATGCAAGGAGGCAACGGGTCCCGCCACACAAAGCGGCGGCTCAGAACAAGCGTTCGCCAATGCGCACCGTATCGCCCGGCAACACTGGAGTGGACGGGGTCAGAGGATAGCTCTTTTCGTCGCTCTCGTTGGCGTGCCGTATAAATACGCGATGCTGGTTTGCTCGGTAGGTAAACCCTCCCGCCGTTGCAACCGCGTTGAGAACCGTCAAGTCCACCGAATATGGATAGGTCCCGGGGCGCGTCACTTCGCCGAGAATGAAGAAGGGACGATAATTCGCCACTTCCACGGATAGGCGATGGTGCCCTGGCTGCCGATGACGAATTGACCCGTGAGCCCGGGCTCATTGAAAACGGTGATGCGCAATTGGTCTGCCGGACCAAGCCTATAGTCGCTGGTCGGCGAAGCAGGCGCGCTAGGCGGGGTCTGTGCGGCGGTCGTGCCGCAAGCTCCCATGGTTGCGGCCGCAACACCAAATCCCAGTGCGCGCAGCAAGAGGCGGCGAGTGTGCCAATTTGGCGAAGACATTCCCTGGCCCAGTCCTTGAAGCGAAACTCTTAATCTAGCCCAGGCGGGAAGCAAGGGACGGACCAGCAGCGCACTGTCAATTGCTGGCGCCCCGGCCGCCGGGCTGCGTGGAAAGGCCGGCGCTCAGTTGTCAGCGTCGCCCTAGCGGGCCTATTCAGGAGTAGATGAGATTAATGCGGCTCTTCTCACGCCCTCCTTTGCCGCCTGCGAAATTCCTTGAAGGGCGCGTGGGCTACGCGATCGGCGACATTCATGGCTGCACAGACTTACTGGCGGCCATGTTCGACACCATCGAAGAGCGTGCGTCGGGCGAGCAGGGCGCGGCCGGCCCGCCAATCGTCTTGTTTTTGGGTGACTACGTCGATCGTGGGCCAAACAGCGCCGGGGCGCTTGATCTGCTGCTGAGCGGCCGCCCCGCAAACTGTGAGCGCCGGTACCTGCGGGGCAACCACGAGCAAGCGATGCTCGCATTCATGGACGCGCCGGCTTCCAACAAGCGATGGGTGCTGCACGGCGGCGCCGAAACGATGATGTCCTACGGCGTCAATCCGCCGAACCTTACCGGCGCCTCCGATGAGGATTGGCATGCAGCAGCGGCGGCGTTGAAAATGAATGTGCCGCCTGCGCACATCGAGTTCCTAAATGGGCTCGAGCGCTATGCCGAGCTGGGCGGCTACGTCTTCGTGCATGCCGGTATCGACACTGGGGTGGCTCTCGCTGATCAGGCCGATGAGGTCCTGTACTGGACGCGGGCGCAATTCATCAACGACAAGCGTCAATTCAGCCACGTCGTCGTCCACGGTCATACGCCCGAGGTGCGTCCCTACCGCGATAAGCGCCGCATCGGCGTGGACACCGGCGCCTACGCCTCCGGGACGCTCTCGGCGGCGCGCTTTGAGGGCGACGAAGTGACCTTCCTTTCCGTCACCGCAAGCCGGCGGCGGGTGTCAGACCCAGAACCCCAGGCAGCTGACTTTCAGTTCT
>JACQAC010000072.1 GCA_016195245.1 Pseudomonadota bacterium
ACAACGCCACCCATCGCAGCCGCCACATCGACACTGCGACACGTGCCGTTGACGCGAAGCTCGCCGCCCATGGCGGCGGCGAGCGACATATCGTCGGCTGTGACATCGAAGGCAGAAAGCGTCGCGCCCTTTGCAGCGGCGAGGCCGGAAAGCGCAGGCGCAGTCACGCGCACCAGCGCGTTGACCCGCCGGTCTGGCCCGAACCACGGACGGTTACGTTCGCTAATCTTGAGCTGGCCACGCTCAATGCGCGTGTTGATGCGGCTGGCTTCAGGACCGGTAACCTCGACCGAATATTGGGGGCCAATTCGAACCTCGACGACGATGTGATCCTGGGCTTGAACCTCCGTGAAACCGGTTAGATTGCGCATTTCCGCCGACGCGGGCGCGGCTATGGTGAGGGCGAGCAGAACTGACGCTACGGCATACTTCATGGCTTGCTCCTTAAGCCTGGGCGTCGCTCAAGCCATTGACTTGCGCACCGCTGTCTTACCTGAGATGCGGGCTGTGTTGGCCTTGGATGCAAAGCGATGGCGTCGGCCGTGGCCGGTAACCGGATTTCAGGAGCATTGATGACCCGCCGAAACGCGCTGATGGTCACCCTTTCCGTCGTAGCCGCCGCCTGCACCCCGTCCCTCGGCGCCTTCGACGCCCTGACGCCCAAGGATGGCGGGGCGCGCCGTGTGATCCGGGACGCCGTGTGCGGCCCGGATCCGCGCAACCGCGTGGACGTCTATGCGCCCAGCGGCGCAGCCGCCGACGCGACCCTTCCGGTGATCGTGTTCATCTACGGGGGGTCCTGGGCGACGGGCGAAAAGAACGACTACCAGTTCTTGGGCCAGGCTTTGGCCTCGCGCGGCTTCGTCGTGGCCATCCCGAATTATCGCCTGGTGCCAAGCACACACTTCCCTGGTTTTATCGAAGACTGTGCGCTCGGTGTGAAATGGGTGAGCGAAAACATCGCCGCGCATGGCGGCGATCCGAACCGCATTGTGCTCATGGGACATTCGGCCGGCGCCTACAATGCGATCATGCTCGCGCTCAATGCGCACTATCTTCGCGCGGCTGGAGTCGGTGCGAACGCCATTCGAGGTTTCGTGGGTTTGGCGGGTCCGTACAACTTTCTTCCGTTCGACGTCGCTTCAACCCGCAGTGCCTTCGGCCAAGCGCCGGAGCCGCGCGAAACGCAACCGATCAATTTCGCGCGCGCGGACGGACCACCGCTGCTGCTGTTGTGGGGCGATCGCGATACGACGGTTGGAAGACGGAATATCGCTGGTATGGAACAAGCGGCCCATGCCGCTGGCGAGCGCGTGGAAACCAAGATTTATCCGCGCGTTGATCACGTTTGCATCATGCTGGCGCTTTCGGTGCCGTTTCGAGGCAACGCGTCTGTCTTGAGAGACGTCACTGACTTCGCGCGCCGGGTGACAGACTAGGTGATATTGCCCCGCAGAAATTGCCGCGACAGATCGCGCAACATTTCAGGCGCCTTCTGCCGATCGAAGCCGATAGCCGCCGTGTAGTCGACAAGCGCGGCGTGTTCGGACTCGTCGAAGCGACCATCAGCGACGAAAACGGCGAGCAGCGCTTTCAAGAGCCAGACCTTTTGCTCACGGCTGAAAGTTCCCGATCTCGCTCGGAGATACGCAATCAGCTCTTCCTTGCCGAGCCCTGCTTGAACGAAGGCGCTCTCCAACGCCGTCGCGTCCAACGCCAAACCGATCTCAGCAAGCGCGGTCACGATCGCATCCCGCTCGCGGGTGTCGACACGGCCATCGAGTTTGGCGGCGTTTATCAGAGCTTCCCGAGCGAACTCATGAAAGTTGCCTCGCACGGCCGCGTGCGTTTTTCCCGCGCGCAATCCGCGCACAAAGGCGCGCAGACCGAACCATGCCAGCGCCGCGACCAGCAAGATCAGGAGCGCAAGCGGCGCGTTGACAGGCGCAGTTTCGATGACTTGCGCCGCCGCCTGCAGGGCCATGAAAATGCTGTGTGCCAAGCCGCTCCCCCAGTCCCCTTTAGAAGCGCGGTCCGCTGATGGCTATACCCTTCGCGCCCTCACACGACACCCCAGTAGCGGCATTGGTCATGATCGCCATCGCATCGCCATCGTCGTTTCGATTGTTGCCGTGGCGATCGTTATCCTTTGGACGATTATCAGCGTTGGCTCGTGCGCACCCAGCGCGCGACGCCGCAGGCCGCGTCACGACCGCTCGTGGAAGGCGTTTGCGTGATTGCACCACAAGCCAGCCGTGCCGGATCGGCGATTGCGAACCGCAGCGGCCAGGTTTAATAGACCGCTCCCGCGGCGGCGCTGCGGGTGCAGGTCGGAGCGTGGCGCAGCCCGGTTAGCGCACCAGTCTGGGGGACTGGGGGTCGCGAGTTCGAATCTCGCCGCTCCGACCAATACTTAGCCCCATTGCCGGACCGGTTTTTACAGGGTCTTTTACAGCGCCGTTCGCGGAACGGTCCGGCGCACCGCTTTGAAGCGTTGCTGTTTCGCCCAAAATGACCTCTATGCTCGCGCGGCGTGGGGAAAGCGACAATGAGCGGACTTCGGAATGCATTGACCGTCGCCATTGCAATGGTTTGCACTTTCGTGCCGCCGTCACAGGCGCAGACCAGCACATGGACCGAGCCGGGCGGGCGATTTTCACTATCATTCCAAGGTTGGACCGCTCTACCGAACGAAAGGGCCGTAGCTGCCGGTGACATGCTCATTATCGCGCGTAATGACAGCATGCAGGACCACCGCACACGAATTTGCGCACTTAGCCAACGACCGCCACACACCTTGGATGGAGGGCAAGACGCCGCGAACGTTTATCTCGACCGAGTCACAGCTTCGGATGTCCAGCAAAACGTAGGGCAACCAGTCCGCAATTTCGTGCACGGACGAACCGGCGGCGTCGCAACGCTAGACTACACGGTAGTTCTCAACGGCACTCAAATGCACACTCTCGACTTCGTGCTTGCGGGCGGTGGGCAGATGGTTGTGTTCGATATCACTTGCGGTACGCCGCCTCCGACGACGGACGACGAAGCCGCCAGCATTTCTGCGGTGCTCGGCACACTCACCATAATCCCACAAACGCAACCGGCTGCGGCGGACAACGTTGCAGGGTGGGTTCTTCGAAGTCCCACGCCGGGCGCGTCGCCTTGCAGAGCGGTGAAGTTCGGTGCCACCGTTGACACTCAATTACTACGCGCGCGCGACGGACGACTGGTGCTTATCGCGGGACACGGGGATTGGGAGCATAATGGTGGGCCGGTGGAAGCGAGTATTGCGATTGATGATGCGTCCCCAGTTCCGGTAACAGGCTATGGCGTCGGTCCGACGTTCTTAGTTCCCATTTCTAACGATCAACTCGTCGCACTCAGAAGCGCTCATACAGTGCGCTGGCATTTGGCGAATTCACAGCGGACGTTGCCGGACTTGGCGCTGCGTTCGACGCGATAGGAGTATGTCCAAGTTAGCTTGGTCATCCATGCCCCTCACTCCTTCTTGTCGCGCTTCCGCATGCGCTCAATCGCGGAAATGACCACGGCCTTGCGGCTGATATAGACGCGCCGAATGCGGGCGCTCTTGCCCGTTTCCCAACCAAGCACTTCGTCAATCTCGCGGTCTTCAAATCCGTTGTGCATGAGCCGCGTTGCAAACGTCCCGCGCAAATCGTGAAGCGTCTTGCCTGTGGCGACCTTCGCCGCAGTTCGCGCGTCTTCCACCGCCGACGCAAAGCCGCGGGCCAAAATCTTAAATCGAGAGCTGCGCGCCGAGTTCTACGGTGCGCGCGGCGGGGATGTGGAAGAAAACGCTGGCGTTGGTCGCGTTGCGGGCGAGCCAAATGTACAGAAGATCCTGCCAGCGCGGCATGCCTCCCCCGGAGCGCGGCGAGAGCACGCGCCGGCTGACGAAGAACGACGTTTTCAACGGATCGAATTGAACGCCCTTCACGCGCGCCAGTGTGAGGCCTCGGCTGACATTCGGATCTTGCATGAAGCCGAAGGTCAAAGTGACACGATCGATGTCCGGGGTTAGATGCTCGACCATGGCGATGCGATCGTCGGGCACGCGCGGCTCCGAAGCCGTCCGCACGCACGCAATGATGATGCGATCGTGCAGCACCTGATTGTGCTTGAGATTGTGCAGCATCGCTGTCGGGGTGACATCCGGCTCCGACGTTAGAAAGACCGCCGTGCCGCGCACGCGATGGGGCGGGTTGCGGGCGATGAGATGGAGAAACGATGTCAGCGGCTCGTCCCCGCGCGTTGCTTGCTTCAGCAGCTGCGAACCCTTCATCCACGTCCACATTGTGATCACCAACGCACTTGCGATGAGAAGCGGCACGAAACCGCCGCTGAACAGCTTCAGCATGTTGGAGGCGAGGAATATGCCCTCCACCAGGATGAAGGGCGACATGACGGCAATGGCGAACCAGAGCGGCTTTTTCCACATCTTCCAGATCGCCACGAGCGCCAGCACGGAAGAGGTGATCATGGCGCCGATAACGGATATGCCATAGGCGGAGGCGAGAGCGCTCGAACTCTTGAAGATCACCACCAGCAACAGCACGCCAATCAGCAGCAGAAGGTTTACCTGCGGCATGAAGATTTGGCCGATGTGCTCAGCCGAGGTTTGCACGATGCGTAGCCGCGGCAGGAAACCCAGTTGGATGGCCTGTTGCGTCAGTGAGAACGCGCCGGAGATCACGGCTTGGCTGGCGATGATCGTCGCGGCCGTTGCGAGCGCTACGAGCGCCGGCTGCATGATGGGCGGCGCCATCAAGAAGAATGGATTTTCCGCCGCGGCTGGATGCTGAAGCACCAGCGCGCCCTGCCCCATATAGTTCAACGTCAGCGCCGGAAGCACCAGGAAGGTCCACGCGGCGCTGATCGGCGTGCGGCCGAAATGGCCCATGTCGGCGTAGAGCGCCTCAGCGCCGGTGACGGTCAGGAACACAGAGCCAAGCAGCACGAAGGCGAGGATCGGGTGCCCGGCGATCAATGTGATTGCGTAGAGCGGGTTGACGGCCGCGAGGACAGCTGGCGCTCGCACGATCTCCAGCGCGCCGAGCGCGCCGATAACGAGAAACCAAAGAATGCAAATCGGCCCAAACCAAGCGCCGACGAGTGCGGTGCCCTTGTTCTGAACAAGGAACAGCGCAAACAGCACGCCCAGCGCAATCGGCACGATGAATGGATCGATATGCCCCTGCAAGCTGGGCAAGATGGTGAGCCCCTCGATCGCCGAGAGGACGGAGATTGCCGGCGTCAGCATGGCGTCGCCATAGAAGAGCGCCGCGCCGAGGACACTCATGCCAACAAAGAACGCGGTGCGTGTGCCGAGCAAGCGTTGCGCCAGCGCCGCGAGCGCCAGCACGCCCCCCTCTCCCTTGTTGTCGAAACGCATGAGCAGCGCGACGTATTTGAACGTCACAACGATCATCAGCGCCCAGAACATCAGCGAGATCACGCCGAGCACATCGCCGGTGTTGAGCGCGGCGCCGCTGCGCACAACATGCGAGATCGACTCCTTGAAGGCGTAGAGCGGGCTGGTTCCGATGTCGCCGAACACCACGCCGATGGAGGCGACGGCTAGGGCCATGAATGCCGGCTTCCGCTCCGAGCCGTGCTGCCCGGCGGGGCTAGGTGCGTCGGCGGGCGTCGCGGACGCGGAAACGAGCTTTAAACGCGGTTTATCCACAGGCCGATCGCAAAAGCTCCGACCTGCCCCAGGTTCGCGTAAGAAATCGATACAGGAAATTCGTCCCGCGCCTGCGGCGCAGTCTCGCAGGCTCAGGTCAGGCGATAGCCAAATCCGGGTTCCGACAGCAGCAGCGTTGGACGGGACGGGTCGGACTCAATTTTTTCGCGCACCTGCCCGATGAAGACGCGCAGGTTGCGAATGTCGGTGTCAG
>JACQAC010000063.1 GCA_016195245.1 Pseudomonadota bacterium
TGCGCCAGAAGTCGACGCCACCGGCGCGCCAACGTTACGTCCACTTGCGCGCGCTCCGATCGCGAGCCTCACGCAACAGAGCCCCAACGGCCTACTTCCGATCGTCGCGTCCAACGGCATGACATCGGCGCAGGCCTATGCCCGCCCGTTTCAGCCGCAGTCCAACAGACCGCTCTTGGCGGTGGTGATCGGTGGTCTCGGCTTCAACGCCGCCGCGACCACGCAAGCGATCAACGAACTGCCGCCAGAGATCACGCTTTCCTTCGTACCGTATGCCAGCAATCTGCAGAGCTGGATCGACCAAGCGCGCGCGCATGGTCATGAAGTAATGCTCGAGCTGCCGATGGAGCCGTTTGACTCCAACGCCGACGACACGGGTCCGCAAACTCTGCTCTCTTCAGCCACGCCACAGCAAAACGTCGCCCACCTTGAGCAGCTGCTCGGACGCGGCGCTGGTTACTTCGGCGTCACCAACTACCAAGGCGCGCGCTTCGCGACGTCGGCGCAGGCGTCGCAACCGGTGGTGCAGGCTTTGAAGCGGCGTGGTCTCGCTTTCATCTCCTCCGGCATTGGTCAGCGCACTGCGCTCTCGGTCGAGGCCAGCCGTGCGGGCCTTACCAACACCGCCGCTGACCGAATTATCGACGCCCGCCGCGAGGCGGACTCCATTGACGATCAATTGCTCAATTTAGAGGCCCTGGCGCTGCAGAATCAGAACGCTATTGGGGCCGGTTTCGCGTATCCCGTCACCATGCAGCAAGTCGGTCACTGGGCCGCTGACGTAGGGTCACGCGGTTATCAACTCGCGCCTGTCTCGGCCGTGCTTGCCGCACGCGCCGGCCGCAGATGACAGAAGCGAAAGATCCCAAATCCTTCCGCCCGAACGTCGGACTTGCGCTGTTTCACCGCGAGGGCCCGGTGTTGCTCGGCAAGCGTGTCGGCACAGAGGGCCCCTATCAGTGGCAAATGCCGCAGGGCGGAGTCGATCGCGGCGAAAAACCCAGGGACGCTGCCTATCGTGAGCTTGAAGAGGAAGTTGGCGTAACGCCCGCGCACGTCGATCTGCTCGAAGAGGCTGAGGATTGG
The DNA here is from genome assembly GCA_016195245.1 of Pseudomonadota bacterium. Taxonomy (GTDB): domain Bacteria; phylum Pseudomonadota; class Alphaproteobacteria; order Caulobacterales; family Aquidulcibacteraceae; genus Vitreimonas. The sequence continues at coordinate 1,087 of JACQAC010000063.1, forward strand.
CTTTATTACGAATTCCCCACCGAACTGCGCAAAAAACTGAGGCAACGCGGGCGCTATGTTGGGCAAAGGCAGAAATGGTTCGCCTTTCGCTTCAAAGGCCGTGACGCCGACGTCAGACTCGACGCACATTCTCCGGAATTCAGCGATTGGCGCTGGGCTGCGCTCGAATCCACGCCGGGCCTTGTGATACCGTTCAAGCGCGCCACCTACGAAGAAGTCGCGCGGCGGTTCAAGAAATACACTGTGGGGGCTTCGAAGTGATTGTCCGCCGCTACGCGGCTTCAGGCCGAGTGGAAACCGGGCAGCAGCCCGGAAGCCGCGTCTCGTTAAAATCGGTCGCGCGGCCGGGCACAAAACCGCTGCACACTTTTGTTGGCCGCGCGAGCGGCGCTGCAGAAGCGCCGTTCTGATGAAACACAATTCTGTGGTGACGCCGCTCGTGTTCGTACACGGCGCGTTCTGCGGCGGCTGGGCGTTCGACTCCTTCCGCGAACCGTTCGAAGCCGCCGGTTTCCAAACCCATGCGCCGGATCTTCCACACCATGAGCGCGGCGCCGATCTCGAAGTGCTCGCGCAGACTGGATTGAAGGACTACGCGCAAGCGATTGTGTCATTTGCAAAGACGCTGCGGGCGCCGCCCGTGCTCATTGGGCATTCGCTGGGCGGGCTTGTGGTGCAGCTCGCGGCGATTCAAACCGAGGTGGCGGGCCTCGTGCTCCTGGCGCCCTCCGCGCCCTGGGGCGTGCCGCCCACAACCATCGACGAACACAGCAATCAGTTCGGCCTTTCGTTGCTTGGCGATTATTGGCGCAGGCCCGTGCCTCCGGACTATCGCGTGGCGCGCGCGACGACGTTGGATCGTCTATCGCAGCAAGACGCGCGCACCGCCTTCGCGAATTTCGTGCCGGAAAGCGGCCGCGCCATTCGTGAAGCCGTGCAATGGTGGCTCGATGCGTCAATGGCCGCACAGGCGCCGGTTTATGCCATCAAGGCGCCGGTGCTCGGCCTTGCCGGCGGCCGTGACCGCGTCAACCCCGCCAGCACCGTGCGCCGCGTCATCGCGCGCTTTCCCGAGGGCCAAGCGCACTTTCACGAATTCCCGGAGATGAGCCATTGGCTCGTTGGAGAACCCGAAGCGCCTGATGTCGCCAACTTGCTCCTGCAATGGCTGGAAGCGCGCGAGATCGCACCGAAGCGGCGCAAACCTTGGCAGCTTTCGCTCTTCAACTGGGGCGACGCGCGCGCTTAGTTACGGGATCGCGGGCGGGGCGGAAAAATATCTGCATTTCCTGCGGCACGGATCGTGATCAGCGTGATTTCCGGCGGATTGAGAAACCGCGCTGGCACGATGCTCGTGCCAATGCCGCCATTGACATAAAGCGTCTGGCCACGCCGATCGATCCGCCCACACGCAAACTCCTTGTGATGGATAGGTAGGAACGGTCGGCCCACGAACGGAATTGTCACCTGCCCGCAATGCGTGTGCGCCGCCAGCATGACGGCGGGCCCCGGCGGGATGTTCACGAACGGGTCGGGATTGTGACTCAACACGATGGTGTCAGCGCCTACGGGCGCGCCGTTGAGCGCCTCGGTAAAATCGGGATGGCCGGTCCACGCATCGGCTATTCCCGCCACCACGATTTCTCCGCCCGAGCGGTGAATGGTCACGCTGCGATTCCAGAGCGCGGCAGCCCCGGCGTTCTGCAACGCCTCCGTGATTGTCTCGCGTCCATACCAGCCGTCATGATTTCCAAGAACGGCAACCACGCCATAGCGGGCGTTGATCGCCGCGAGCGTGGCGACGCCGTTCAAAATCTCTTGGTTCGCACTGGCTGAACGCGCGCCTTCCGGCTCGTGCCCATAGACGTAATCACCCAGCACAACGACAAGATCGGGGCGCAGCGAATTAATTCTGCGCACCACCCTGCCCACGCGCGCCGCATCCATATGCGGGCCGCCAACATGGGTGTCGCCAATCGCCGCGACGGTCAGCGGAGCGCCGCGCCAATGGGCGCTGACGATCTCCACACGGCGAACAATCAGGGTCTCTGGTTCGATCAGAACCGCGTAACTCACCAGCGCCCATGCGAACACGAGCACGCCAAGCGACGACGCCAACAACCCGCGAAGCCAGCCCGCGAGTTTGATCCAGCTGATTCTGAGGAAATAGACTGCCGCCGCGAGCGTCAGGCCGCTAAGGACCGAAAGAGCGACCAGATTCAGCACGCGATCAGTGCGGGATCAAACTACCGCGCCAGGGCCGCGCGCATGCCCTCAAGGCGCGTGAGCGAACGAAGCGCCGCCTCGCGCGCGACCTCGCCATTGGCGTCGCGCATATCTTCCTGCGCGTCTTTGATTTGCTGCTCGAGCTTGGCGTTGTCGATGTCGGAAAGATCGACCGCATCTTCGGCAAGCACCGTTAGTCCTTCCGCGGTCACATCCGCGAACCCGCCATTCACGAAGATGCGGCGCTCAACATTGTCGTTGAACACGCGCAGCGCGCCGGGCCGCACAACGCTCATCACCGGCGCATGCAGCGGCGAGACGCCGAACTCGCCCTCCGATCCCGGCACGACGACGTGATCGACTTGGCCGTGAAACAACTCCCGCTCGGGGGAAACCAGTGCGAAATTCAATTTGTCCGACATGACTCACTCAGTTCCTGCGCGCCATCGGCATGATGCGCACCGCGAAGGTATGCTCACGAGCGGCTTTTTCCGCCGCATCAACTTCGACCACCGCAAGCTTGCCGTTGCCGAAATCAACTTCATAGGAGCGAAAACGATAATCCTTTTTCCGGGGATGCGGCGTGTCTTTGACTTGCTTCGCGTTCGGGTGAGCGCGCTTCAATGCGGCGTCCAAGGCCGGCAGCGCACGATCGAAATCCTGATCAGAATAAAACACCGAAGCGCTTGTTCCGCTTAAGTCCAGGAACACACCATTCTTGCCGAGCGGGTAGAAAACGGTCTTGCCGCCTTGCGCCAAACCGAGTTCGGCGCGCTCGAGCTCAGTCACCGACATGCCCTCGATCGGAACCGTCCCCTGCACCGCACCGGCGACCGTCGCCAGACAGCCGTCCACCACGAGCTTGGCGGCCAGTTCACTAGCACTGATCTGAGTTGCCATCCGTTTACACCGCTATTGCTTGACGACCATACCCGTCACTTGCGCTACGAACTTCGGCGCCCGCGAGTTCGGCGCGGGATAGCTCAGCTGCACGATCGCCAAGCGCCCTTGCGGCAGCTTCACGTCATAGGTGCGAACGCGCATGTCTGCTTCGCGCGGATCGTCCTCGTCGTTTGACCGCTTCGCGGCCGGGTAAGCGCGCGTGACCGCGTGTTCGACTGTGGCCAACGCTTTTGCCGCGTCCGCGCCAGTGTACCAAATCGTAGAGCGCGCCTCATCCACATCGTAGAACACACCGGACTTATCCAGCGGATAGAACATCGTGTTGCTGCCCGGTGGAAGACCAAGCTCGCCGCATTGCTGCGCGTTCAAGATCACCGGCGCGACCGGAAACTTCCCGCGCACGGTCCCAGCGATGCCGGCGATAGCAGCATCAACGACGAGCTGCGCGACAGCTTCGCTGGGTTTCATGGTCAAGCCGCCTCCGCCGCCAGACGCTGCGCCTTGGCGATCGCGTCTTCAATGGAACCGACCATATAGAACGCAGCTTCCGGAAGGTGATCGTACTCGCCTTCCACGAGACCTTTGAAGCCGCGAATCGTGTCCTTGATATCGCAAAGCACGCCCGGCGAGCCGGTGAAGGCTTCCGCCACGTGGAACGGCTGCGAAAGGAAACGCTCGATTTTGCGAGCGCGTGCAACCGTGAGTTTGTCGTCTTCCGAAAGCTCGTCCATGCCCAGGATGGCGATGATATCTTGCAGCGACTTGTAGCGTTGCAGCGTCTCCTGCACCGCTCGCGCCGTATCGTAATGCTCTTGGCCGAGAACGTTCGGATCGAGAATCCGCGACGTGGAGTCGAGTGGATCGACGGCCGGATAGATGCCCTTCGCCGCGATGTCGCGCGACAGCACGGTGGTGGCGTCCAAGTGCGCAAACGACGTCGCCGGCGCGGGGTCGGTCAAGTCATCGGCCGGGACGTAGATGGCCTGCACCGAAGTGATGGAGCCCTTGGTGGTCGAGGTGATGCGCTCTTGCATCTGACCCATTTCAGTCGCAAGCGTCGGCTGATAGCCGACCGCCGAAGGAATGCGGCCGAGCAGCGCCGACACTTCCGAGCCCGCCTGCGTGAAGCGGAACACGTTGTCGACGAAGAACAGAATGTCCTTGCCCTGATCGCGGAAGTGCTCGGCGATGGTCAGGCCCGAAAGCGCCACGCGGGCGCGCGCGCCCGGCGGTTCGTTCATTTGCCCGAACACCAGCGCGCAACGCGAACCCTGGCCGCCGCCGGCCTTGTTCACGCCCGACTCGATCATTTCGTGATAAAGGTCGTTGCCTTCGCGCGTGCGCTCGCCGACGCCAGCAAACACCGAGTAGCCGCCATAAGCTTTCGCGATGTTGTTGATCAGCTCTTGGATGAGCACGGTCTTGCCCACGCCGGCGCCGCCGAACAACCCGATCTTGCCGCCCTTCGAGTACGGGCAGAGCAGATCGACGACCTTGATGCCGGTGACGAGCATTTCCGGGACCGGCTTCTGATCGACGAATTCCGGCGCCAGCTGGTGAATGGCGCGGCGCGCTGTGGTCTTCACGGGACCCGCTTCGTCCACCGGCTCGCCGATGACGTTGAGAATGCGGCCCAGCGTTTCTTCGCCGACGGGAACTTGGATTGGGCTTCCTGTGTCCGACACTTCCTGACCGCGAACCAAGCCGTCGGTCGCATCCATGGCGATCGTCCGCACCGAGCTTTCGCCCAAGTGCGTCGCCACCTCGAGCACCAGGCGGTTGCCGTTGTTGATGGTCTCCAGCGCGTTGTAGATGTTCGGCAACTCGCCGTCGAACTCGACATCGACAACGGCGCCGATAACTTGCGACACACGGCCCTTCATGGCTTTCGTCATTTCACTTCCTCGTCCCGTATTCTTCGCGCCGCGCTCGCGGCTAGTGCATTAAACGTCCAAAGATCACCCCGGCCGCTACTGCCAGGAACGGCGCAACAATCAGTGCGATGCGCCCAAGGCTCTTCATCACTCAACCGCCAACTCGACCGGAATGTTGTTCCGCGTCGCCTTCGAATACGGACAAACCTGGTGCGCCGCTTCGATCAATTCCTGAACGTGCGCGCGATCCATTCCGGGGATCGACAAGGTAAGTTTTGCCGAAAGACCGAGGCCGCTGTCATCGCGCCCAATCGAAACTTGGCACTTCACCACGGCCTTTGAAGCGTCGAGCTTCTTCTGGCTCGCTACGAACAACACCGCCGAATTGAAGCAGTTCGACCAGCCAATCGCGAACAGCTGCTCAGGATTGACGCCCTCGCCCGAGCCACCGAGGCCCTTTGAGTGCTCCATGTGCAGCCAAAGACCGCCTTCGGTCAGCGCTGCCTTGCCGCCGGCGCGGCCGCCTTTTGAGATGGCTGTGCAAGTGAAGAGCGCGTCCGCCATTAGAGCGCCTCCGCGCCGGAGATGATTTCAATGAGCTCTTTGGTGATGTTGGCTTGGCGCTGACGATTGTAGCGCAGCGTCAGCTTACGAATGAGATCGCCGGCGTTACGCGTGGCGTTGTCGGTCGCCGTCATTTGCGCGCCGTAGAAGCCGGCTTGGTTTTCGAGGAGCGCCTGCAGGATTTGGCCGTTCAGATAACGCGGCAGCAGCGCTTCCAGAATTTCGGTTTCGTTCGGTTCGTACTCGTAAACAGCGCCTTTGAGGTCCGGTGGCGAAACACCCTCCGGGGCCACCGCCGGAATCAGCTGCACCGCAGACGGCACTTGGCTGATCACCGACTTGAAGCGTGAGAAGAGCAGCGTGGCGACATCGAAACTGTTGGCGGCGAACAAGTCCTTGACTGTCTCGCCGACGATTGCCGCCGCATCGGCGTTCACGGAGCGGAAGCTCGAGAGGTCGATGTATTTGATGATCAGATCGCCGTACTGACGTTTCAGCTGATCGCGGCCCTTCTTGCCGACCGCGACGATCTTCACGGTCTTACCGGCCGCTTTCAGCTCGTTGATCTTCTCGCGCGCGAGACGAACGATTTGTGTATTGAAGCCACCGCAGAGCCCGCGCTCCGATGTCATCACCACCAGCAAATGCACATCGGCCTTGCCAGTGCCGCGCAGCAGCGGAGGAGCGCTATCGCCCGACACAGCGGCTGCCAAATTTGCGATCACCCGCGCTAAGCGCTCAGAGTATGGACGCGCCGCCTCCGCTGCAGCTTGCGCACGCTTCAGCTTCGACGCGGCCACCATCTGCAACGCCTTGGTGATCTTCTGCGTGCTCTTCACACTGGCGATGCGGTTGCGGAATTCCTTTAAGCTCGGCATCTCGGACCCTCAAGCAAACGTCGCCGAGAACTCGTCGAGCGCGGCCTTCATCTTGTCTTCGATGCCGTCCTTCGAGATGTCCTTCTTCGCCACGATGGCTTGCAGCAGATCGGCCTTCTTCGACCGCAGCCAAGCACGCAGTTCTTTCTCGAAGCGGCCGACAGCGTTGACATCGACCTTATCGAGATAGCCGCGCGTGCCGGCATAGATCAGCACCACCTGCTCTTCGACCGGCGCCGGCGAGAATTGCGGCTGCTTCAGGAGCTCGGTGAGACGCGCGCCGCGGTTCAAGAGGCGCTGGGTCGTTGCGTCGAGGTCGGAGCCGAACTTCGCGAACGCCGCCATTTCGCGGTATTGCGCGAGCTCGCCCTTCAGCGGGCCGGCGACTTGTTTCATCGCCTTGATCTGGGCGTTGCCGCCGACGCGGCTGACCGAGATACCGACGTTGAGCGCCGGACGGATGCCTTGGAAGAACAGATCGGTCTCCAGGAAGATCTGGCCGTCGGTGATCGAGATCACGTTGGTAGGGATGTAGGCCGAAACGTCATTGGCCTGCGTTTCGATGATCGGCAACGCCGTCAGCGAGCCGCCCTTGTTGTCGTCGTTCAGCTTGGCGGCCCGTTCGAGCAAGCGTGAGTGCAGATAGAACACATCGCCCGGATAGGCTTCGCGGCCCGGCGGACGGCGCAGCAACAGCGACATCTGGCGATACGCGACGGCTTGCTTCGACAAGTCGTCATAAATGATGAGCGCGTGCATGCCGTTGTCGCGAAAATACTCGCCCATGGCGCAGCCCGAGAACGGCGCCAGGAATTGCAGCGGCGCCGGCTCCGAAGCCGTTGCAGCGACGATGATCGAGTAGCCGAGCGCGCCCTTGTCTTCGAGCGTCTTCACGAGTTGCGCCACGGTCGAGCGCTTTTGACCGACGACGACATAGATGCAGTAAAGCTTTTCGCTCTCAGGCGCGTTGCGATCATGCGCTTCGCGTTGATAGAGGATGGTGTCGAGCGCCACCGCGGTCTTGCCGGTTTGGCGGTCGCCGATGATCAGTTCGCGCTGGCCGCGCCCGATCGGGATCAGCGCGTCGATTGCCTTGATGCCGGTTTGCATCGGCTCATGCACCGACTTGCGCGGAATGATGCCCGGCGCCTTCACGTCGACGGTGCGGCGCTCGGCGGCTTTGATCGGGCCTTTGCCATCGATCGGTTCGCCCAGCGGATTGACGACGCGGCCGAGCAAACCCTTGCCCACTGGCACGTCGACGATTTCGCCGAGGCGTTTAACGGTGTCGCCTTCTTTCAGACCGCGGTCTTCGCCGAAAATAACGACGCCGACATTGTCGCGCTCGAGGTTCAGCGCCATGCCTTTGATGCCGCCTGGAAACTCGACCATTTCCCCGGCTTGAACATTTTCAAGCCCATAGACGCGCGCGATACCGTCGCCGACGGAGAGCACGCGGCCGATCTCGGAGACTTTGGCTTCCGTACCGAAGCCTTTGATTTGTTCTTTCAGGATCGCGGAAATTTCAGCGGCGCGGACGTCCATTGCATACCCCTCAGGCGGATTTCAGTGCGAGACGCAGAGTGTCGAGTTTGGCTTTGACAGAAGCGTCGAATTGTTTGGACCCGGCGCGCACCACGAAGCCACCGATGAGGCTGTCGTCAACGCGGGTTTCGGCTTCCACTTTCGAGCCGAGCGATTTGCCGACGGCTTCGATGATGGCGTTCTTTTCGGAGTCCGCGAGCGGACGCGCCGACACGATCTCGACCTGGCGAGCTCCGCGCTCGCGCGCAATTAGTGTGCGGTAGGCCGCGGCGATCGCCGGCAATTCAGCGGCGCGGCGATTCAAAGCGGCGACGCCGATGGCTTTGCGGCCGAGATCGCTGATCCCGATCTTGGCGGCGACTGCGGTAAGCGCGCGCGCCTTATCTTCCGGCGCGATCAGTGGCGAGCGCGCGACTTGGCGCAGATCGCTTGATTCCTTCCACGCGGCGCCAAACTTCGCGAAATCCTGCTCGACGGCGTCCGTCGACTTCGCGTCGCGGGCCAGCTCGAACACGGCCTGTGCGTACCGCCCCGCCGCCTCGGAAACCTCGCCGTCGAATTGCTCAGCCACGCCTGTCTCGCTAATTCGGCCATCGTACGATCCCGGTGGGATCGCCCGTTGCCAGTTGCCGCACGCTTGGGGAAAACCCAAACGTCAGAAGGGGCCGCAGCGCGAAAGCGCGGGACCCTTGACGCGGGCGCGAACTAACACGCCGCATTCGGCCTTGACAACCGCCCGGAAGGACGCCCGATCAGCGACAAAAGAGCCGGAATTTCCGGCCAAAAGGCACCTTCCTCGTCACCATCACGCTCATGGGTCTCGCCACCTTCGCCATCGGGTTGCTGCCGACCGCGCACGAGGCTGGCGTTTGGGCGCCGATTCTCTTAGTGGCCTGCCGCGTCGTCCAGGGCTTTGCCCTCGGTGGTGAGTATGGCGGCGCCGCCATCTACGTGGCGGAGCACGCACATCAAGGGAAACGCGGTTGGGAGACCGGTTGGATTCAGGTTTCCGCGGCCTTCGGCTTGGCTGGCGCGTTACTTGTGGTGCTCATCACGCGCGCTAGTGTCGGCGAAGAGGCGTTCAAAGCGGGCGGCTGGACGGGTGCCTGGCGCATCCCCTTCCTGCTCTCCGTCATCCTGCTGGCGATCTCGGTCTGGATCCGGCTGCAGCTCGAAGAGAGCCCGGCGTTTCAGAAGCTCAAGGACGAAGGCCAAGTTTCCAAACGCGCCTACCACGAAAGCTTCTTCCAGTGGCGCAATCTCAAAGTCGTCCTGCTCGTGTTTTTCGCGATCACCATGGCGCAAGGCGTCGTTTGGTACACAGGCTTCTTCTACACGCAATTCTACCTCGACCGGATCCTGCACATCGACTCGCAAACGGTGAACGTCATTATGATCGCAGGCGTTGCGCTGTCGGCGCCGCTCTACGTGTTCTTCGCTTGGCTCTCCGACAAGATTGGCCGCAAGCCGGTGATGCTGTTCGGCATTGCCATGATGCTGTTGCTTTACTTCCCCGGCTTTCAATACATCACCCGGGCCGGCAATCCCCCACTCGCCCACGCGCTCGAGACTGTGCCAGTCACCGTGATCGCCGATCCCGCGGACTGCACCTTCCAGCTCGACCTCACCGGCGGCGCGCGCCAGTTCTCGACCTCCTGCGATATCGCCAAAGGCTCGCTCACCAACGCCGGTGTCGCCTACGCGACGCAGGCAGGACCTCGCGGCTCCGTTGCACGCGTTCGCGTTGGCGCCCAGGAGATCGAAAGCATCAGCGCCGCCGGACAAACCACATCGCAGATCAAAGCCACGCGCACGGCCTTCGAGGCGCGACTGCGCCCCGTTCTCAGCGCCGCAGGCTATCCTGCGCACGCACCTGGAGCGATGCAGGGCTGGAGTTGGTCTGAGATTGTCCGCGTGTTCAACGAGAAGATCGGCGTGTTCCTGGTGCTGGCGCTGTTCGTCCTCGCCGCCACCGCGCTTTACGGGCCGCAAGCGGCAGCGCTTGTGGAGCTGTTCCCCACGCGCATTCGCTACACCGCGCTTTCCGTGCCCTACCATCTCGGCATCGGTTGGTTCGGCGGGCTGTTGCCAGCGGTGGTGTTCGCCATCAACACGGCGACGGGCTCGCTCAATGCGGGCCTGTGGTTTCCAGTCATCGCAACGGCGATCAGCGCATTTTCCATGCTGTTCTTCCTGCCGGAGACTAAGAACAGGGACATCTTCGCGGACTGATTAGAAGTGTGGTTGCCGGCGCGTTCACCGCGTTTCTGAACAAAACCTTAAACGCAGCCGCGCATACTACTTCACATGACGGCGATCCCCCACGCCGCCGAGGCCCTCACCAGCGCCTTGGACCGCTTCGAGCGAGCCAGTACCCGGCTCATCGGAGCGGTCTCTGGCGCTAGCAATGACGATGCTGGCCAACAGTTGGTTGAGGTCACGGCCGCGAAAGAACAGTTCAGCGCCGGCGTCGCGCTCATCCACTTCTCCAACGAGATGTGGACCGCGCTGCTCGATATTCGCAGCAACGATCGCTAGGCTGGGCTCAGTCTTCGGGCCTTTGCTGCTGCATCTGTGCTTGTTCGTGCAGGCGCCGGACTTCCGCTAGCACGGCGTGCGCGGCGTGAAACACCGGCGACAGCTTGTGCTTGTTTTCGCCAAGTTCTTCTTCCTTCGCGGAAGCGCCCAGAATCTCCTTATCAACCAGCACGTAGAACTTGGTTTCACCGGGCTTTGGAACTTTGGTGTCTGATGTCTTCTTAAAAAGCTCCATGTTGCGCGCCACGCCTACGGCCAAGTTGCGCGCCGCCGCCGCTGGCCGCTCGTGACTGCCCGCGCCGATCATGCCGGCGCCATGGCTAAAATAGACGCTGATGGAGCTGTCGCTCATCGCCGCGAGGGTGATGATGCCGTGCTCGTACCCCGTCTCCATGATCACGCCGCGCAGCGCGCCCTGTGGCGCCTCGGAGTTCCAGTGGAACGCCTCCTCGCGCAACTTCACGTACTTGGGGTCGAGCTGGTAGGCCATCGCGGCATCCAATCCTTATGTTAGTCGGCCAAGTTTCTTGCGCGGCGTCCGCACCACGCCGATTGGCTTCTCCTCAAACGCCTCAAGCATCGACGCGTCTCGCCACTGTCACCTTGGACCGCGCACGGATGTTCAACAGCTCCACCGCCAGCGAGAACGCAATGGCGAAATAGAGGTAGCCGCGCGGAATATGGAAACCCAAGCCATCCGCCACCAACGCCATGCCCACCAGCAAAATAAACGCCAACGCCAGCATCTTCACAGTCGGGTGCCGCTCTATGAAGGCGCCCAACGGCTCGGCCGCAAACGCCATGACGAAAGTCGACAGCACCACCGCCCCTATCATCACGGGCAAGAGGTCAGTCATCCCGACTGCCGTTATCACGCTATCGAGCGAAAACACGATGTTGATGATCACCAGCTGCACCAGCACCGCCGAGTAACTCGTCTTCGCCTCTTTATGCTCCTCCTCCGCACCATCGACCGCCGAGTGAATCTCCTGCGTCCCCTTCCAAAGCAGGAACGCACCGCCGGCGAGCAGGATGAGGTCCCTCAGCGTGAAGGCGATGAACTCCTCCGCGTCGCGCGGATCGTGCATGCCCAGCATCGCCGGCCACTGCGCTGGCATCGTGAACAGCGGCGTCGCGTCGAGCCGGATGATCACGAAAATCCCCGACAGCATGATGATGCGCAGCACCATCGCCGCCCACACGCCGAAGCGCCGCGCATTGGTTTGCTGCTTGCCTTTGAGATTTCCAACCGCAATCGACACGAACAGCAGGTTGTCGATCCCGAGCACGATCTCGAGAAAGGTCAGCGTCGTGAGGCTCACCCAAAAGGCGGGGGTGGCGAGCAATTCCATGGGGCCAGTCTCCAGCGCCCACACGCCCCAACATCGCAGCGCCGTCAAGCGCGTGCTTTAGGTTCACCTCACTTCCGTGCCTGGCGCGCCGCTCTTGGATCAGGCGCCCGCGGCGGCCGCTCGCACCGCGTCGCCCGCGAGATCCTCCGAAGCACTTCCTGCCGCCGCGCGCAGATGCGCCTCAAGCTTCGCAAGCGGCATCGGCCGGCCAAAAAGAAAACCTTGGATGTCGCCGCACCCTGCCGCGGCGAGCCGCAGGCGTTGCATCTCGGTCTCCACACCTTCGGCGATCACCTCCAACCTGAGAGCGCGAGCCAAACGCACAATGGCGGCAATGACAGCGTCGGCCTGAGGCTCGACCCCGAGATTGGCGATGAAGGAGCGGTCTATCTTGATCTTGTCGATGGGGTAACGTTGCAGGTAGCTCAGGCTTGAGTAACCCGTGCCGAAGTCATCGAGCGCAATTCGGAATCCCATCGATCGAATGCGTTTGAGCGTCGCCTGAATAAGCGGATCGTCGCCCAGGAGCAGACCTTCGGTGATCTCCAGGTCGATACGTTGCGCGTCGGCGCCTGTTTCTCTCACGATGGTGCGCAACTGATCGGGGAACTCTCGCAACCGCAGCTGCGCGGCGGAAATGTTTACCGCCACACGAAGATCGCCCAAGCGCTTGCTATCCTCGAACGCCCTGCGCAACGTGAACGCGCCCAATGCGTCGATGAGGCCGGTTTCCTCGGCGATCGGCACGAAAACCGCCGGCGAAATTTCACCGCGAGTCGGATGGCGCCACCTCACAAGCGCCTCGACACCATAAATTTTTCCGTCGTGGACTTGCGGTTGATAGACAAGCTTGAGTTGGTTGGCCGCAAGCGCCTCGCGCAATTCCTCTCGCACCTGCAATCTCACGCGCAGAGCTTGGTCCATGCCCGCCTCGAAAAGAGCGTAGCGGCCACGACCGTTATCCTTGGCCCGATAGAGCGCTAGGTCGGCTTCGCGCAGGCACTCTGAAGCGCTGCCCCCCCCATCTTGAATGAGTGCAACGCCGATGCTGCAACCAACGAACACTCGCCCTACCACGATATTCACGGGTTCCGACATCAAGCTGACGATTCGCGCTGCAAGCGCCTCAGCGGAGGCTTGCGTGGCGCCAAGTTGCACGACCGCGAATTCATCCCCGCCCAGGCGCGCAATGACATCCGTCGGCCGGCACGCCTGAACCAGAACATGTGCGACTTCCCGGATCAGCTCATCGCCCGCTCCGTGTCCAAACGTATCATTGATCTCTTTGAATCGATCGAGATCGATACAATGAATTGCGAAGCTGACGCCGTCGCGGCGCAGGCCCTCCAACGCACGTTCGAGCCGATTCGCCAAGAGCAGCCGGTTGGCCAAACCGGTCAGTACGTCATGATAGGCAAGGTGCGAGGCGCGCGCTTCGCTGGCGATCAAATTCTCCGCCGCACGCCGATTGCGTCGATAGAGCCATATTGACAATCCACCGAGCAAGAACAGGACGAGCGCCATTGGCGGCAGCGCACGCATCAGCATAACACTTCCCGGTCGCGGTGGCCGCCACTCGAGCGTCGCGATCAAACGGCCGTCACCATCGGCGATCTGAGCGACGGCGTGAGCATTCGCGACCGCCGCGACGCTGCGGTACAGGCGCGCGTCGGTGAGCAGGAGTTCGTCAGCAAGCCTGGCGACCAGTCGCTGATCGATCGCCTTGGCCGTGATGATAATCGGCGCGCACGCGGTTTGCGGCATGGCCGTTCCGAAGTCAGGCTGCACCAAGGTCGCGGATAGCACGTAAGGCACGCCGCTGACTTCCCGCACCTGGGCGGCCATGATGGGGTGAGCCAGCGTTTCGCCACGCGCCACAAGTCCGGCGAGAGGCCCGCGCCGGCTTTCGGCCAGTCGCACAGCCCCCACAATTGACTGAGCGTTGCTGAGCAGATCGCGTATGCGGCTGGCGGCGACGGTACCTCCATCGCGCATCGCATAGAGGACCTCGCCGTCATGGCCGACAACAAAGGCTGAATCAAAGTGCTCCGTTTGTCCGAAATAGGCGCCGATGCTGGTTGCGGCCCACGTGGGATCAAAACGGATATCGAGATTGCGGACCGCGTCATCCCAGACCGCCTGCGGCACGGCCTTTCGCGACAGCTCCCGAACCAGGTTGTCTATGCCGTTCTCAACAACCTGTTGCTCGCGCTGCGCCGCGGCAAGATCGGCCTCGTGTGCAAAATAGATCGAGGAAGCGAGTGTAAGGGTGCAGACACCTACGGCCAGCGCGAATGTCGCCAGCCCCCCCAGTCCGCTCGGTTTCGATTTTGTCCGGTGCATTCTGCGCCCGCGCCCTGCGCCAGCTTTAGGCAAGAGATGGTAATATCGGCTTACCTGCGAGCGGCAGCTCCGACCCAAACCGGGCCACGGATCCGTGGTTGATGGTTTGTAAACACACGCACGCCTTGACGACGCGCGTCGCGCTGACCGAAATCGCCCTATGACCGTCTACGCCATCGCGCAGCTGCGCATCCACGACCGCCCGCTCTACAATCGTTACCTTGAGCGCTTCATGGATGTACTGAAGAAGCACAACGGCCGCCTGCTCGCCGCCGACGATTCGCCGCGCGTCCTCAAGGGCGACGCGCAGATGGACAAGGTCGTCATCCTCTCCTTCTCCGATGAAGCCGCCTTCCGCGCCTGGGGCGCCTCGCCCGAATACGCCGAGATCAGCAAGGATCGCGACGCCAGCTCCGACGCTACGATTCTGTTCGTGAAGGGTATCGACTGACCGGAGCGCGGGCGTCCCGCCCGCTCACTTCGCAGAGCAAGAGCCGGCCGGAGGCCCGCGCTCCGAATTAGCGCGTCGGCGAATTAGACAGCGCGATCGAGCTTTGCCCAAACGCATGGCGCCAGCCTTCCGACGTGCGCACATACGTATCGCTGAACCACAGCGTCCGATGGAACGTTCGTCCATTCTCACGATAGTGCCCCCTCAGCCAAAGCCGAGCCGTCACGATCGCCGTATCGGCGCCGAACAGGCGCACCGTTTGCGTGCCGGCATCCTCCACCTGATGCTCGTAGATCGCATCCTCATTGCGGGCGGAATCCAGAAGCTGCTAGCGCGTGTAACCGGTCCCCGCACCGACGACCAAGATCATGCCCGGATGCAGAATGCGCCCATGGCATCCGCATCGTTGCGCTCCACTGCGGCCTGATACGCCGTGTCGAGCGCTGCAACATTGGCGCGATCCTGCTCCGGCGTCGCGCTGGCCGCGCCAGCGCCGAGCCAACGTCGTCAGCGCCACGGGCCGCGCCGCGCGCTTGGGTTCGCTAAGGTCATTTTCTTACCCCTTCGAAATCAACGCTCGGAGTATGCCAAAATCCGACACCTTATGCCGGCCGTTTCCGGACTTCGCTGGCGCCGCTAGACTGGCGCCAGGAGTTCGTCATGCGCGTCCTGCTCGCCGCCCTCGCCTTCGTTCTGCTCAGCGGCAACGCCGTTGCGCAAGCGCGCCCGCGTGACTTCGTGGATGCGACAACCCTTGTTCCCGGCCTCGTGGTTGAGATGCGCTACGCGGGCTCACACAATTTCGTCGGCCGCCCCATCCACGGCTATGAAGCGCCGGTGTGCTGGCTCACGCGTCCTGCCGCAACCGCGCTCACCGTCGTTCAAGCCGAACTCGCGCCCTTCGGCCTCGGCCTCAAAGTTTTCGATTGCTACCGCCCTACCCGCGCCGTCGCCGACTTCGCGGCTTGGGCGCGCGATCTCAATGACACGGCGTATCGCGCCGAGTTCTACCCCGATGTCGACAAGTCACAGCTTTTCGCGCTCGGTTACATCGCCGAACGCTCCGGGCATTCGCGCGG
>JACQAC010000064.1 GCA_016195245.1 Pseudomonadota bacterium
GGGCGCCTCGCGGCGCCGCGCCTAGTGCCCTCAACGCGTTCTAAACAGCGGACGCCTAAGACGGCGGCAAGAAGTGCGCCGCGCTGAAGTGATATTGCGGGCTCGCCATTGCGCCGCTGGCGCGCGCGATGTTGATTGAGTAGTTGGCGGCGCTGCATTCGCCGGGCGACGTTGGCATGGCCCGGTTGAACACCATGAGCGCGGCGTATTGGAAGCCGCTCGTATCGAAAACGCCGCCTCGTCCGAGTGGCACGACCTGAATTTGGCCGTCGCGCTGGCCGAGACCGATCAGCTCAAGATTGGAATCGCCTTGCAGCGCATAGGTGCGTGGCCCACGCGTGCGGAGTTCGAGGTAGTTCGCGCCAAGCTGCTCGACGCCTCCGTGTGAGGTCCAGAGACCATCTTGGCCGATGACGCCAGCTGCGTGAACGGAGCGCGTGAACAACGGCGCCAGGCGATAATCCATCGCAAAGTTTTGCACACGCCAGCGCGCGATCGCGTCGGGGATCGTCGTGCCGACGCTCGCCAGCGATTGCGACATAGTCTCGAAGCCGTCGTAGCGGACGCTGTTCTGCCAGATGCCGACGATGAAGTGCTCACCGTACCGATCCGCCAGCGATTGCAGCAACGTCCATTGTCCATAGTCGAAGCCGCGGGTTCGCGTGGTCCAGCACTTCTCGGGCGCGGCAAAATCGGTGGCGACGTAGTCGGTAGCGTCCTGATCGTCGCCCACCGTGGTGGTCTCGGTCCAGGAAGCAGTTGCTTCGTAAAGCCAACTCAGCCGCTCTTGGCCGTCGTAGCCGTACTGAACCACGTGATTGAACTCGTGCGTGACCGTTGCGTGCATCAAGCTCTCGGGCGAGGCCTTCTTTCCCAGGTGCGCGAAGTCATTGTTGATGACCAACGCAGCGCGCGTTGAGGCGCGTTCGCGCACGTTGGCGGTGTTTGGGTTGTCAAACACCATCTGCACGGCCTTGGTGTAACCCATATTTCCTTCCGCGTAGCCCACATAGGCGCGGTAGTGGCCGTCGCGATCACGGATGGGGGCGGCCCAGCCGACGCGATGCGTCTGAATGTCGAGCACGTGCTCAAGGGTGTCGGCAACCGCGTGCGCATTTTCCGCCGTCGTCGCATCACGGCCTTCCGTCGTGTAATGCACGCGGAAATTTGCCGTCTCCACAATCTGCTCGGGCCCGCTCAGCGTGATCGGCTCCTCGACGAGCGCCTGCAGTGTGTCGACCGCAGAATGATCGACCGAGCTAAGCGTCAATCTGAACGCGCCGCTCGTGCGCGTTTGTTCGTAGCGGTAGATCTCAAGATGATATCTGCCCGCTTGCGGCGCGGTGAACGCAAACCCGGAATTGAGCGAGCCATCGCCGCGATCATCATTCATCGCAACCGGATAGCCATCGGCGCCGCTCAGGCGCAGCACCGTGTCCAGATTGCCGTTGGTGGCGTCGCTGATCGCGAGCAGGGTTTGGCCGGCGGCAAGATTGACGAAATAGTCCTGCGACGGATGCGCGTCGTTGATCTGACCTTCGTAGTGCGCGATCGGCGTGCCGCGGATAGAGGCGAAGTTGAAGGGCGCATGCGCATTAGGATCGAGCGCCAGCGAGATTGCGAAATTGCCGGTCCCGTGGTTTTCGAAGGTGCTCGCAACGAGTTCGTAGTGGCCGGGGGCGGCTGCTTGAAAGACGAGCTGCGAGTTCAACGTGCCGTCGCCGCGGTCGTCATTCTGAGCCACGATCAATCCGTCGGGCCCGACCAGAGTGAGCGTGGTGTCGAGATTTTCCGCCAAAGCAAACGTCGTCGCGACGAAGATGTCATTCCCCCGCAGATCGACCGGAAACCGAAACTCGGGGTGGGTTCCATCAAACGTGCGTGTTTCCTCGCGCAGGCTGCGCGCCGCGGCGGAAAGACCCGCGTCGAAACCGGGCGTCACCGTCAATTGAAAGGCGCCCGCGGCGCCGTTGAAGCCAGTAACCACCGCAGTGTAGCGCCCGGCCGTGGGCGGCGCGTAGACGATGCGGGAGCTGAGATCTGTCGGCGAGCGATCATCGTTTTGCGCGACGCGCTGTCCGTTCGGACCATTGAGCGTCAGCACGGTATCGAGATTGCCTGACGACGACGTCGTCATGGTGACGATCTGACCGGCCGCAAGCTGCAGCTCGAAGGAATTGCGTGATGACTTGCCGCCGATCGTCCCGGAAAAGTGTTGTGTGGCGCTCTGAGCCTGTGGGGTCTGGCCCATGGCGCTCGTCGTCACGAACGCGGCAGCGATAACCACAAACAACGCCCGCATACATGTCCCCCAGGCTACGGCCCGAATCGCAAGCCGAAACGATTGTGCGTATTCGCTACAGCATCCTCAAGCCGCGCAAAAGCGTCATGCTGCGCGCGCCTTTTGGCTGCGTCGGTCGGCCGCCATCGCGGCGGGGTCGATCCTCGCGCCGCTCAGAGAACGTAATCACAGACACGCCCGTCCCAGAGTCTCTAGGCAATCACGATCACACGAGGTCCTGGGCAGGTCTACGGCCTCAGACGGAAAGGGCCGCTCCTTTGGGAGCGGCCTTCGTGTTTCGCGATTGCCCCTCTCCCTTGCGGAGAAGGGGAGCGACGGAGGTTATTTAAACAGCTTCGCCCAGTTGCGGGCTTCGCGTTTTTTCCAGGCGCCGCGGTGATAGGCGTCGCTGACGATGAGCGGCGCGACGGACGTCGCTTCCGCGAACACCATCTGCTCGTGCACCGTGCTGACCTTGCCCCAGCTTGCAGCTTCTTGCAGCGTTGAGGAGGAGCAGGCGCCGTCGCGCACGTCCGCCACCGTGATCTGCACGGCGTATTTATGCACTTCGACATCGTCGTGGCCCAGGATTTCGGCGCAGACGACGGTGTCTTGCGCGAAATTCTTCGGCACGCCGCCGCCGACCATGAAGAGGGCGGTGGTGCCGGCGGCGAGCTTGATCTCGGTAAGCTCACGGAAGTCGCCGGCGCTGTCGATGGTGAGATACGGCTTGCCGGCTTTGCGGCGTTCGACCTGATGCTTGACGATACCGAAGCCGGCCGAGCAATCGGAGAATGCCGGCACGAAAATCGGCACGCCCTTTTCGTGGGCGCGCTGGATCAGCGAATCCGTTTTCTTGGCGTTGCCGGCGGCGAGCCACTTGCCGATTTCCCAGATGAATTCGCGTGAGGTGTAGGGGCGCGGCTCAAGCGCGTTGCAGAGTTCGTAGATGGTATTGTCGACGTGCTGCAGCTCTTCTTCGTCGATATAGGTGTCGTAGATGCGGTCGATGTAGAGCGAGCGCAGCGTGTTGTCGTCGGGGATTTCCTTGGCCTGGTAGTGCTTGAAGCCGAGCGCTTCGAGGAAATCCATGTCGATGATCGAGGCGCCGGTGGCGACGATGGCGTCGGCCATGTTGTAGCTCACCATGTCGCGCCACACGTGTAGGCAGCCGCCGGCGCCGGTGGAGCCGGCCATGATCAGCCAGGTGGAGCAGCTCGAGTCCTCAAGCGCCATGTTGAGGATAGCTGCTGCGCGCGCGGTGTCGCGGCTGGTGAAGCTCATCTTGCCGTAGGCATCGATGATCGGACGCGCGTCGAAGGTGGTGATGTCGATGTGCTCGACGACGGAGGAAAGAAGTTCCGCTTTGCGGTTCGAGTCGATTTTGGCGTCAGCCATGGGAGGCGCTCCTCACGGGCGGCGTCGGAACGAGTCCAACCGCGCGGACGCTCCGCCAACGCGCGATCGCGGCTGCAAATAGGGCAATCGCGCTGGAATGCAAGCGATTTAGGCGCGGCGAAACCGAAGGGAGTTCGCCCACAGCACCATGTCCGGAATGACCAGGCACGCGATGTTCAGAACCCAATAATAATTGGTGACGCCGGCGCCATCGATGCCCGGCCAGATCACGTCGAGCGCGAAGCGCGTCGTCGTGAACGTGAAGGTGAACAGGTGGGAGCGGCTGATCCAGAGCTTGTGCTGCGTGAGATTGTGGCTCGCGGCGGCAAGCCACGCGAACGCGGTGGTGGTGAGCCACAACGCCGCCATTGTGCCCATCACCCAACGCGCCGACGGCGCTTCGAAGCGCAGGATGATATAGAGCGCCAAGACGCTGGAGATCAGCACCGTGGCCATGTAGGTGCGGCCGAGCCAGCGATGCACTGCGAGGCTCTTTTTGCGGATTGTGGTTGAGAACTGCAGTGGGCCAAGAAGCAACGCGACAGCGCCGGTGGCGATATGCGGCGCCAGCCAGGGCCAGAATGGCTGCAGCCGGTTGAGCTGCGCGCTTGGGCCACGGAAGAAGTACGCCTCGTGGATGGAGATCGTGACCGCGGTCAGCGCTATGAGCGCCAACATCGTCAGCCGTTTGAGCGCTGTACCAGCGTTGAAGGACGCCGCCGCTCGCCGCTCTTCGATCGCCGCCATATTCCCCTTTTTCGGCATGGCAGTCTACGTCAGCCCGACGCGTGGCGCTACCAGACCCGCACCGTTCGGGGCGTGACCGTGACGCGGTCGCGCGGCGCCAGCTTGCGCGCCACGTCGAGCGGGAGACGCATTTCGATGGCGCCGCCGCCATCCAGCACGCAATCGACGCGCGCGTCCGGGCCCGCGAGAAGCACGCTGCGGACGCGCGCCGCCAAGCCTGGCCCATCTCCGGGCGAAACATCGAAGCCGTTGGGGCGCGTGTAGGCCGTCGCCGCGCCGTCGTTCGGATGTGGCCCGATAATGGGCACGCCCGCTCCGGCGATCACCGCGACGCCGCCTTTGATCTCGCACGGGAACGACACGCTATCGCCCAGGAAGTCGAACACGAAGGCGCTCGCGGGTTCGTGATAAACCTCTTCTGGCGTCCCCATCTGCTCCAACGCGCCTTCACGCAGGAGCGCGACGCGATCGGCAAGCTCTAACGCTTCTTCTTGATCGTGAGTGACGAAAATTGTGGTGAGACCGGTGCGCTCATGCAAATCGCGGAGCCAGCGACGGAGTTCGCGGCGCACCTTCGCGTCGAGCGCGCCGAATGGCTCGTCGAGCAACAACAAGTCGGGCTCAATCGCCAGGGCGCGCGCCAAGGCGACACGCTGGCGCTGGCCGCCGGAGAGCTGGCTCGGATAGCGGCCGCCCAAACCGTCGAGCTGCACAAGCGAAAGTAGCTCTGCGACCTTGTCGCGAATCTCTCGCCGTGATGGCCGAAGCTTGCGCGGCTTGGCGTTCATGCCGAAAGCAATGTTCTGTGCGGCGGTCATGTGCCTGAAAAGCGCGTAGTGCTGAAACACCAGACCGATGCGCCGTTCGCGCACCGGCTTGGCCAGCAAGTCCTTGTCGCGGAAGCGCACAGCGCCGGCGTCCGGCTGTTCGAGGCCGGCGATAATGCGCAGCAATGTCGTCTTGCCCGAGCCGGAGGGGCCGAGCAGGGCTAGGAACTCGCCGTCCTCGGTGAACAGCGAGATGTCGCGCAGCACCGGTGTTGCGTCGAAGGTCTTGCTGATGTTTTCGATCTTGAGCGCCATCGGACCTCAGTGCCGACGCTGCGCGGCGAGATCGCCAGCGAATTGGTTTTCGAGAACGGTCTTGGCGATGAGCGCAACCAGCGCAAACAGCGCCAGCAGCGAGGCAATCGCGAAGGCGCCGGTGGCGTTGTACTCATTGTAGAGGATTTCGACCTCCAGTGGCATGGTCGCCGTCTCGCCGCGCACGCGTGCTGACACCACAGACACTGCGCCGAATTCACCCATCGCGCGCGCAGTGCAAAGGAGAACGCCATAGAGCAGCGCCCAGCGAATGTTCGGCAAGGTCACTTGCCAGAATGTCCGCCACGTGGATGCGCCAAGCGTGGCGGCGGCGTACTCTTCGTCTTTCCCCTGCGCTTGCATGAGCGGGATGAGCTCACGCGCCACGAAGGGGAGCGTCACCAAAGTCGTTGCGATGACGATGCCGCTGACATCGAATATGATCTGGATGCCCATCGCGCGCAGTTCGGGGCCGAACCAGCCGTGCGCGCCGTAGAGCAGCACGAACATCAGGCCTGAGATCACCGGCGAGATCGACAGCGGCAGGTCAATCAGCGTGAGTAAGAGCTGCTTGCCGCTGAACTCGAATTTGGTCACCGCCCATGCCGCGGTCAAGCCGAACACGGTATTGAGCGGCACGGCGATCACCACCACCAAGAGCGTAAGCCGCACTGCCGACAGCGCATCGCTTTCGCTGATGGCGTTGAGGTAGAGGCCAACGCCTTTGCTCAGCGCTTCCACGAACACCGCAAGCAAAGGCAGGATCAACGCCACAGCCATGAAGCCGACTGTCAGCACGACGAACACCGCTGCCATCGGTCCGGGATCGCGCGCGGCGTGGGAGCGGCGTTCGAGACGTGAAGGATCGCTCAATGTGGCGCTCCGCGGCGGAGGATGCCCGCCTGCAGCGCATTCAACACGAACAGCAGCACGAATGAAATCGACAGCATCGCCATACCGATGGCGGCAGCGCCCGCATAGTCAAACTCATCCAGCCGGATGACGATCAAGAGCGGGGCAATTTCGGAAATTTGGGGAATGTTCCCTGCGATGAAGATCACCGACCCATATTCGCCGACCGCGCGCGCGAAAGCGAGCGCAAAGCCCGTGAGAATGGCCGGCGTAATCGCCGGGAACACAACATGAGTGAGCGTGCGCCAGCGCGCGGCGCCGAGTGTGGCGGCCGCTTCCTCCACTTCCGGGTCAAGATCTTCGAGCACCGGCTGGATCGATCTCACGACAAAAGGAAAGCCGACGAAGATGAGAGCGATGATGACCCCCATCGGCGTGTAGGCTGCGCGAATGCCAAATGGCGTTAGCAGCTCCCCCATGATTCCGTGCGGCGCGTAGATGGCGGTGAGCGCGATGCCGACGACCGCTGTTGGCAGTGCGAACGGCAGATCGACAAGAGCATCGAGGATGCGCTTGCCAGGAAATTCGTAACGCACCAGCGACCACGCGGCGATCGTTCCGAACACGATGTTGATGCATGCCGCGATGAACGCAGAGCCAAAACTTAGCTCCAAAGCCGAAACGGTGCGCGGCGCACTCAGCACGCGCCACACGCCGCTGGCGCCCAATTCCCACGGGCGCAACGCCAATGCCGCCAGCGGCAGCAGAACAAAGAAACTCAAATAGCAGAGAGTGAAGCCGAGCGCGGGCCAGAAACCGCCGAGCGCGCTCGGCTCCACGAACCGTCGCAGACGAGGGTTTGCGGCGGTCATTCTCGCGTTCGGGTATTGAGCTGGTCGAAGATGCCGCCATCGGCGAAGTGCGTGCGCTGAGCTGTCGCCCAGCCGCCGAACACATCATCGATCGTGACGAGGAGAATGTTTGGAAACCGCGGTGCGTTCGTCGCCAGCGTGGCGGTGTCGAACGGTCGGTAGTAGTGGCGCGCGGCGATCGCTTGCGCCGGCGCCGTGTAGAGGAATTGCAGATAGGCCTCCGCCGCAGCGCGCGTGCGCTTGTGGTCGACCACGCGGTCGACGACCGCCACGGGGGGTTCGGCAAGCATGCTGACCGAGGGCGTTACGATTTCCACTTGTCCGGCGCCCAGTTCGTCCATGGCTAGGTGCGCTTCGCTTTCCCACGCCAATAGCACATCGCCAATGCCCCGTTGGGCGAATGTTGTTGTCGAGCCGCGCGCGCCGGTATCGAGCACCGGCACGTTGGCGTAGATTTGCTGCACAAAAGCTTGCGCGCTTTGCGCGTTGCCGCCGGGTTGGCGCAGGGCGTAGGCCCAAGCCGCCAAATAGTTCCAGCGCGCGCCGCCTGAAGTTTTCGGGTTCGGCGTGATGATCTGAATGCCAGGCCGCACCAGATCGCTCCAGTCGCGGATGTGCTTCGGATTTCCCGTGCGAACCAGAAACACGATGGTTGACGTAAACGGCGTGCTGTTGTTTGGCAGACGCGCTCGCCAGTTTGGCGCGATCAATCCTTGCGATGCGATTTGATCGATGTCGTATTGCAGAGCCAATGTGACCACATCCGCCGCCAAGCCGTCGATCACGGCGCGCGCCTGCCGTCCCGATCCGCCGTGCGACATGCTCACCGTCAAGTGTTCGCCCGCATGACTGGACGTCCATTGCGGCGTGAACGCGGCATTGATGTCGCGATAGAGCTCACGCGTGGGATCGTAAGAGACGTTGAGGAGTTCGAGCGCTGGCGCCGCGCCCTTGCCTTGCGAGGCTTGTCCGCATGCGGCGGCGAGTGCGCCAAGTGAAAGACCAAGGACCGCTCTGCGTGATTGGATCATCGCACTGTCTCCTCGCTCTCTGGCTTGAAGACCAGCATTTAATCTCGACCAAGTCAATCGAGATTAACGACTTTGGCGCGGCGTCCGCTGGCCTGCAGCCCAGCGGCTTCCGCCAAAGTCGCTTGCTCAAGGATCTGTGCGGAAGCGGCGCGCGCCGCCTTCAGGGGTTTGCGAATCGCGCACGTCGCTTCGTCCTGGCAATCCTCGCAGTGCTCGTAAGCGGTCTTGCTGGTGCATGGCGTGAAGGCGAGGGGGCCGTCGATCACCCGAATGACGTCCGCGAAGGAAATCCTCTGAGGTGCGCGCGCCAGCGCGTAACCGCCATGTTTGCCGCGGTGGCTCACCACCAAACCTTCCTTGCGCAGCTCAAGCAGGATGTTCTCGAGAAAGCGGCGTGGAATGTCTTGCCGGCGCGCAATGTCGCCGATGAATGCGGGGCGATCCCAATCTTCGAGGCCACCCTCGGCTGCCAGATCGATCATGGCGCGCAGGGCGTATTTCGCTTTGTTGGTTAACATCTCGCTTGGCCAGTCATCATCGTCGGACCAGTCTCCGCTCAATAGATAGAAAGGCGCAAGCTCCTTCGCTGCCGGGGGTCGTGGCATAGTCGTGTAAAGGTTCGCCAAACATGACGCACACTCCCGCGTTCGACGCAGGAGAACGTATGCATTCGCAACGTGTTCCAAGGTTTGCGTCACATCAACAGTGAGTGGATGCGTCGTCGCGACCGTTAAGCCTGCTTGGGCTTCTTAGTGCGCCTGCGCTTCGGCATCGCTGTTACCGGCGCGATCACCTGACCGTACATGCTCGGCCATGGCGCGTCTTTGGACTCGATCGTTATCGTGTCGCCGAAGCCGTTGAAGCGCGTGCCCATCGCTGTGCCGTAGGCGCCGAGTGAGCCGATCTCTATAAGATCGCCTTCGCGGATGTCGGCTGGCAGCATGAATGGGGTCGTAGCGGTGTCCATGGAATCGCACGTCGGGCCATAGAGGCGGAACGGTGCGCTTTTGGCTTTGCTCGGCTGCTCGCGCAGCAATTTGACCGGGAACGACCAGTTCAAGTGGGTCGCGTCGAACAGCGTGCCGAAGGCGCCGTCGTTTAGATAGAGCGCATCGCCCTTGCGGAGTTCGACGCGCGCCACCGTGGAGCCGGCTTCGGCGACCAGCGCGCGGCCGGGCTCCGCCCAGAGCTTGGCGTTCTGGGTGACGAACATGTCCTCGAAGGCGCCTTTGATCGTGGAGATGTAGTCGATCATGGGCGGTGGGTTCATGCCCGGGTAAATCGCCGGGAAGCCGCCGCCGATATCGACGATGTCAGCGACAACGCCAGCTTTGACGATCGCGCCGTTCACATCTTCCATGGCCTGACGGAATGATTCCGGACGCATGCACTGGCTGCCGACGTGGAAGGAGACGCCAAGCATCTCTTCGCTCGCGCCACGCGCGCGGCGTAGCAAAGCAGGGCCGTCTTCTGGTCCGCAGCCAAACTTGCGGGTGAGGGGGTAGGCTGCGCCGTCGCCGGAGACAGCGAAGCGCACCATCAGCGTGAGGTCCTTCGCGCCGCCCGTTTCCTGCAGGATTTTGTCGAGCTCGTCTTCGCTATCGAGCGCGAAAGTCTTCACCCCGTAATCCAGGAAAGCGCGCGCGATGGCGCGGCGGCTCTTTACCGGATGCATGAAAGCGATCTGCGCGCCGGGAAAGCGCTCCGCAATCAGCGCCGCCTCGTTCTCGGAGGCGACATCGAAATTCTTGATGCCGTTTGCCCACAGGGTGTCGAGCACCCATGGCGAAGGATTGGCCTTCACCGCATA
>JACQAC010000065.1 GCA_016195245.1 Pseudomonadota bacterium
AGGTCCAATTGATGTCGGCGGTCATGAAGCTTTGCGGAGCCCACGAAACGTTGAGCCCCTGCAGCACCCAGATCCCACCCATGATCAACATGGAAAGTCCAAGGACCCCCGAGATTGTCTTCACGCCGCCCATACCGAAGTCCTTCGTTCCAATGCGCTCTGAGCTTGGGCTTTCGTTTCGGCCCCGTCCAATACCTTGCATTGACTTGACCTTAAGAAGTGAACGGATATAGAACGGAAGCGTCGTTCACCCTTTGGTCCTACCGGATAAGGTCATGCTGACAGCGAAACAAAAAGAATTGCTGCTCTACATCCACGAGCGGATCAAAGAGACTGGCGTCTCGCCTTCCTTCGACGAGATGAAGGAAGCGCTCGACTTGGCCTCCAAGTCTGGAATTCATCGGCTGATCACCGCATTGGAGGAACGGGGTTTTCTGCGTCGGCTGCCGCACCGCGCCAGAGCGTTGGAGGTCCTGAAGATGCCGGACTCGGCCACCCCATCAGCGCCTGCGCGAGGCCGCGGCGCGTTCCGGCCCAGCGTTGTGTCCGATGGAAGCTACGGCGCTGGCCACGCCGCCAATGGCGGCGGCGGTGTCCCAATTCTCGGGCAAATTGCGGCTGGCGTGCCGATCGCGGCCATCCAAAACGAGATCGGCCGGGTCGAGGCGCCGCCGGATTTGATGGCGAAGGATTGTTTTGCGCTGGAAGTGCGAGGTGATTCCATGATCGGCGCCGGCATCCTCGACGGCGAT
Organism: Pseudomonadota bacterium; assembly: GCA_016195245.1. Lineage (GTDB taxonomy): Bacteria > Pseudomonadota > Alphaproteobacteria > Caulobacterales > Aquidulcibacteraceae > Vitreimonas. The sequence goes on from JACQAC010000065.1 coordinate 753, forward strand.
GTCGTGATCATCCGTCGCGGCGATACAGCGGACAGCGGCGACATTGTCGTGGCGTTGGTCGACGAGGAAGAAGCCACGCTGAAGCGGCTGCGCAAGCGCGGCAACTCGATCGCGCTGGAGGCGGCAAACCCCGCTTACGAAACCCGGATCTTCGGGCCGGATCGGGTACAGATCCAGGGCAAGCTAGTGGCGATGATCCGCCGCTACTCCTGACTTTCGTCGGGAGATGCCGCAGGCGTCCATGCACGTCGAATGCCGTGAGGTTGCGCGCGAACGAGACGGAGCTGCGGACCGTTGGGATAGATGAACGCCCCGCCCTGTCGCGTCAGATCGTTCGACGAGATGAGCGCACTGGGCCGGCAGTGCGACGCGTAGTCGGGGGGTGAGGCCAGCCCTGAGACGACAACAGCGCTCGGAACGCACACCGCGAAGCCAACGCCGCTGCGCACCAGCAGCAGTGCGCTGCGACCAAGCGCCCACGAACATTGCGCCTCTGAGCAAGTCTGCGGCGGCGCAAGCCGTTCGATGGCCGGCGGAGCAATCCCAAGCATGGCGCCCAGATGGTCCCGCGCGTAGGTGGAGCGACCGGAGCCCGCGGCGAGGGTCCAAACACCGTGTTCGTCTTGCACAAACATGGCGCGTAATTCGCCGTCGAACGCTGCCACTGGGCGCGGCGCATTCACGTAAACGGCAATCCCCGCGGCGAAGAACAAGACCGCGCCCCAGCGCAAACCGCCGCGCCACAAGCACGCCCACAACAGCGCGACTACACAGAGGACGAACGCAGCGGCCGGCGGCTGTGGCAGCGCTTGCACGGCTTCGCCGCGACTGCCGAAGGTCTGCCCAATCACCGCCACCAATTCGAGCGCGCTGGC
>JACQAC010000073.1 GCA_016195245.1 Pseudomonadota bacterium
AAATTCCTGCGCTTCGGTCGCCGCGGTGCCGGTCATGCCCGAGAGCTTGTCGTAAAGACGGAAGTAGTTCTGAAAGGTGATCGAAGCGAGCGTCTGGTTTTCCGGCTGGATGTTGACGTGCTCTTTGGCTTCGATGGCCTGGTGCAGGCCTTCCGATAGACGACGGCCATGCATCATGCGGCCGGTGAACTCGTCGATGAGAACGACTTCGCCGTCCTTGACGATGTAGTCCTTGTCGCGCTGGAAGAGCTTGTGAGCGCGCAGCGCCTGGTTGGCGTGATGCACGATCGAGATGTTGGAAGGCTCATACATCGAGCTCTGCAACAGACCGCGCTCGACCAGCATCTCCTCGACGCGCTCAGAGCCCTCTTCGGTGTAGGTGATTGAGCGCTGCTTTTCATCGAGCTCGAAGTGCTCAGGCCGCAACAGCGGAATGAGCGCGTCCATCGACTTATAGAATTCGCTACGATCTTCGGTTGGGCCGGAGATGATCAGCGGCGTGCGGGCTTCGTCGACGAGGATGGAGTCGACTTCGTCAACGATCGCGAAGCGGTGGCCGCGCTGGACCATCTCGCCCAACGAATACTTCATGTTGTCGCGCAAATAGTCGAAGCCGAACTCGTTGTTGGTGCCGTAGGTGACGTCCGCGGCGTAAGCTTGGCGGCGCTCGTTGTCGTAGAGGCCGTGGACGATGACGCCGACGGAGAGCCCGAGGAAGCGATAGAGCTGGCCCATCCAGTCGCTATCGCGCTTGGCGAGATAGTCGTTGACGGTAACTACGTGGACGCCGCGCCCTTCGAGCGCGTTCAGGTACACTGGCAACGTGGCGACCAGCGTCTTGCCCTCGCCGGTGCGCATTTCAGCGATCTTGCCTTGGTGCAAGAACATGCCGCCCATCATTTGGACATCGAAGTGGCGCATGCCGAGCACGCGCTTGGAGGCTTCGCGCACGGTGGCGAACGCTTCCGGAAGCACCTCGTCGATCTTGCCGCCACGGGCCAGGCGCTGGCGGTATTCGCTGGTCTTGTTGCGGAGCGCCTCGTCGGACAGCGCCTCGAAGGTTCCCTCGAGCGCGTTGATGCGCTGAACCATCGGCCGCAAGATGCGCACCTTGCGCTCATTGACGGAGCCGAAAATCTGCTTGGCGAGGTTAAGCATAAGGGCGATCTTAAATCCGATGCGCCGTCTAATTTAAGGCGCCGAGCTTCAGGTGGAGTGCGTTGAGCTAATTGGCTTTTTCTTGGCTCTCCGCCGCGCGCCCGCGTGCGAAAACACTCTCGACTCGTGCGCTGGCGAGACTTAAGAGCGCCCCTTGGCGGTGTCAATGCGGCCTCCCGGGCGCGCATCTTGTGCGCTGCCTGGAACTTAAGGACGCAGAACGCATGGTCTCGCTGCAGCGCGCCCCCCTCATTGCCGCCCTCTTTGCCCTGACGCTTGGCCTTGCCGGCTGCGGCTTGGGGCGCGATCAAACCGGCGATAACGGCTCGGTGCGCAATCCGATTGTCGCGGCCACCGTCAACGGCCGGCCAATTTACGTCGAAGACGTGCGCGCGCATGCGGTGGCGCGCGGGCTCTTGCAAGAGGGCCAAGACCTCGACGCCAATTCGGACGCTTTCTACTTCGCGCTCGAAGAACTGATCCAAGTGCGCCTGTTTGCGATGGAGGCAGAAGCGCGCGGGCTCGACCGGCAGCCGGACGTGCGCCGCCAGCTTGAGAATGCGCGTGAGCAAGTGTTGGCGCAGGCGGTGTACGAAGAGATCGACGAGCGCGCGACCAATCAGCAAGCGATCGAGCGGCTCTATAACGAAAACACAGCGCGCCTCGGCCAAGGCCAGGAAGTTCACCTACGCCACATTCAATTCGACACACGTGAAGCCGCCGATGCCGCAAAGCGGCGGTTGGATCGCGGCGAACGCTTTGAAGCGTTGGCGTTTGAACTTTCCACGGATCGCGACTCCGCCGCCGATGGCGGCGACATGGACTGGGGCGCGGTCAGCGACCTGAACGCTGGCTTCCGTCAGGCGACCGAACACGCCAACGTCGGCGATCTGGTCGGGCCGGTGCAAGTTGACGGCAAATGGGAACTGATCCGCGTCGAAGATCGCCGTGAACGCGGCGTCCCGAGTCTGGAAACATTGCGGCCACGGATCATCGACTGGTTGCGCTTCCAGGAAATCACGCAGTTGCAGGAGCGACTTGAGCGCAACGCACGCATCGAACGCCTACGGGAACCGGAGCAAGGCAT
>JACQAC010000074.1 GCA_016195245.1 Pseudomonadota bacterium
CCAACAGCATCGCCACGCAACGCGGATAGTCATGCCGCCGCAAGATCGGATCGAGCGCCAGCGCGCCCAGCCGCGCAATACGCCCACGTACAGGCGCATTGTCCAAGCTGAACGGCGCGACGAGGTCGTCTCTAAGCATCGGCGCTATGTGGGCTGACACCACTGGCTAATCCAGAGTCATTCCGGCCGACCGAAGGGAGAGCCGGAGCCCAGGGGTCATAGATCACGACGCTTACCCCAGGATTCCGGAGCGCGCTCCGCGCGTCCGGAATGACTCATTGTGGCGTGGCCGTTCAAATCTTCCCCAAGCACCACAGCAGCACCGCTTTCTGCGCGTGGATGCGGTTCTCCGCCTCGTCCCACACCGCAGACCGCGGCCCGTCGATCACCGCCTCGGTGACTTCCTCACCCCGATGCGCGGGCAAGCAATGCAGGAAAATCGCGTCGCGGTTCGCCGCCGCCATTACATCATCATTCACCGCGAACGGCGGGAACGCCGCCATGCGGGCATCCTTGTCCGCATCGCCCATCGACACCCAAGTGTCCGTCACAATTACGTCGGCGCCGGAAGCCGCCGTGCGCGCGTCATGGCTCGCCGTCACATCCGCGCCAGCCGCCCGCGCCGCCGCCAGCTCCTGGGTCTTCGGCGCATAAGAAGCAGGCGTTGCAATCTTCAGCCGGAATTTCAGCTTCTCGGCAGCATGTACGAAGCTCGCGCACACATTGTTGCCGTCACCGATCCAGGCGATGGTCTTGCCCTCGACCGCGCCGAGCCGTTCCTCGATCGTCATGATATCCGCCAGGATCTGGCAAGGGTGCGAGAAATCCGTGAGCCCGTTTACCACTGGCACATCCGACGCTGCTGCAAAATCCACCACATCCTGGTGATTGTTGGCGCGGATCATCACGGCGTCGACAACGACACGCGCGTGCGCGTCGAATTCTTCTGAAAGATCATCGCCAGCGCATGGCCCGCAAGTGGCGCGTCTTCGTCCACCTTTGCCTTCGGCCAACCGGCGCGAGCGGCCTTCCGCCGATGGGCTTCATCCAGGATCGCGCGCACCTCAGTCTTCGAAAGCGGCGCGATGTCAAGGAAGTGCCGCGGCGCGGTGTTCACGCGCCGGCCTCTGCCATTTGCTCAGCAAACACTGCGTCGATCGCGTCGACCGCTTGGCTGATTTGCGCTTCGTCGATGATCAGCGGCGGCGCCATGCGCAGCACATTTTCTCCGGCGACGCCGACCAGCACTTTGCGGTCGCGCAGTTTCGCTTGCAGCGGCTTCGGATCGATCCTCAGTTTCAGCCCGCGCAGCAATCCGCGTCCGCGCGTCTCGACCACCAAATTCGGATGCCGATCCTTCACGCCTTCCAGCGCTTGGCCCAAGCGGTTCGCCACCACATTCACATGCTCGAGCAATTTCGGCTGCGAGAGTTCGTCGAAGCAGGCATTGCCCACCGCCATCGCCAGTGGATTGCCGCCGAAAGTGGTGCCGTGCACGCCTTTGACCATGCCTTTGGCCGCTTCGCGCGTCGCCAGGAACGCCCCCATCGGGAAGCCGCCGCCCACGCCTTTGGCCACGGCCATCACGTCCGGCGTCACGCCAGCCCACTCATGCGCCCACAATTTGCCGGTGCGGCCAGCGCCTGACTGCACTTCGTCGAAGATCAGCAGGAAGCCGTTGTCGTCCGCGAGCTTGCGCAGCGCTTTCAAGAAGGCTTCCGGCGCCGCGCGTACGCCGCCTTCGCCTTGCACCGGTTCGATGATGATCCCTGCCGTCGTCGGGCCGACCAGCTTCTTAACCGCTTCAATGTCGCCGAACGGCGCTTGCAAGTAGCCGGGCAGCTTCGGCCCGAAGCCTTCGAGATAACTCGGGTTGCCCGACGCATTGATCGCTGCATACGAGCGGCCGTGGAACGAGCCCTGGAAACCGATAATATCGATGCGCTCAGGATTGCCGTTTGCGGTGTGAAATTTGCGCACCGTCTTCAGCGAGCCTTCGATCGCCTCGGTGCCGGAGTTGGTGAAGAAGACCACGTCCGCGAACGAGTGCGCGCAATATTTCGCCGCGAGCTCTTCTTGGCCCTTGATCTTGAACATGTTCGACGTGTGCCAGAGTTTGCCCGCTTGCTCAGTGAGCGCTTTCACCAGCACCGGCGGCGCGTGCCCCAGTGCGTCCACCGCGATGCCCGCGATGCAATCCAAATAGCGCTCGCCCTTGTCGTCCCAAATCCAGCAGCCCTCACCTCGCACGAACAGCTGCTCCGGCGGGCTGTAGACGGGAAGTAAATGGCTTTCGGTTGCGGGCATTTCTTGCGGGTCCTGGATTTTTGGAAGGCGGTTTTTGGGCCGTGCCGGGCGCAGGGTCAAGCGACGCCGACGCAAATACGGCGGCGCATTATGGCAGTCTTGGCCTCAAGGCCGTCTGAGCGTGCGACTAGTCCTCCAAGCACGCCAAATCCCGCCGCAACGCACCACAGAAGTGCGATCCAGGCCTAAGTAACGAGGCCTACCCCGAAGCCGTCGCGTGCAGAGTCTGAGCGATCGGCAAGAACGGCATAGTCCCAGCCGAGAGAAACGAACCAGATCAGCGCTGCGACGGAAAAGGGCAGAAAGAGGGACGCAGCAATGCCTCGAAGGCCCCATGCCATCGTCATTGCGATGCTCACGAGGGCAAGCGCGAAGGCAACCCACAAGAAGATTTCGTTTGAATGGGCGGCGATAAAAGTTGCGCTGCTTTCACGTAAAGCCGTCATGTGACATTACGGTCCCGAATTCAGGAGACGTTATGCGCCGTAGCTTCGAAGCCCCGCAAGGCGAGGTGCATCGCCTCGTTCACAAATCCGACGTCTTACAGGGCAATCCGCTCGGCGATCCGACCACGCGTGAGCTGATCGTCTGGACGCCGCCGAATTGGAAGCCGGCTGAAAGCTTGCCGATCCTTGTCGACTTGAAGGGCTACATGAGCTCCGCGCTCGCCCACGTGAACTGGTCGCCGACCTCGGAAAATGTGCCCGAGCGCCTCGGCCGCCTCACGCATGAAGGCATGCCGCGCGTCGTTGTGGTTTTTCCCGATTGCTTCACCAAGCTGTTCGGCAACCAGTATCTCAACAGCGCCGGCAGCGGCCGCTACGCCGACTACATCTGCGATGAAATCGTCCCGCTCGTCGAAAGTAAATTCAATTGCGGCGGCAAGGGCCGGCGCGGCGTTTTCGGCAAGAGCTCCGGCGGTTACGGCGCCGCCTGGCATGGGCTGCATCGCGCTGATTTCTGGGACGCCATCTCCATCAATAGCGGCGATATGGGCTTCGACGCGCTCTACATTCCCGCGCTGCTCGACGATCTCAATTTGCTCGCCAAGCACGATTACTCGATTGAGAAACTCTGGACCTCAACGCTCGCCAAGAAGAAATCCAGCTTCCGCGAGCAAGTGGCGATGATGGATTTCGCACAGGGCGCCTTCTACGATCCCGATCCGACGCAATTCATGAATATGCGTCTGCCGCTCGATCCCTACACCGGCGAATTCATTCCTGAGCGCTGGAACAATTGGCTCGCATGCGACCCCGTGGTGATGTTCGACCAGAAGGGCAGTGAGCTGAAGAAGCTCAAACTTATCTACATGGATTGCGGCGACCACGACAATTTCCGCATTCATCTCGGCATGCGCCGCTTCGCCAAGAAGCTCAAAGCCGCCAACATCGCCCACACCTACGAAGAATTCGACGACGACCACATGGACGTCGACTACCGGATGGACGTGTTTTTGCCGGTGTTGGCGCGGGCGCTGAGCTAGAGAAGGGCGAAGCGATGGCCGCAAAGGCGCCAACACCGGAAAAACAACTCGCTAGCTTCATCGCAAAGTTCACGCCTGAGATGGCCAAGCGCATTCGCGTGACGCGCGCCAAAATGCGTAGGCGAATTCCGCAGGCAGCTGAGATGGTTTATGACAACTATAATTTCTTCGTGATCGCCTACGGCCCCAACGACAAAGCGAGTGACGCCATTTTTTCAATCGCAGCGCAGGCGAAAGGCTTAAGTCTTTTCTTCTTGCAGGGCGCAAAGTTGCCTGATCCGAAGCGAATATTGCGCGGCGCCGGCAGCGTTGTTCGCCACATTCGTCTCGAAGATGACGACACGTTCGATCGCCCGGAAGTCGAAGCGCTGATCGCCTTAGCGTTGCAACGCGCCAAGACGCCGCCCAGCACGCCCAGCACAGCGCCAGCGCCAGCGCGCCGGTGATCAGCCCGCCACGCCACAACGGCGCGTCAGCATGACCGATGAAGCCGTAGCGAAAGCCATCGATAAGCGAGAACACCGGATTGTAGTGTGAGATCGAGCGCATCGGCTCGGGCAGCACTTGCGTTGAATAGAACGTGCCGGAGAGAAACGTCAGCGGCACGATGATGAAGTTCGTCACCGCCGCCAGGTGATCGAACTTGTCGGCCCACACGCCGCCCAACAAACCAATCGCGCCGAAAATCACCGAGGCCACTAGGGCATAGTACAGAGCCACCAGCGGATTATCCGGCACCACGTTCGCCATCCAGCAAATCGCCACCAAGCTCACCACGCCGACGAGCAAGCCGCGCGCCGCCGCGCCGAGAATGAAGGCGATCGTCAATTCCAGCGCCGACAAAGGCGGCATCAGAAAATCCACCGCGTTGCCTTGCACTTTCGCGATGACGATGGACGACGACGAATTCTGAAAAGCGTTCGAGAGGATCGACATCATCACGAGGCCCGCCGCGAGTCCGTCTGCGTAATGGTGCGTCGTGCCCGGCCAGAAGCCGGTGCGGATCAGGCTGAACACCATCATGAACAGCAGCGTCTGCACCAAGGGCGCGAACACGGTCTGCGCGCCGACTTTCATGAAGCGCTTGATCTCGCGCTGGATCAGCGTCTGCAGCCCCAGCCAATTTACCGCCCCGTAGTGGCGCGAAGACAACGGAATTGCGGTGGAGACGCCGGTGTCCATAACGAGAACGGGCCCTTTCATAAATCGTTAACGCTTTCGGGCGCGGGATAGTCGGGCAAGCCGGCTAAGCGCTGGTTTGTGGGCTAGATAATGGTTCGCGTCCACTTGGACAGCCGCTTGGCAAGCTGTGAGTGATTCGCCAACCACGGTGGATAACCCACACTATGTGGTATATCCCCAATTCTAGACCCCAATCCATTGACAAGCTCACCAGAAAGGCGAGTGTTGGTCCGTCCTTCGAGCCCGAAATGGCCCGGGGGACTCCGCCGGGAAGCGGAGCCTGCCGTAAGGCAAGCATGGGCTAGATTAAAGGGGCTGACTATGGGCTGGAACGAAGAACGCGTCGCGTTGCTGCGCAAGCTGTGGACCGAGGGTCTGTCGGCAAGCCAAATCGCCAAGCAATTGGGCGGGGTCACCCGCAATGCCGTCATCGGCAAAGTTCACCGCCTGGGTCTGGCTGGCCGCGCCACCCCGTCCCGGCCTGCGAAGCGCCCGGTACGCGCCTCGCGTCCCCGCATCATCGGCCCGTCCGCGCCGCGCATGCACATGCCGCGCCTGACGCCGAGCGTCGTAATCCCGCACCTCGAACCGCTGAAGGGCGAAGACGGCAAGGCCGCCAATGTGCTCACGCTCAACGAGAGCATGTGCAAATTTCCGATCGGCGATCCCACCGATCCTGAATTCGCATTCTGCGGTCGTGGCGCGGTCGGCAGCCCATACTGCGCCGACCATGCGCGGCTTGCGTATCAACCCAGCCAAGCCAAAAAGCGCCGCGTCGCCGGCGAGCCCGACGAACTGCGCCGCATGATGCGCCTCGCCGCGCTCTAAGCGAGATCACGGCGCCATTATCAAACGGCGCGGCCCCAAAGCCGCGGCGTTTTTGCGTGCGTCGTGGCGCTTGCTAGGTTGTATGCATGCGCCCAGCGGTGAAGGTGTGCTGAGATGACATGACCGACGGCCCCACCGAAGCAGCCGTCAAGCCGAACCCAACGCGCACTGCGCTCGCAGACCGCGTGCTCGACGACGCCTTCACACCGCCGTTGCTGCGCCGCTTCGTGCGGTCCCGCGATGTCTTCGTCAGCCAGTACAACAACAACCTCAATCA
>JACQAC010000054.1 GCA_016195245.1 Pseudomonadota bacterium
GCCGACATTCTGCGACAGGACGTAAGGTGAGTTCCGGTACGACCAATTTGAATCTAAGATCGCCACATCGCCGAACGGGAACGCGAAGCCATCGCGCGCGATCTCGTAAGCGGTCCGCACCACATCCACATGCGTGCGCCACTCACCCTGCAAACGACTGAGGTCGATGCGCTCAAGCCGCGCCAGCGCATCACCTACTTGCGCGGCGATGACTTGTTGGCCGGCGCCTGAGCGATCCGTGAGCTTGCCGCGCAGCGCGGCGCGCGCGCCGGTGTCGACACCAGCGCTGGTCGCGCCCTCCGGATAATCGTTCAGCAGCTGCTCGGTAATCGCCGACAACGTCGCTTCCGGCGCTTCAGTCGGCGTTGCGGAGCAGCCAGCGGAAACCAGCGCCAGTGACGCCGCGCTGGATTGAAACAAGGTACGACGGCTCAGCAGCATGCTCGGATCTCCCACGCCGAAGACCCATGCCGACAATTTTCATGCACGCAACCGCAAAGTTCGCCTGCGGCGTCCCGTTGGTCGCAAGCAGTACGACACTCTGTGATCGCGAATGAAGCGCGCGCGGCGCCGCCTAGCTCACAACGCCGCAGGCGATACGAACGCCGCCCCCGCCAAGTGGAGCGGGCGTATCGCTGTAGTTGTCGCCGCCCGCATGAATAATCAACGCATGACCACGCAACTCATCGATCGACCGCAGCCGCGGCGCGACCAGCACTTGCGACGCCGTTCCGTTGGAGCCCACATGAAGCACCGGCAAATCGCCCAAATGGCCTTGACCTGAGGGCCCTTCATGATGGCCGGAATTGGCCGGATCGAGGTGCGATCCCGCGCCGCCAGCAGCAATCATTTCTCCCGCAGGATTCGCTCCCGGCGCACACGAGCCGCCGCCATGCAGGTGGAAACCATGATCGCCTGCGGGAAGGCCGCGTAGATGCAATGCAAGCGCGACGCCTCCGGCGCCGTTGCGCAGTGTGATGTAGCCCACTGGCGATCCCGCGCCCGTCGCGGTGACGAGCGCCATCGGAACGGTGATGGACGAAGATGACCCGAATTGTGCAGCGGTTGAGCAACTTGCCATCGACAGAACGCCGATTGCAGCGAGTAGATGCTGAGCGCGCATGAGAGCCTCCCTGGCCAACCCCCGTGTCGGCATTCATTTAGACGTCAGCGTCCCGTCGGCAAATCCTTGAACGCCACGCCCTTGTCGACGCGGACGTCCTGCGGCAGCCCGAGCACCCGTTCGGCCAAGATATTCTTCAAGATTTCGTCGGTGCCGCCGGCGATCCGCAAACCCGGCGCGAACATATAGCTTTGATGGAACGCGCCCTCGAGCGGTGCGTACTCGGCGTCATTGATGATGCCATAATGGTCCAGCGCTTCGATGGCGGTGTTGCCGATGTCCATCATCTGGTTGGCGTTGATCACCTTGCCGATCGAGCTCTCCGGCCCGGGCGTCTGTCCCTTCGAGAGCGCCGTCATAGTGCGGAACTTCGCCAGCTTGTAGCCTTCTGCACGCACGATCCAATCAGCCAGCTTCATGCGGAAGGCTTCGTCCTTGATCAACGCGCCTTCGCCGTTCGGCGCATTGACGGTCTTGGCGAACTCGAAAATCTCCTTGTAGTCGGGGCCGTATGAGCCACCCACCGCGAGACGTTCGTTCATCAGCGTCACAAGTGCAACGCCCCAGCCTTGACCCGGGTCACCGAGACGGTTTGCATCAGGAATGCGCACGTCGGTGAAATACACTTCGTTGAAGTCACGCCCGCCGGACATTTGATGGATCGGCCGCGCTTCAACGCCCTTGGCCTTCATGTCGACAATGAACATGGTGAGGCCCTTGTGCTTCTCCACGTCGGGATTGGTGCGCACGAGTAGAATACCGAAGTCGGAGAAATGCGCGCCGGTGGTCCACACCTTCTGGCCGTTGACGATCCAATCATCGCCGTCGCGCACGGCTTTGGTCTTCGACGCCGCAACATCCGAACCGGCGCCTGGTTCGGAGAACAGCTGGCACCAAATCTCCTCGCCACGCAGCGCCTTCGCGACGTATCGATCCTTGGTCGCTTCATCCGAAAACGCGATCACCGTCGGCACGCACATGCCGAGGCCGATGGCGAACACACCAGCGGGCGCATCGAACTTGGCTTCCTCCTGATTGAAGATCACCGCGAAGATCGGCGGCAAACCACGCCCGCCTTGCTCCTTTGCCCAGGTGATGCCGGCGAACCCGGCTTCTGCTTTCTTCTTCTGATAGGCCTTGGCCGCCTTCATGTATTCCGCCGGGTTGAGCGAGCGGTTCATGCGATCGTTCTCAGCCGCCTTCGGCTTGCAATTAGCTTCGAGAAACGCGCGCGCTTCGGCGCGGAATTTGGCTTCCTCGGGCGTGTCGTTGAAATCCATTTGTGTTCGCTCCGATCAAACGTCGAGTGTCATGCGGCCGCACGTTGGGAGTGCATTCCACTCCGCCGCGAGCCGGTCGATTTCAGCGCGGATAGCGACGATCGCCTCCTCGCTGACCGTGATGGCTTCCGTGTTGCGCGCCGCGCAGGTGGTCAGAAACATGTCGATCACTTCGGCCGGCGGCGGACGTCCGCTCCAGCTATCCGCTTGCATCGTCTCCACCAGCCGCTCCACCGCTTCGCTCTCGGCCTCCTCGGTCATGCGAAAGCCCACGCCCTCGCCAGCAGCGGCGCGATGAATGAAGCCCCGTAGCTTCAGCACCCGCTCTACCGCGTAGTGAAACATGTCGTGTGGGATCGGCGGCTGTTTGGGGCAGGAGATCTCCTCAAGCGCGCCACGGCGTTCGACGAACATGGCGTCATACTTGCCATCCCGCTTCTCGAAGATGATCTGCGGCATCAAGCGGCGTTCCGCTGTTCGAGCCGTTTCACCAGCTTCTCCTTCCATACCGCCGGCGCGCCGGCTTGCACCGCAAGCAGCTTGGCGCGCCGGAAGAAGAGGTGACAATCGACGTCCCAGGTGAAGCCCATGCCGCCGTGCGTCTGGATGTTCTCCTTGGCACAGAGATAGTAGGCATCGCTTGCAGCAGCGCGCGATGCGGCTGCTGCGAATGGCAACTCCGCCGCCTCGGTCGAAAGCGCCCAGGCGCCGTAATAGGCGTTGGACCGCGCCACCTCGATCGCAACGTACATGTCCGCAAGCTTGTGCTTGATGGCCTGGAATGAACCAATCTGGCGCGAGAAGGCGTAGCGCCCCTTGGCATAATCGGTGGCCATTTCCAGGCACGCCTGTGATCCGCCGACCTGTTCGAACGCGAGCAATACCGCGGCGCGATCGAGCACTGCCTCCGCCAGCTCCCAGCCCTGACCGGCTGCGCCAAGGCGCTCGGCCTTCGCGTTTTTGAACTCAAGCTTGGCGTGGCCGCGCGTTGGATCGAGCGTCTTCAGTGTTGTGCGCGTTACGCCTGCCTGATTGAGATCGACCAACACCAACGAAATGCCCGCACCGTCCTTGGCGAGGATCACCGCATGGCTGGCGCAATCGCCATCGGTCACCGGAATTTTGGCGCCGCTGAGCGCGCCGTTGTCGAACTTGGCTTGAATGCTTGCAGGCGTGGGCGCGCCAGGCCCTTCCGAAAGGGCGAAGCAGCCAATCAACTCACCGGCCGCAACCTTCGGTAGCAGCGCCGTCTTTTGCGTATCGCTGCCCGCCAGCATGACGGCCTCGGCAAAGAAATACACCGTTGAGGAAAATGGAATGGGCGCGACGGCGCGCCCTAGCTCTTCCGCAAGCACGCAGAGTTCCAGCCTGCCAAGCCCTAACCCACCGTGCTCTTCTGGGATTGCGGCGCCAAGCCAACCAAGCCCAGCCACGTCCTTCCAGAGGTTGGCATCGTAGGAAATCTTGGCGTCGTCCAGCACACGCCGCGTTACCTTCGCGCCTGCCTTGTCGGTGAGGAACTTGCGCGCCTCGTCCTTCAAGCTCTTCTGGTCGTCGGAAAAATCGAAGTTCAAGCGCTCCTCCTCCGGTCGAACCGGTCATTTTGGTTGAGAAGACCTTAACGCGCAGGGCGTGGCCGCCGAAAGAGTGTCTTGGCGTCAATGTCTGTTCACGAAGGCTCAACGGCGCAAGGCGTATTGTCGGCTCCGATTGGGTGGAGCATTTCATGGCTAAGGCGGTCTTCCACAAGGGCCAACGCGTCTACGTCAAACCGGTCGGTACGTGGGCAGGTATTGAGAGCGTCAATCCGCAGTGGGTCAAAGGCGTTGAGGAACCGCTCAGGGTCACCTACGACGTGGGCCTGGGGCGCGACTTTCAAGCACACGAGTTGACGGCGGAGGAGCAGTCTCCCGCGAAGCCGGACCTTATCGAAATCGAAAACTGGCGCGTGCTGCGCGCCGTCAATAGGCTGTCGGCCGACGCGCGCGACCCAAGACACCCCAATCCCGGAACATTCCCGGTCGTCGTTACCGACGAGAAGGATTGGGGAGGCTGGCGCGTACCCATGACTGAGTACGACCGCGACCCAGCTCGCATCGAGCACCAGGCGCGCGTCATCGCCAACGCGTTGCGCCTAATGCGGGTGGCGCGCGAACTGATCGAATTCGCTCAGGACCACCCACACGAAACACCACGCCAGCTCTTTGAACTCGCACAACAAGCGGAGGTGCTATTGGCCGCCATTTATCATGAGCCGTCCGTGCGAGCAGGCGACGCGATCGCCGCGGCTGAGTAAGGCGCATTGATTTTCGACTGATCGCGGCTCATGTCAGGCCTCCATGGAGGCCTGAATGCGCGACGCCGACAATGTGACCGTCCACCTCGCGGACTACCAGCCGCCAGCATACTCCATTGACGAGATCGCGCTCGTTTTCTCACTCGATCCCGACACCACTTTGGTGGCTGCGCGTAGTCAGGTCCTGCGCGCCGGCGATAAAGTTGCGCCACTCGTGCTCGATGGCAAACGATTGGAGCTGCAAAGCCTTTCAATTGACGGCCAAGTTCTCGATCCGAGCGCCTATGCGGTCGACCCAGAGAAACTCATCATCCACGCGCCGCCCGCGAACTTCCGCCTCGAAATCGTCACGCGCATCAGCCCGGCAGCAAACACGGCGCTGGAAGGCCTCTACATGTCCGGCGGCCGCTTCTGTACGCAGTGTGAGGCGGAAGGCTTCCGCGCAATCACCTACTTCCTCGACCGCCCGGACATTCTGGCTCGCTACGCGGTGCGCATTGAGGCGGACAAAGAGCAGTATCCCACGCTGCTCTCGAACGGCAATCTCACCGAGTCGGGCGACATGGAAGATGGGCGCCACTATGCGATCTGGGTCGATCCCCATCCCAAGCCCTCTTATCTTTTTGCGCTCTGCGCCGGTCGCTACGAATCCATTCACGACGACTTCACCACCAAGAGCGGCCGCAAAGTCGCCCTCGGAATCTATGTGGATCCTGGCGATTCCGGGCGCGCGCGCTATGCGATGGATGCGCTGAAGCGCGCCATGAAATGGGACGAGGACGCTTTCAAGCGCGAATACGATCTCGACCTTTTCAACATCGTCGCCGTCCGCGACTTCAATTTTGGCGCGATGGAAAACAAGGGTCTCAACGTCTTCAACTCGTCACTGATCTTGGCCGACGCCGAGACGGCGACAGATGCCGACTTCGAGGCGATCGAAGCGGTGGTCGGCCACGAGTATTTCCACAACTGGACCGGAAACCGCATCACCTGCCGCGACTGGTTTCAGCTGTGCCTCAAGGAAGGTCTGACGGTCTATCGCGAGCAAGAGTTTTGCGCGGACCAGCGCTCTCGCCCAGTACAACGGATCAAGGACGTGAAACGCCTGCGCGCCCGCCAGTTCGGCGAAGACGCGGGCCCGCTCGCACACCCCGTGCGGCCGTCGAGCTATCAGAAGATCGACAATTTCTACACGGCGACCGTCTATGAAAAAGGCGGCGAGGTGATCCGCATGCTGAAGCGGATCATCGGCGAAGACGCCTTCGCCCGCGGCATGCAACTCTATTTCGAGCGCCGCGACGGCACAGCCTCCACAGTCGAGGACTTCATTGCCTGCTTCGCCGAAACGTCGGGCCGCGATCTTTCGCAATTCATGCGCTGGTACGAGCAAGCGGGCACCCCGTCGGTGAAGTCGCGCGGCCAGTACAATGCGCAGACGGGCGGTTACGCGCTCACCGTTTCGCAGCATATCGCGCCGACACCGGGCCAGCCGAGCAAAGCGCCCTCGCCGATTCCGCTCTGGGTGTCGTTCATCGCCGCGGATGGCGCCCGTATCGCCGCTAAGCTCGAGGGCGACACGATCTCGCGCACTGAACACCACCTCGTCTTGGACGCCGCCGAGCGGACGTTCCACTTCGCCGATGTGCTTGAACAGCCCATTCCCGCGCTTCTGCACGGCTTCTCTGCGCCCGTGACGCTCGACGATGGGCTCTCGATCAAGGAGCGCCTCTCGCAAATGGCGCACGATCCCGACCCATTCACGCGCTGGGAAGCGGGCCAATCCATCGCGCGCGAGATCATGCTGAGCGGCGACGACGGGCATGCCCCCGAATTGGCGAGTGCGCTCGGCCGCGAGCTCGATCGCGCTCAGGAGGACCCCGCCTTCGCCGCTTTGGCGCTACGGTTACCGGATCTGAACGAGCTTCTGCTTGCCTCCGCCTCGCCCGACCCGGAGCGCCTCTTCGCGTCGCGCGAAGAATTGCGACGCGCCATTGCAACCGCCCACCGCGCGCGGCTTGAAAGCATCGCCGGTCTCAAAGGCGAGCAGCCATTCTCGCCGAGCGCCGAGGCCGCGGGACGGCGCGCGCTAAAGAGCGCAGCGCTCGATTTGCTTTCATCGCTGGGCGTCGAAGAAGGCAGCGTGTTCACCGCCGCCTTCCAAAGCGCCACCAGCATGACCGAAGCCGCCGCCGCGCTCGATGCGCTTGGAGCATCCGGCAGCCCTGCTTTCGACGACGCGCTCGAACACTTCTATTCGAAGTGGCGCGAGAACCCATTGGTGATTGACAAATGGTTCGCCGTGCAAGCCGCATCACCGCGCACGGATGCACTCGCTCGTGTTGAGCGCCTGCGCGCACACACTGACTTCAACTTGCGCAACCCAAACCGCGTGCGCGCGCTTGCCGCATCCTTCGCAATGCGGAACCCACGCGCATTCCACGAAGCCGACGGTGGCGGCTATCGGTTCCTGGCCGGCATCGCTGAAGCGATCGATCCGCTAAACCCGGCGCTGGCGGCGCGCTTGCTCACACCCTTTGAGTCGTGGAAGCGATTCGATTCGAGTCGTCAACAACACGCACGGGCAGCTTTGGAACACCTTAAGGCGTTGCCGGACTTGTCGAAAAACACGCGGGAGGTCGTCGAACGCACGCTCGCGTGAGACCAAGCCGGCGCATTTGAACGCACCTGCGAAAACCGTTCGCAAACGGCTCGACAGGCCCTTTAAGCAATCGTTACCATTTAGGTTCGTCAGAAGCGTCACACGGCGATTCGGGGCGGCCGGGGAAACTTCTTTGTCGACTGCGACTTCACACGAGGTGGGCGTGGCTGCGCCTACCGACAAAGGCAGTAAGCCATTCATGGCGCTGGTGGCCGTGTTCACGCTCGCGTTCACCGTCGCGATCGGCTTGCAGATCAAGGCGCATCACGACAACGCCGAAAACTCGATCCTCGATGCGCAAGGCGCGGCCACAGCGCTCGTTGCTGAGCGGATCAACGCGAATATTGGCGTTGCGCTCGGCAGCACGAGAGGCGTCACCCAATTCGTGGCGAGCGCTGCAGACGTCGCCAACGCCGCTGCGCATGCGCCGCCGATCGGCGCGGCCGCGGTGGTGAACCGCACCGGCGGCGTCGAAGCAATTACAGATCCATCGCGCATGGCGCTTGTGATCGCCGCCATTCATGAAGCGGGCGGCGCCCGCGCCTGGGTGGGCGCGCCGGACATGGGCCGCAATTCGACGGCCCCAGTTGTCGTGCAACAAAGCGGCGATACCGCTGTTGTGGCGGTGCTGGACGGCAGCCAATTGCTGCCGCACTTCGATGGCAACGCCCGTGTGTTGATCGCATCCAATACAGGCATCGTCATCTATGCCTCGCCGTCGCTCGCAGCGGCAGGCCCACACGCACAACAACAATTGCAGGTCGCCACCGCCCACAACGCCGGCGCCATGTTTTCGGATTCAAGTGATCAATCTTGGGCCGCCGCACAAACCCAAACGACGGGCGGATTGCGCGTCGCGGTAGCGTCCCCGGCGCCCTCGGCCGTGGACTTGTGGATGGGCGCGTTGTCGCGTTTTGCCTTGGTGGCGGCGGCGCCGTTAGCCGCGATGGGCGTTCTCTACATGCTGATGCGTCAAAACGCCCAGCGCGCGCGCATGGCCGAGGCCGAAGCGCAACGCGTGGAAACGCATTTCCGCATAGCAGCGGATGGCGCCAAGGTTGGCGTCGTCGAATGGCGGCCAGCCAGCGATGACATTCAGCTTTCCGAGCAAGCTGCACGTCTGCTCGGCGCCGCTCACGATATGCTGCCGCTGCGGGACCTGCTTAGCCTGGTCATCGCGGAGGACCGCTTCGCCGTGGAGGAGGAATTCCGGCGCGCGCGTCAATCTGGCCTGCTCGACGCACGCTTCCGCGCCGCGCGCGCCAATGGCTATGGCTGGATTGAAATTCGCGGCGCGTCCGTTGAGGACGCCAGCGGTCGCGCCGAAACACGGCTGTTCGGCACTGTCATCGACGCAACGCAACACCATGAAGCCGAGGCGCGCGTGTCGCGTCTTGAGCGCCAATTGCGCGCGGCAATTGAGAACTTCTCGGGCCCATTCGCTTTATGGGATGCGCGCCGCCGATTGCTCCTATGGAATCAAAGTTTCGCCGCGACCTTCAAACTGGGACCTGAGCTGCTGCGGCCGCGCGTGTCGTACGAAGCGGTAGCCGCAGCCTCCGCCGCCAGCATTCGCCGTGAAAAGCATGACGCCAATAATCCAGACGTCCGCGTCATTGAACTGAACTCGGGCGAATGGCTGCATATCGTCGAGCGGCGCGCCGCCGATGGCGGCGTCATCACGGTCGGCGTGGACATCACGCCTCTGAAGCGCAAGGAAGAGGAACTGGCGCGGAATGAACGTCGGTTGTCGGACGCGCTTAGCCGTGCGGAGAGCCAGGAATATCGCATCAAAGCGCTGGCGCGCGAGGCTCAGGAAGAACGTCATAAAGCGGAGGAAGCCAGCCGCGCCAAGAGCACCTTCCTCGCCAATATGAGCCACGAACTGCGTACCCCCTTGAATGCTGTGATCGGGTTCTCGGAAATTATGGCGGGCGAACTGTTCGGCGCGCTCGGCAACGCCCAATACAAACAGTATGCGCAGGATATCTTCGACAGCGGCAACCACCTGCTCGATCTGATCAACGACATCCTCGATATGGCCAAGATCGAGGCCGGCAAGCTGACGTTGGCGCCACGTCCACTGGACCCGATGATTGCCATCGATCAGGCTGTGCGCCTCACCAAGCGCCGCGCGGAAGAAAAAGGTCTGTCCATCGTCACCGATGCGGAAAACCTACCGGAGATCGAGGCCGACCACCGTGCCGTGAAGCAAATCCTGTTGAACCTGCTATCGAACGCCGTGAAGTTCACGGACAAGGGTGCGATCATGGTGCATGGCCGCGCAGGACCAGACAGCCTTACGCTTCGCGTGATCGATACCGGTTGCGGCATCCCGCCGGAGCATCTGCCGCGCCTGGCGCGTCCGTTCGAACAGGTTGAACAGGACTTGGCGCGAAACAATTCCGGCACCGGCCTTGGTCTCGCGCTAACCAAGTCGCTCGCGGAAATGCATGGCGGCAAGCTTTCCATCCAGAGCGAGGTCGGGCGCGGCACGATCGTCACCGTGACGCTGCCGCGCACGTTCGGTGGTCGCCGCGAGGCGGAAGCCGAAGCCGCGGAATAAGCAGCTACGGCGTTGGGCCTTGGCGTTCACGCCGCCGTTCGCGCCGCTCCAGAATGCGTTCGCGTACTGTCTCACGAAATCTTGGGCGCGGTGTCACAGCATTTGGCTGAAGGGGAGCGCCGGTCGCCGGCTGCGCCACGCTGTCGCGCGATGCGGCGCGCCGGATCGGGCTGGCGCCGCGCAAAGCCGCGATAGCACGCTGTCGTTGCTCCGGCGTCATTTGTGCGAGGGCTTCGATCATATCGTTATGAAACGCCGCAAGGGCGGCGTCATCGGACGACCGCACCCGGGCAAAGGCGGAACGAACGCTTGCGGCGTTGAACGGCTCTGTCGCCGCGATGTCGAACGCGTCGCGCCGCGCCTGAGCCGCGCTCTGGCGCAACGCGCGCGTTTCCGCCCACGTGCGCGCAAGCTGGTCGCGCACTTTGGTCCGTGTATCCGCCGGCAACGACGCCATCATAGCGCGTGGCCCAGCTAACGCCGTCGCGGCGGGCGGCGCAGCGCGCTCGAGGCGTACGCCGGCGCTGTAAGCGCCAGCCGCTGCGCCCACGATCAAGAGGTTGATCGCGACCGACACAAACAGGAGCGTCCGCCAAGGGAAGGTCCGCTCACTCATCCGGGATCTCCAGTGTCGATCATCGTTGGAGGCGCTTCGAACGCGGCAGCGAAATAGTCGTCCTGGTCCGCAGATGGCGCGGCGAGCGCGCCACCGCTGTACCCGATCAGCACGCCGAGCAGCGTACATGCAGCCAATGCCCAGCCCGCCGGCGCATAATTGGTCCGCCGTGGCGCAGCCCGAGCGCGCGGTGCAGCAGCGACAATGCGGCTGATCAGGCCGGCGCTCGGCGACGGTGAACTCCTCGCAAGATCAAGCTTCGCGTCGAGCGCGCCTGCGGTATCCAACAGAGGGGCAAGCACTTGGGCGTTCTCACGCATGAAGGCTTCCGCCGGCACGCGTTCGTTGGCCGGCCAGCGGCGGAAATCCGCGCCGTAGGCGTCCAGCAGATGCTCGAACCGTGCCCGGTCCATGGTTCTTCCTTCCCTCACCCGCGCGACGCGCCGTCCGCGTCGTCGATCAAATCCTGCGCCACGTCCGCCAAGGCGGCCCTCATCGCTCGCCGCCCGCGCGCGAGCAGCGATTCAAGAGCTTCAACGCTGATCTCAAGCGCTTCCGCCGCCGCTATGTTGGTCATCTCCTGAAAATGCACCAAAGCGAGGGCGGCGCGTTGGCGTTCCGGCAACGCCGCCAACGCTGCGTTGACCGCGGCTGCGCGCTGCTGCGCCAGCCATACTTCGCCCGCAAGGGGCGCCGGATCGGCCATCTCCATCCCGGCGTCCGGATCAGCCTTTTCCCGGCGCCGGCGCATGCGGTCGTAGCAAAGGTTGATCGCCACCCGATGCATCCAGGTTTCGAACTTGGCAGCACCTGGTCGCCACTTGGGCGCCTCGCGCCAAACCCGCAGGAACACCTCTTGCGCCACGTCCTCGGCTTCGGCGCCGTCATTCAACATGCGGCGGGCGAGTCCAACCATTTTCGGCAGATGCCTGCGGACGAGCGTTTCAGCGGCGCGGACGTCGCCAGCGCCAGCTAGCCGGACGGTCTCGGCGTCCGGATCGATCATCAGCCGCAACCCCTCCCGCATGCGCCTCTGCGGCGGCCTGGATCAATTCGAACGCGCCGGCGCGGCCGATCCGTCGCCGGGCGCGCCAATCAATCGCACAAAAGCCCCACGAACATCATTTTGAACGCCCCGCAGCCGCGCTTCAAGCGCTTCGAAGTCCGCCACCCCGCCGATCTCCGCAAGCCGCGCCTTAAGCGGCGCCGGCCAGGAACCGGGATCGCTGCTGCTCACGACACTGACGCGCAAGGTCTGGTTAAGGTCGCTGAGCAAAGCGAAGGCGCTTCGCAGCATAGTTCCGATCTCCGGCTGGAGCATGCCGCCTTGCACGAGCTTATCGAGCGCCGCGCCCGTGTTCTGCGCTTGAAGTTCAGGCGCGCCTCCGATCAATTGCAAAGTCTGGGCGATGAATTCCAGATCCACGAATCCGCCCGGCGTAAGCTTCAAATCCCAGATGCTCCGCGCGGGGCGTTCGCGCTGCATAAGTCCGCGCATCTCTTGCACATCGCGCAACACCTTTTCGCGATCATGACGGCGGCTGATCGCGCCACTGGCAATCTCCGTTGCCTTCGCTCCCAACGCTGCATCACCCGCCGCCGCCCGTAGGCGAGTCAGCGCCAGCAGCTCCCAAGTCCACGCTTCTTCAGCGTAGTAGCGCTCGAAGGAGGACAGCCTCACCGCAACCGGCCCCTTCGAGCCGGATGGGCGTAGCTTGGCGTCAACATCGTAGAGGGCGCCTTCTTCTGTCGGCGCCGAAAGCGCCGTGATAAGCCGCTGCGTGAGCTTGGTGTAGAAATCGCCCGAGTTCATCGCGTCTGCCGGCGCGTCATAGACAAGCATGATGTCCAGATCGGAACGCGACGACAGCTCAACGCCGCCGAACTTGCCAAGCGCCAGCACGCAGAATGCGCCCGGCTGTTTGCCCAGCGCGCGCTCCGTCTCAGCCAACGCCGCATCGGCCATCGCCACAACGCAGGCCTCCGCGAGATCAGCGCGCGCCGCACCCACTTCTTGCGCGCCCGCGAGACCATCAAGCAATTGCACATTGATACGAAACGCCTCTTCGCGCTGGAACCGACGGGCGGCGTTCAAGCGCGCCTCGAAGCTGACTTCGTCGGCAAGACGCCGCCGCAATTCGCGGGCGCGCGCACCGAGCTCGTCGACCCGTAGCGGCGACGCAAAGCGCGGCTCGATCAAGGCGTCAAGGAGAGCGGGCCGCATCGAGAGCGCGTCGGCTTGGCGCGGCGCGATCGACAATACCCGCGCCAGCAAGTCGAGCAATTGCGGACGCGCATCGAGCAGCGCCAACACTTGCACGCCCGCCGAGAGACCCGCGAAGAACGCAGCGAAACGCCCGAACGAATGATCAGGATCGCCAGCGCCGGAAAGGGCTCGGAGCAGTCTTGGCGTTAGCCGGGTCAACAATTCACGCGCGCGTTCGGAGCGCATGGCGCGGATACGACCATGGTGCCAACCGCGAATGGTCTGGCTCACGAAAGCAGGGTTGGAAAAGCCCAGCTTGCCGATGGTCGCCAGCGTTTCCGGATTGTCGTCAACGCCGGTGAAACTCAAGCTTCCCAACGGATCAGCGAGGCTTTCTCCGCCACCGAACAATTGCTGATCGACATCGGCGACCACACGCCGCCATTCGATCACCGCCGCATCAAAATCGGCAAGCGAGCTGAACCCAGCCAACGCCGCCACCCGAGCGCGGGTCTCTGGCTCGCTCGGCAACCGATGGGTCTGCGCATCCTCTAGCATTTGAATGCGATGCTCTATCTCGCGGAAGAAGACATAAGCCTCGCTTAAGGCGTCGCGCGCACGCCCTTCGATAGCGCCAGCAGCCGCCAGAGCATCCAGTGCGGTGAGCGTGCCGGACTTGCGAAGCTCCCGATTGCGGCCACCCAAAATCAGCTGCTGCGTCTGCGCGAAGAGTTCAATGTCACGGATGCCGCCGCGTCCGAGCTTTACGTCGAAAACCGGGTTGCCGAGTTCAGCGCTTTTGTGCGCGGACAGGATTTGACGCTTGATCGAATGCACGTCCTCGACCGCGGCGAAGTCGAGGTGCTTGCGCCAGATGAAGGGCTCCAACGTTGACAGGAACGCCCGCCCACAGGCGATGTCTCCGGCCGCCGCGCGCGCCTTGATGAAGGCGGCGCGTTCCCAGTTCTGGCCGAGATTTTGATAATAGAGCTCCGCCGACGCGATCGACACCGCCACCGGCGTCGAACCCGGATCGGGGCGCAGCCGCAAGTCAGTCCGAAACACATACCCTTCAGCGGTGACTTCTTCGAGCGTCCGCACCAGCGGCGCCACCAAACGCACCGCGGCGACGCGCGGCTCGCGCGCTCCCGCGGAGGTGAGCAATTCGGCGTCGAAGAAGACAGAAAAGTCGATGTCGCTTGAATAGTTCAGTTCGCGCGCGCCCATTTTGCCCATCGCGATCAGGGCGAAGCCTGGCACACGCAGGTTCTCTGCAAGCACGATCTCACCCCGGCGCGCGAGTTCGCTTGCGGCAACGGAAACCGCCGCGCGCAGCGCTGCATCGGCAAAGTCCGTGATCGCGCCGGTGACGCGCTCCAGCGCCCACGCCCCCGACAGGTCGGCGATCGCCGTGGCCAGATGCACTTGATCCTTGGCGGTCCGCAGACGCTGCATCGCTTCTTCGATCGCCGGCGGATCGCAAGCGATGGCGTCAGCGGAAGCGATCGCCGCATCAACCATGCGCTGCGGCCATGCGTCATCGATGTCGTTCAGAATGTCTTCGCGGCGCGCGATCAGACGCTTCAGATAGGGGGCGTGTTCCAGGGCTGAGGCGGCCGGGTTCTCCCATGTCGTTCCCGTGAACTGCGGCGGCGGCGGACCGGCGGCGAGCGCGGCCGCGACAGCAGCGCTCACGGCGCCATCTCCAGCGCCGGCAACACCAGCGCCGCGCACAGACCTTTGCCGTCGTCACCCAATCCGTCGCGCAAATGCAGTCCGCCGCGATGCAGTCGCGCCACGGCTGCGACGAGGCTCAAACCCAATCCAGCGCCCGGCGTCGTCCGTGCGCCTTCCAGCCGCACGAACCGCTCCACAACGCGATCACGTTCCGCCGGTGCCACGCCCGGGCCATCGTCCAGAACATCGATCTCAACACGCCCGTCCGGGCGCTGCATCGCCCGCACCTCTACGCGCCCGCCCGACGGCGTATATTTGAGCGCGTTTTCCACGAGGTTCGACACTGCCTGCGTGAACAAGCCCTGATCGCCACGCACCGCGAGATTTTCGTTCACCTGCGCACTGAACTTGAGTCCTTGCTCCTCGGCAGCGGGTTCGTAAAATTCCGCCAGTTCCTGCAGGATGTCGGTGACGTTTACACGCTCGAGCCGCCAATTGCTGGCCGCCTCGACGCGCGCGAGGCGCAGGATGGCTGCGAACATATCGAGGAGCCGGTCGGCTTCCTCCACGGCCTTGCGCAACGCTTCGCGATCGGCCTCGGAGTTCGGGGGCTGTTCGAGCGCGGTTTCCAGCTTTTGCCGAAAACGGGTCAGCGGCGAGCGCAAATCGTGAGCGATCGCATCGCCGGCGGTGCGCGTGGTTTGCATAAGCGCTTCGATGCGGTCGAGCATGCCGTTCATGGCTTGCGCGAGTTCGTCAAATTCATCGCCAATGCCTAACACCGGCGCGCGCCGGGTCAGGTCGCCGCCCATCACTTCGCGTGCGGTGCCGGCAAGCACTTCAGCCCGCCTTGCCGCCTGCCACGCCGCAAGCAGACCGCTGATCACGGAAAGCGCAAGACCAAGGATCGCCACAGTCCACAAGGCGCGTGTTACGCGCCCGGCAATGAACGCAGTGTCTCCAAGGTCGCGCGCCACCACCAGGATCGGGCCGCTCAGCAATCGCCCCATGCGGCCGCGCGCGCGCACATGCGTCGCGCTTCCGTCTGCCGTGTTGCGGTCAAAGCTGAAATCCACACGCTGCGGACTGCTGCCTGGAATGGAAGGCAGCGTCGGCAGGTCGCCGGCGATCACATGGCCACTGCTTTCCGCCAAAATGTAAAGCATCGACCCGGGACGCGCGGCGCGTTCCACGACCTCTTGGTTCAAGCGTCGAATGCCGCCTTCGGCATAAGAGCGTTCAAGCGAGGCATACTCCTGATCGGCGAGCACATCCGAGTCGCGGATCAACTGCCCCGCAGTTTCAAAATACACGTAAAGCAACAGCGCGACGACGAAACCCAACACGACTCCGGCTTGGACGAGGCCAAGCCGGAACGTGGTTGTCTTTAGAAGTGCGCCGAGGTCAGGCCTCATCCCTCCAGACGATAGCCCGAGCCTCTGACCGTGTGCAGCAGAGATTGCGGGAAATCGCGGTCGATCTTGGAGCGAAGACGCGAAATATGGACATCAATAACGTTCGTCTGAGGATCGAAATGATAGTCCCATACATTCTCAAGCAGCATCCTGCGCGTCACCGTCTGACCGGCATGACGCATGAGATACTCGAGTAATCGGAACTCACGCGGCTGCAGGTCGAGCTTCTTGCCGCTCCGTTTCACCGTGCGAGCCAACAAATCCATCTCAAGATCGCCAACCGCAAGGCGCGTTTGCGGTTCACGATCGCGGCCGTTCCACAAGGCTCGCACACGTGCGAGCAGTTCACGCGTCGAGAACGGCTTGCCGAGATAGTCGTTGGCTCCCGCGTTCAGACCCTCAACCCGATGGTCCTCGTCGTGGAGTGCCGACAGGATCAGCACTGGCGTCGAAACACCCTGATCCCTCAGATCGCGCACAACCGATACGCCGAGTTTCTTCGGCAGCATCCGATCGAGCACGATCACGTCGTAACCGCCCTCGCTGGCCATCGATTGGCCGAGTTCGCCATCACCGGCGACATCGACCGTATGATCGTCGGCAGTCAGCGACGCCTTTAGGCTTTCAGCCATGTCGGCGTCGTCTTCCACCACTGTGTCCGCTCGGCGGGCGTAATCGGCCGGACGGTGACGCCCAGCGCGCCTTGCACCACATTTGGCTGTTGTGGGGCCGCGTTTTGGCTGTTGTTGTTCGAACCGCCGTCAGCACTGGCAAGCTGCTGCTCGGACGGCCGTTCGCGCGGTTGGATGGTGAGCGTCCGGCGCTGACCGCTACGTAGGATCTCCAAACGCGAGTTTTGACCAATCGGCGTAGCCCCAACCCGCTGCGTCAGGTCGCGGCTGTCCTGGATATCTTGCCCATTGTACGTGAGGATGACATCGCCCTGCTGGACGCCTGCGCGGGCGGCCGGGCCGTCCGACACGACCGAGCCGACCAGCGCGCCATGCGCGTTCGGCAGACCGAGACTGTGCGCAATGTCGTCATCGAGCTGCTGAATTGAAACGCCAATCCAACCCCGCGTGACGCGGCCGCCATGAAGCAATTGTTGCACAACTTGGCGTGCGACGTTTGACGGAATGGCGAAGCCGATGCCGACGCTGCCGCCAGTCGGCGAGTAAATGGCGCTGTTCACGCCGATGACATTGCCGGCCAGATCGAACGTCGGGCCGCCCGAATTGCCGCGATTGATCGGCGCGTCGATCTGCATGTAATCGACGTAAGCCGAGGAACCTGCGTCGCGCCGGCCCATCGCCGAGACGATCCCCGCTGTCGCCGTGCCGTCGAGGCCGAACGGATTACCGACAGCGACAACCCAATCGCCGACGCGAACATGTGTGGCGTCGTCAAAGGTCACATACGGGAAGTGGCCGCCGCCACGCACGCGAAGGACCGCGAGGTCGGTCAACTCGTCAGAACCGACGATATCGGCCGGAAGGTCACGGCCATCGCTGGTGTGGATGGTGATCTCTTCGGCGCCGTCGATGACGTGATGATTGGTGACGATGGTGCCATTGCCGTCAATGAAGAAGCCGGAACCAAGAGCCACGGGCGCCGGCTGCGGGCGGCCAGGTTGGCCGCGGAAAAATTGTTCAAAGCCGGGAGGCAGACCTTCAAGCGAGGGCCCCTGCGCCGCGTCAGGACGCTGGCGAACAGAGATCGACACCACCGCCGGGCGGACATGTTCGATCAAATTGGCAAAACTCATGGGCGCGCCGCCCGGAGGTGCGACTGCCGTGGGCTGAATTTCCTGAGCGTGAGCGGTCATGAGCGCCGGAGCGGCGACGAAACCGGCAAAGAGGGCCGCGGCGGACGCGCCGGCGATCAACGTGCGGCGGAGAAACGAGGCAGAACTGGCGTCAGACATAAATACCCTCGAGTGGACGCTAATTGAAAATGCAGGCCGATCCCATGGACGGTCTTTCAGCCCCACCATAGCTCGCCTTTAGGCCGCGTAAGAGCGGTTTTGGGCGAACTTGCGACTGATCTGGGCAAAACTCGGCGGCTTTTTTAGGATTGGACAGCTCGCGAGCCCGCCATTTGCCGCAGATGTGAAGCGTCCGGTCGCTTACCGTTCACTCTCTTCGGGCGCGAGGTCTTCAGAACGCCTCCGCCTCCGGAGGGCGCCTGTTGCCGCGAGTCCCGCCGCCAGGAGGAGCAGCGGCGACGCCCAGAGCGCCCAGGTCCGCGCATCCCAAGGCGGACGGAACAAGACGAAATCGCCGTAGCGTTGTCTGAAGAAGGCCCGGATCTGGTCGTCGCTATCGCCAGCCGCAATGCGCTCCCGCACCAACCCGCGCATGTCGACCGCGATATCAGCTGTCGATTGTGCGATCGGCTCGTTTTGGCACTGCACGCAACGGATTTCCATTTCGAGCGCATCGGCGCGCGCTTCGAGAGCCGGATCGCCAAGCGCCGCTGGCGCCGCGACCGCAAGGAACAGCGCGACCAAGCTCATGGGCTCGCCTTCCGCCGCCGAGCGAGCGCGACAAGGCTCAAGACGCCGCCGATCGCCATCATCAAAGCGCCGCCGAAAATGAACTGCACCATGGGATTGTGATACAGTCTAAGTCCCCAGGCGCCGCCGCCATTGCGAATGGGCTCGCCGAGCGCAACGTAGAGATCACCGTCCAAGCCGGTAAGGATGCCAACTTCGGTCGTCGGCATCGGCGAGGTCGAGTAGAAGCGGCGCTCGGTGTTGAGCTGCACTGTCTCGCCTTCGTGGTCGATGCGAAGGATCGCGCGCGTCGCTTCATAGTTTGGCCCATCGACATCAGCCATCGTGAGCAAGGTGATGCGCCTATCCGCGAAATCCACGCCCTGTCCCGGCGCCAACGCAACCGCTCGTTCCGCGCGGAATGCGGTCTCAGAAATTGCTCCGATGACCAGGACGCCCGCACCGATGTGCGCAATACTCATCGACCATACGGCCAGTGGCAACGCCACGATCTTCGCCAGCGTTCGTCCCTCACCACGCCGTGCGCGCGTCCACAAATAGGTGAAGCCACCTGCAATCAGCCACACGCCGATCGCAACGCCGATGGCCGGCGCGACGCGCCAGTGTGTCAGCGCAAGCGTCGCGATCAGCGTACCCGCACCCAGCGCGGCGGCCGGCGCCAGGCGCACGAGCACCGAACGCATATCGCCTATGCGCCACGTCAGCATTGGCCCAACCGGCAACAGCACGAACAACAGGCCGAGCAAGGGCGCGACGGTCATATTGAAGAACGGCGGCCCAACTGAAATCAAACCGCCGCCCACCGCTTCGACGATCAGCGGATAAAGCGTGCCAATCAGAACCACGCCCGCGGCGACAGCGAGGCCGAAATTGTTCCAAACCAACATGCTCTCGCGGCTGACCGCGCCAAACCCCGCAGCGCGGCTGAGCTTCGGCGCACGCCAGCCATAGAGGCCAAACCCCGCGCCCAAGGCCAGCCCGAGCAATATCAGCACCGCGATTCCGCGACGCGGATCGACAGCGAACGCATGCACCGACGTCAAAACGCCGGAACGCACCAAGAAAGTGCCAAGCAACGCAAACCCAAAACCCATGATCGCAAGCAAGATCGTCCACGACGCCAACGAACCGCGCCGCTCGGTAACGATCGCCGAATGCACCAGCGCGCAGGCGGCGAGCCACGGCATGAAGCTGGCGTTCTCAACGGGATCCCAAAACCACCAGCCGCCCCAGCCCAATTCGTAATAGGCCCAATACGAACCCAGCGCGATGCCCACGGTGAGGCACGTCCACGCGGCAAGAGTCCAGGGCCGCAGCGCTTTCGCCCACGCTTGATCGGCGCGGCCTTCGATCAAGGCCGCCAGCGCCAACGAGAACGGCACGCTCATGCCGACATAGCCGAGATAGAGCATCGGCGGATGCGCCGCGAGCGCGGGATCTTGTAACAACGGATTCAAACCCGCGCCCTGCATCGGCGCAGGATCAAGGCGCGCAAACGGGTTGGAGAGAAACAGCGTGTAGGCAAGGGCGCCCGCCGTCACCAAACCCTGCACGCCCACCGCCTTCGACCACAGCCCTGCACTTTGACCTCCGCGCGCGCTCGCGAGCACGGCGCCGAACACCGATGACACAAAGCACCACAACAGCATCGAGCCCTCGTGGTTTCCCCATGCGGCGGCGATCTTGTAGATCAGCGGCTTATCGGTGTGCGAATTGTTGGCGACCACGGCAACGGAAAAGTCCGACCGCACGTACGCCGCAACTAAGCTAACGAACGCTATCAGGCACGCGACCGCGACGCATTGCGCCAATGCCGTTAGAGCCGCCGCGCGCGAAGCATGCTGCGACGTCGCAAAACCTAGCGCACCTTGCGCCAAGCTCATCGCGAATGTGAGGCACAACGCAAATGCGCCGATCTCCGAAATCACTGCGGGCCCTTCCACTCGCCGCGCCGTCTTAGCGCCTCAACAACTTCGCGCGGCATGTAGCGCTCGTCGTGCTTGGCTAGGACGCGTTCGGCGGTGAACGCCTGGCCGGGAGACCAAGTGCCTTCCGCCACCACTCCCTGTCCCTCCCGAAAGAGGTCCGGCAACAGTCCCTCGTAGCGGACGTTGACTTGGGCGCCGCCGTCGGTGACCGCGAAGCTGGTGACGCCGTTGGCGTCGCGATGAAGGCTGCCCGGCAGCACCAAACCGCCCAATCGAATGCGCTGCCCCGGATGCGCCTTCTGGGCCAACTCGGATGGCGCCACAAAATACACGATGGAATTGCGCAGTCCCGCGAATGTCAGTGCTGCCGCCAGCACCAACACCGCGCCTGCCGCGCTGATCATCATCAATCGCTGATCCCGACGCCGCACCGCCTACTCCTCTTGCATCAAGCCGCCAACGAGGCGTTGGCACATTTCCGCCGGTGCGCCACGCGTCACCGCTTCGCTACACGTCCGCTGCGCTTCATCAACATGGCCATCCTGCGTGGCGGCCATCGCCTGATATATCCATGGCACGGGATCGTTGGGAACCAACGCCGCTGCGCGTCGAAACTGTGACAACGCATCTGGCGTGACACGGCCATTGGCGACACGCACCAAAGCACGGCCAAGTCCCAGCATTGCATCGGCCGATTGAGGATCGCGGTGCAATGCGTCGCCGAACTCCCGCGCCGCCTCGGCGGAGCGACCCTGCGCGAGCAGGATTTGCCCCGAAAAGAGATGTGGCCGTGGATCGTTTGGATGTTCTCTCGCGGCACGATCGAGCACCACCAGCGTTTCTTCGGGAGTGTAAGTGGTCGGGTCGCGGTGACGCAGTGCTTCGAGGCGACTGCTGAAGGGCGCATCCGGCAGTTCCGGTCGGCCAACGACCAAATAGGCCGCCAAAGCAATCGAGGCGACTAGACCGGAGCTAAAGAGCGCAGGCAGGGCCCTTGCGGCGCCGCCACCGGCCAGACGATAGGCGCGCAACGTCCAGACCGCTGCTGACGCCGCCATCAAGGCGGCGACCACCAAGACGATGTTCGAATTTGTCACTGGTGCTCCCTAACCCGTTTTGGCTCAGCGCGAAATCCGCGCTCTCGCCGCAGCGTCAGGGGTCAGTCAGTAGCCGGTAAGAGCAGCCGCGCTTTGAGCCCGCCCAAATGTCCGCGCTCAAACAGCAGCTGGCCGCCATAAAGGTCAACCGTCTCCTTGAGGATGGAAAGCCCCAGACCCTGCCCCGGCGCAGCCTCGTCCAGGCGCGCGCCGCGGGCCATGGCCCGCTCGATGTCAGCTTCCGAAAGCCCTGGCCCGTCGTCTTCGACCACGATCTCGAACAAGCCATTGCTCTGGAACGACGGTAGGAGACGCACGACAACCACGCTCTTGCCGTACTTGCAGGCGTTGTCGAGCAGGTTGGCGACCATCTCGAGCAGATCTTCCCGCTCGCCGCGGAAGGTTACGTCGCCCTCCGCCTCGACGGAAATGTCGATCGCTTTCACGTGATCGTATTTCTGCTCCATCATGAAGACCAGGTCATCGAGGTTCTGCCGCACCGGGGTACGGTACGCGATTGTCGCCGCTTGTGGTCCGGCCCGCGCTTCGGCGCGCGCGGCGACGCGGGCGCGGCGAAGTTGGCGTTCGACAAAGCCTTCCATCTCGTCGATCGACTGCTTCATCACCGTATCGTCGCCACCCGGCGCGCCCGATGCGGCGGCATTCTTCAACACCGCGATCGGCGTCTTCAGCGCGTGCGCGAGATTACCGACATGGCGGCGCGCGCGTTCCACCACCTCGCGGTTGTGATCGACCAGCGCATTGAGCTCTTGCGTTACTGGCTGCAGTTCAGCCGGGTATTCACCAGCCAAACGCTCAGTCTCGCCGCGTCTGACGTCGGCGATGTCACGCTGCAATTGCCGCAGCGGCTCAAGCCCAATGCGCACTTGCAACACCGTCACCGCCGCCACCATCAGAGCGCAAAACGCTACAAACGCCGCAAACGCCAAGCCCACAAGATTTGCGGCCGGCGCAATAATGGCCTGCGGCGCGATGCCGACCATGAACAAGTAACGCCCCTGCAAACGCGGGATTTGCTCAACACGCACGATGGCGCGCAACGGCACATGGTCCGGCCCCTCGATGTCTACGAAGTGAGGGCCGCGCGGCGCATTCGTCGCCGTGAGCTGGCGCTGCAAGTCAGGACCGAGGCGGATCGTGGTGTCGAAAAGGGATGGCGAAATCACCTGCACGTCAAGGCGTCCGTCGGGATCGTGAATCCGCGCGATCTGGAAGTAGCGGCCGCTCAGCGGCTGCGAATAGCGCGGATCGTAAGGTACGTCCTGCAGCGCCAGCTCACCGGACAAGCCCGGTCCCGCATTGCCGATGAGGTTATCGGCAACGCTCTGAATTTCGGGATCGATCAGGAGCGTCAGCAGCTGCCGGTTGAATTGGGCATGCGCGATCCAGCCGACCGCGACCAGGCCTGTGACGCTCACCAGCGCAATGGTCAAAAGCCGGGCGGCGAGCGATTGGGCGATCAGGCGCCGAAAGCGTTGGAAAATGCCCCCGCCGTTCTCGCTCACTGCATCGCCGCGGGATCGATGAGACGATAGCCGAGACCCTTCTCGGTGATGATGCGGTCCGATCCAATCTTGCGGCGCAGAATGCCGATGAACACTTCGATCGTGTTGGAATCCCGCTCGTGATCTTGGCTGTAGATTTTCTCGGTCAGCTCCGATCGCGAGACGATGCGGCCAGCGTGGTGCATCAGATAGTCGAGCACCTTGTACTGGTAAGCCGTCAGCTTCACGGGCGCCCCGTTCACCGTCACTTGGCCGGTTGCGGAATTGAGCAGGAGGTCGCCAACCTCCAACACCGATGATTGGTGATCGGTCTGCCGGCGCACATTGGCCCGCACGCGCGCCAACAACTCACCCATGTGGAACGGCTTGGTGACATAATCATTGGCGCCGAGATCGAGACCTTCGACCTTCTCGCTCCAACGATCGCGCGCCGAGAGGATGAGCACCGGCATAGTGCGCCCTTCCTTGCGCCAGTATCTCAGCACCGAGAGGCCATCGATCTTCGGCAGGCCGAGATCGAGGATGGCGAGGTCATACGGCTCGGTCTCGCCTAGGAATTGGCCATCCTCGCCGTTATCGGCGCTGTCCACGGTGTAGCCCGCATCACCAAGAGCAGAGGCGAGCTGCTCCCGGAGGTTCTTATCGTCCTCGACAACCAAAACCCGCATGCGCTCTCAATCCTCAGCGGGAAGCGTCCACGCGGAAATCGCGCACTTCGCCGTCCGGCATCCGACACCGCAGCACATAGACAGGGCGTGGGCCATCCTCAAGCCGTGCGGACAAGAGCTGGCCCCCACGCGAAATCTGGCAGGTTTCATCTGCCACTTCGCGCACCGAGCGAACACTGCGCTGGCCTTGCTCGTCATTGTTGCGGTCGCCGTCGTCACGTCCACGCTGTTGGAAGGAAAAATCAGGCGGCGAAAAATCGCCACGGTGACGCCCACCCTTATCCGCCAGCGCCGGCGAGGCGCTGGCCGCCAGCACCACGGCGGCGAGAAGGAGGGAACGGATCGACATTGCAGGTAGGCTTTAGGCCCCTGGCCGTGAATGTGCCCTGAATGTAACTGGTGCTTCGGGGTTAACCAGCAGGACGAGGCGGCGTGTAGTCTCGTTTCGACCACTTTCTGACGAATTTCTTCAGGTCTTCGTCCGGGGTCTCAGGCAAAACAACGTGCAAATGCACAAGCTGATCGCCTTGTCCGGCGACGCCCTTGCCCTTAAGGCGCAGCGTTTTTCCGGTGTTTGCGCCGGCCGGAATGGTGAGCGCCACCGGCCCAGCTGGCGTGGGAACCTGGATGCGGGCGCCCTCCACGGCTTCGGGCAGTGAGATATTCAGATCCATATGGACGTCTTGGCCGTCACGCCGGAAGAACGCGTGCGGACGCACATTGAGTTCGACCAGCGCATCGCCCGCGGGTCCGCCCTGAACGCCAGGGCCGCCCTGGTTCTTGAGGCGCAGAACCTGACCGCTTTCAACGCCGGCCGGAATGGCGACATCCAGCGTGCGGCCCTCCGCCAATGAGATGCGCCGCTTGGCGCCGCTCACCGCGTCGAGAAAATCGATGTCGAGCGTGAAGCGGATGTCACGTCCACGCATCCGCGAATAGCCGCGCCCACCGCCAACGCCGGAACCAAACAAATCAGAGAAAATATCTCCAAGATCGAAGGCATCGCCTGAATAAGCGCCGGCGCCCGGGCCGGCGCTTGCGCCGGCGTGCTGACGCGAGCTTTGCCGTGGCCGCAGTGTTTGCGCGAGGCCGCTTCATGGACCTGTTGGCCCGAACCGAGGACTTGCGCATGCGTGCTGGCCAAGCCTTGGAGCTAGCGGGCGCATGCGCCGCAAGGTGTCTGACAGCACTCCAGCCTCTTGGAGATTGGCAGCAACCGCGCGTGAAGCCAAATGCTGGAATCACGGAGCGCCGCCACCCAGGGCTATAATGTGATGGTTAACTCCGTGTTCAACCCTGGCGCCCCGCCAGAATCCAATTGCGCGACTCGGACATGCAACGAAGCTGGCATCCCACCGAAATCGGCGATCTGATTGGCGACGGAATAAGCGTAGGCCGGGCTTGTGACGGTCACGCTGCGCTTAACAACCGACCCGCTGAGAATGTCGAGTTGGTAGGCTTCAGCGTTTTCCCCAAGTGGCACATCGCCCGGCCCCCAGGAATCGCCGCCGGTTCGCGCGCAGCGAATCCAGGAAACGGCCACGTCGCCTGATGCTCCACGCACGCCGCGCACATGCGCCGGCGCCCACGGCCGCGCCGCGGCGTGCGGCGGCGTCACGCTGGCAGACGCCGCACGCGCATCGGTGGGCAACAGACCAAATGGCGGCGCGATCACCTGCACCGCTTCGCGCCATTCATGCGCGCCGATGTCCAGCCGCGTGAGCTGATCGTTCAGCACCACAACGCGCGCGCCAACCGGATGCGGCGCTTGCATCGCATGCGCTGAGCCCACGCAGCCGCGCAAGAATTTCGAGAGCTCATACTCGTTGTCGCCGACCAGCACACAATCGCACGCCTGCACGATCTCCCACTCGCCGTCCGCCGCGATCGCGAACGCGTTGGCCCCACTGAGCACGGCGTCCTCCGAAGCGCTGGCAAGCGCACCTCCATAGAGCTTGACGCGAGTGGCGTTGCCCTCATCCCAACGATCCACCGGCCCGGGCCATAACGCCCAGGTGAGCTCACCCATGGTCGCCACCCGCGAGATTGTCGCACGCTTGCTCGCGAGTTCGGCGCTGGCGCCGGCGGCGACCTCAAGATCGCCAACCCACGGCGACGCAAACACCGCCGCAAGTGGGCGCTCGTCATCTTCCGCGCCTGGCAACAACGGCAAATCGAGCACGGAAAGCGCCGGCGTCGGCGCAGTCGGCGGCGAAGCTGGCGCATTCGGCGCTACCAAGGCGAGCTGAGCGTCGCTGACCGTGCGCAGGCGCTTGAGATCGACCTTGCGTGTCTCGGCGTCATCGATGCGCGTGATTTCGAAGGCCTCATCGCCGTCGGCAATCGCTATTTGATCGCCCGGCTCAAGCGCCAAATGCTGTGAGCCAAGCGACAGGCGCACAGTCTCCGCGCTAGCGCGACGGTCGGCCAGAATCGAGCCCGCCAGCCTCTCCGCTGCTTCGACCTCCAGCACGAGCGGCGCGTCAATGCTGGCGACGCCGCCCTCTGCCCGATCCAAACGCCGCGCGCTGACGGCGCCGATGAGATAGTCGCGCTGCGAATCCAGAAATCGCACCCGCGCCTCGATGGGGGCGTCGGCCGCGTCGCCGCGCTGCGCAAACTGGCTCGCATAACTCTCCGCGGCGGCGTCTTCGATGGCGAGCATCGTCGGCGCATGAGCGCTGCGATGAAAAAAGACGATATCGCCCTCGTGCTCGGTGGCGGCAAAGTCGTACGCCGCCATCAAGGGCTCAAGCGCATCGCGCGGCGTCGACGGCGCATCGACAACGTAGCCGCTCACCGCGCCGGTCAACGCTGACACGTCCGCCGTCACGCTCGCGCGCCAACACAGATCGGCGACGACTTCGCCTAATCCAGAAAGCCCGGCATCGTCACGCGCGCCGGACGAGAAATATGGCAGCGCGCTTTCAGCGCTCTTGTCATCGATGAAGCGGTTCGGCGCGTTTGCGCCCTTGTCGACCGCGGGGCAGCCAATTTCGGTGAACCAGATTGGCTTCGATTGCGGCGCCCACGCGGTCGGCGTCCCGGAACGCACTCCGCTCGGGCGATCGAAGTGCTGACGGCGCCAAAAATTGCGGATGTCCTTGGCGCGAAACACCCATGGCTCGGCATAGGCGCCATCGGTGATGGCAGTCCGCGTCTGCGCCGCCCGGTCCGCAACGGAAGCATAGAAGAAGTCGAAGTCTTCGCCGGCTTCAATGCGGCCTTCCAGATAGGCGCTGCCGTGAACGCTGCGTGCAAGACTCGCATCCGCGTGCGTGTCCCCATCGCGCCAATCGCTGAGCGGAGGATACCAATCTACGCCGACAGCATCGATATTCGCGTCCGCCCACAGCGAATCGAGATGAAAGAAGACGTCGTGCGAACCATCTTGCGGCTGATGGCCGAAATACTCGCTCCAATCCGCCGCATAAGTCAGCTTCGTGCTTGAACCCAGCATGCCGCGAACATCGGCGGCGAGTGTCTTCAGAGCCGCCACCGCCGGATAATTCGCGGCGCCGTCGCGCGCCGTGGTCACGCCGCGCAACTCCGAACCAATCAGGAAAGCATCGACCCCGCCCGCCAGCGCCGCCAGCTTGGCATGATGCAAAATGAAACGCCGGTACGACCACTCGCTCGGCCCGCTATACATTGGCAAGTCGCCGCTCGCGCCAAAATCGCTCACTGCCGCCGCGCCGAAAAACGATGCGATCTGCGCCGCCGCCGCGCTGGTTTTATCCGGCGATCCCACTTGTCCCGCCGCTGGATGCACGGTGACACGCCCGCGCCACGGATACGCCGCCTGCGCGCTGGCGCCATACGGATCGGCAAGCGCATTGCCCGCCGGCACGTCCATCAGCAGAAACGGACAGAGCCCAACCTTGTAGCCGCGCGCCTTCAGTTCAGCGATCGCCTGCAGCACGCTCGCATCGGCAGGCGTGCCGCCGAAGGCAGGCGCGCCGTCATGCTGGCTGACCAAGTGCGCGTGCGCGCGATCGACGCCATTCACACGCCACGTCATCGAGGTCGTGTCCTTGTGCGCGATCTCCACGGCGGGCTTGATCGCGCACACGCCGCAGCGCAGATCGTCGCCAAACCAAGCGACTACCAACATCACGAAATCGCAGTTTGGAAAATCGGCGCCGAGCTGATCGAGCGAAACCACCAGGTTCGCGCGGTTGCGCTCGAGATGCACATTCTCCGCCGCCTGCTGGCCTGGTCCGATGTTTCGCAACACCAGCTCGCTCGCATAAACAAACTCACCCGCGCCGGGAATGAGGCACACGCCTTTCACGCGCTCTTCGAAGCGCGGCCCGTCATCCATGCTCGGCGCCGGGCGCACCATCTCAAACGATAATTGCGGAAGGGCGTTTCCAAACGCCTCAAGCGGCAAGTCCTCGAAAACAATGTAGGCAAGTCCGCGATAAGCCGGCGCATCGGCGCCGCCTTCGATGGCCTCAATCAGCGGATCGATCGCTTGCGTCTCGCCGCCCGTGTGCAGGCGCCAAGTGTATTGCGACAAATCGAACGCAGCGCCGTTCGCCCACACCCGCCCGATGCGCGCGATCTCGCCCTCGCACAGGCCGACCGCGAACGACAACGAATAAGAATAGCTCGTACTCTTCGCCGTCGGCCCGCCCTTGCCGCCGACACTGCGGGTGGAGCTATGCTCCTTGAAGCGCGCCGCCCAGATCACTTGCCCGGCAATGCGCACGGTGCCGTACACGGCCGGGATCGAAGCGCCCTCGGTCGAGCCCTGAATGTGCAGATCGGTGAGACGCGCGCCGCGATAGTGCTGGCTGGCGCCAAACAGCTGCTGATCGATCGAGCGCCCGAGATAAGCGCCACCGGCGCGCCCCAAAGCCGCGCCGATCGAACTCAGCGCGCCCGGCAATTGCGCGCCCAGCGCCTCACCGGCGGTGGACAGAACTAGTTCAGCCAAGGCGCAACTCCGGGAAAGGCAAACGCCGCCGCGCAACGCGCGCGCCACCAGGACGCAAAACGCGAGCGCACCACGGCGCGGCCCCAATAAGCGTGAATGATGCGGCTCTCGGTTTCGAGGATGGCCGCGTGCTTCATCGGTGAGCGCGCGTCCATGCGAAACAACAGCACATCACCCGGCCGCGCCGCATCGAGTGCGATCTCACACAAATGTCTCCGCGCGGCAGCGAGCAACGTTTCTTCGCCCAGGCGCTCCGCCCAATCCGGCGTGTAGGGCGGCGGTGCTTCTGGCTCATCGCCATGCACCGCCCGCCACACGCCGCGTACCAAACCGAGGCAGTCCGTCCCGACATGCTTGGCGCTGGCTTGATGCTGATACGGTGTGCCTATCCACTCGCGCGCTTCGGCGAGGATCGCTTCGCGGCTAATCATGGAAGCGCGAACCGCCGTCCATGATTTCGCCCGTGACTGGCCGCGATTGGATGGCGTCATCACCGGGCATGTGCGGGAAGCCGCGGAAGTTGAGCGTGTTGGCGAACTTAACTCTGCACGTCGCAAAACTCTTGTCGCAACCCGCATAGACACGAAACGCCGCGCCCACGGTGAGCGCCGGCCCCGCATCGTCGCGCAGTTCGATTGCCGCCGCGCCGACCTCAACGCGGTGCGCGGAAACTTCATTCTGTCCGCCCGCGCTCCATACCAACTTGCCGCGATCGAACCAGCCGTCGCTGAACGCGGAAAGCCCACTAACCTTGCATGCGGTTGGAGACAGCACTTCAGTGACCAGACCATCGCCGCGAAACGCCGTCGCCTCGATATCCTTGCCGCAACGCGCATCGCCGAGGTCCGCATCGCAGAAGCGCGAGAACACGCGTCCCACTGCCACGTTGAGCGGCGCCTGCAGGCCACGTAACTCCGCTTCGAACGCCGCCACGCCGCGCCGCACGTCGCCAACGCGCCCCGCGAACAAATGCACGCGCAGCGACGGGTCGCTCCAATCGGCGCGATAGAGATCGACGCGCGCACCGTCCCACAGCCCGCGCGCCAGATCGTCTTCGCTGATCGCCTCGCCATTCAGCGCGCCGCTGACACTCGCGGTATCGACGCTGAGGCCGAGACTCTTTTCCACAGCGCCCGCGACAAGCCCAGACACCGGCTCGCACGTCAGCGCGTCAAACACCAAGGCTTCATCGTGATCGGTAAACGCGAATTGCACGCCGTCGCGGCGCGTGAAGCGCCACACATGCGCAAACGTCGTCACCCCGCCCGCGAGCCGCGCGGCGAGTTCAGCCGGAACGGTGCGCATCAGAGCAGGATTTCGGTCAGCGGAACGGTGAGCGCGTGGCCGGCGCCAAAGCCGTCGAGCGCGAGGTCGAGGCGGTCCATGTCGAAGCGCACCGGCGTGTCGAACACGAAGCCGGCCGTGACAAGCACGCCGATGGCTGGCGGAGTGGTCAGCATCACAACCCCCAGATCATCAACCTCGAAATCGCCAGCGGAAACTTCAACGCCGCCCACCGCCACGCGCACCGTGACCGCAACCGGCTTCTTGATCGGGCGCGTATAGGCGCTTTCACCTGCGCCATACGTTCTTACCAACTGAAACGCGGTCTTCACGCCGTCGCCGACACCAAGCTCCTGATCGTCGTGCGCGAGCGCCTGCGAGGGCGCACAAGATTTGCAGTCGAACGGATCGCGGAAGCGAAAACCGACCAGTTTTCCGCGCCGCGCTTCGAAGAAGGCGATTAGCGCGTGCATGTCATCGAGCGTCCGCACCGCGCTACCAACATCGTAGCTGCGCCGTCCGTGCGCCCAGGGCGTGTTGCGCACCTCGCGGCCGCTGCCAAGCGCCACAATATCCACGCGCCGCTGCGGCCCGCCGCTCGCGCCCAGCGCAAACGGCAGCGGCAAGGACACATCTTCAAACGCGTTCACAGATTGCGTCTCCCGTAAGCCACCGCGCGCGCGATCGCGGCGGCGATCTGACCTTGGCTGCGCATAATGGCGCCCGCGTCGGCGTTGGCGC
>JACQAC010000066.1 GCA_016195245.1 Pseudomonadota bacterium
TCTCCGGAAGTTATGGCGTCGTGCATCATGCCACGCGGCACGTACAGGCAATCGCCAGCCTTCAAGACAAACTCTTGTTCGATCGGACCGGCCTCATGAACGCCACGCTGGAATCCCTCACCGCGGAACGGCGCGTCAACGGGGGTATTGTAGAGCCGCCAGGCCTTTTCCCCCTCCATTTGGAGCACGAACACGCAGTGATTGTCGTAGTGGGTGGGAAACCCCTGCGAACGCGGTGGAGTGAGATAAAGATTGGTCTGCACGTGGCAGCTGAAGACGTACTCAAGTCCACGACAGAAGCGGCCGAGCGACGGCTCTAGCTGGTGAGCTTGCTGGAGGACGATCGTCGCCCCGCCTCGATGAAAATCGGCGACCGCTCCACGATCGACGTATCCGGCGGCATCGACATAATCCGAGCGCTGCAGGCGCCGCTCCGACGAGGCCTGCGCCAAGTCGAGCTGTCCTTCTTTGAGGTCCACGCTGGTGACAAGGCAATCAACAGCGTCGATCGACATCAAGCCTTTGAAGCGCTCCGGCTCGTTCGGCTGAACAAGTAGCGCTTCTTTCTCGTAAATGCGTCTTAAAAACTCTTCGACCCGCTCAGAACCAATGAGGTATCCGAGCGGGTCGTCGAGCCAAGCTTCGCGCATGAATGACTAGCTTTAGGTGCCGCGGCCGTAGCCGGGACGGTCGGCATGCGAACCACTATCGCTATCGGTCAGGCCGGTGTGGCCGCGGCCAGTGCCGCGTCCATAACCAGCGCGATCCGCATATTGGCCGCTGTCGTTATCAGTGATGCCCGATTGACGCCCGCGTCCATAGCCAGACGGATCTGTCGGATCGTTGTCGTTGTAGCCGGTGTAGCTGCCGCGTCCGCAGTGACGGCCGTGACCGCCCTGGTCGGCATTCGAGCCGCTGTCGGAATCTGAGCAGCTGCCGCCGCCATTGCCGCGGCCCGCGCCCGCCTGGTCGGTTGGATCACTGTCGGTGCGGTTGTTGCCGCGACCGTTGCCGGCGGTATCAGCATACTGGCCACTATCGCTGTCGGTAACGCCCGCGCGCGAGCCACGACCGTAACCCGCGCGGTCGGCCCCAGCGCCACTATCGTGATCTGTGACGCCCGATGCGCGGCCACCGCCGCGACCACGACCAACCGGATCTCGGTTCGCACCTGAATCGCTATCGGTCACGCCGGTGCGGCCACCACGTCCGCGGCCTGCCGGATCGGCATAACGGCCAGAATCGCTATCGCTGATGCCGGTGTTGCCACGGCCACGGCCTGCCGGGTCAGCACCCGCGCCAGTGTCATGGTCGGTGACGCCCTGATGGCCACCACGCCCGTAGCCAGCGCGGTCGGCTCCCGAGCCGGAGTCGCTGTCGCTTAGACCGGTGCGGCCGTAGCCGGAGCGGTCGGAATTGCTGCCCGAGTCGCTGTCCGTGCGGCCAGTATAGTTTTGGGCTTTCGCGGTGCCGGCGATGACGCCAGCTGCGCCACCCGCGAGCACGGCCGCGCCAGCGACGCGGCTCATGAACGAGCGACGGTTCAAACGCTTCTTCGTATCAGACATTCAAAATCCCCTGACGCAACCGCGCCCGTGCATTTGCGAGCCGTTCGCAAATTCCACGTCCC
This sequence comes from Pseudomonadota bacterium, assembly GCA_016195245.1. Classification (GTDB taxonomy): domain Bacteria; phylum Pseudomonadota; class Alphaproteobacteria; order Caulobacterales; family Aquidulcibacteraceae; genus Vitreimonas. Next base: position 1,631 of record JACQAC010000066.1, read on the forward strand.
TCTCGGGGAAAATTGGTAGCACGTGTTCGCGGACTGGCAATGTGAGAGTAATTCGCAAAACAGTTTTTCTGTCGGGATGCCGTAGGCGCCCGAATCCCGGCAAGCAAATGCCATGATTGGGTCACTGAACGGCGTGGTTGCGGCTGTTGGCGAGGACACAGCGCTGATTGAAGTCGGCGGCGTCGGTTACGTCGTGCAAGCTGGTGCGCGGACGCTCGGACGACTTCGCGCGGGCGAAACCGTAAGGTTGTTCATCGAAACGCATGTGCGCGAAGATGCAATCCGCTTGTTCGGATTCGACAGCGAAGAAGAGCGCGCTTGGTTCGCGCATCTGCAAACTATTCCGGGCGTCGGCGCGAAGGTCGCGCTCGGGATTTTGGATGCGATGCCGCCGGCGGTGCTGGTCGACGCGGTTGCGTTGCAGGACAAAGCTGCGTTCGCAATCGAGCGCCGCGCGTGCGGTGAGCGCGGCCGCGAAGCAGTTTGATGCGGACGCGCCGGCGCCAGAACTCATCCGCGCGGCGCTAAAGGAAGTCAGTCGCTAAGCGATGCTCGATTGAACACGCCGCTGAAAGACGCAAGATCAGCGGCGCATGGGAATGAAACCCGACAATTCTAGAGGCCGCGCCCAGGATCCCACCCTGCTGCGCCGGTTGTTGCGCGCGAAAGACCGCATGGATGCGGCTTCGCACGAGGAATGGCCGGTGGAGCGGCTGGCGAACGTCAGCGGTGTTTCCGAGGCGCACTTTGCCCGCTCGTTCAAGGAAGCGTTCGGCGCACCGCCACATCGCTATTTGCTGACGCGGCGGATCGAACGCGCCGAGGCGCTGCTGCGTGATACCGATCGTCCGATCATCGATATCGCGCTGGAAACCGGGTGGCAAAGCCTCGGGACCTTTGGGCGCGTGTTCAAGGATGTGACCGGCGAGAGTCCCACGGAACTGCGCGCGCGGGAGCAAGCGGCGACGCATGCGCTTGAGGTGGTGCCGCATTGTTACGTGAGCGCCGCCAATCGACCCAATCTCACAATGGCAGTTTCGGAGAAGCGCCGTCGCGAGGTCTCGGATAGCAGGGACGCCGAAGACGAAACGGAGGTCCCCAAATGACGCAAGGCGTTGGCGTTGCAGGCATCTACGTGCGCGATCAGGACGAAGCGCTGGAATTTTATGTCGGCAAGCTCGGATTTCGCGTTCACACCGATGCGAAGAACGGCGATTATCGGTGGCTGACCGTGCAGCATCCAGAACAGCCGTCGTTCCAGCTCGGCCTCTACAAGCCCGCGCCGCCAACCATGGACGCGGCCACTGCTGAGACGGTAAACACGATCGTTGCGAAAGGCGCGATGCCGCCGCTGGTGCTGATCGTCGACAATTGCCGTGATGCCCATGAGCGCATGCGCAAGGCCGGCGTCGAGTTCACACAAGAGCCCGTCGAGCGCTACGGCGCGGTGGATGCGAGCTTCCGCGATCCTTCCGGCAATGGCTGGAAAATGATCGAAGGCCGCGGCTGATGTATGCGCAGTTTTTTCGGGAGAAGTCGCGGGAGGTTCGCGTGAGCAAGCTTATCCGTCAGTCGCACCGCTGGCTCTCTATCATCTTCACCACGACGGTCGTGGCCAACTTTGCGGTCATGGCGTTCGGGCAACCGCCGATGTGGATCGTTTATGCGCCGCTGCCGTTTCTTTTCATGCTGATGTTCAGCGGGCTCTACCTGTTTGCGCTGCCCTACTTCGCGAATGCGCGGCGCACGACGAGCGCTGGGTGAGCTGATGGCCAAGAAAACTGCAAGAGTCGCGAAGAAAGCCCCTGCAAAGAGTGCCGGCGCTGATTGGCGAGTGGCGCTCTTGGCGCGTGTGCGATCGCTGATCGAGGAGGCCGACCCGGAGGTTGAGGAAGAAGCCAAGTGGAAGAAGGCGAACAGGCCAGAAGGCGTACCGACATGGTCGCACGACGGCATCATCTGCACCGGCGAGACATATAAGGACAAGGTCAAGCTCACCTTCGCGCACGGTGCGGCTCTGTCCGGTCCCGCGCGCCTCTTCAATGCGGGGCTCGATGGCGGCACGCGGCGCGCCATCGATCTTCAAGAAGGCGACGCGCTCAACGAAAGAGCCTTCAAGGCTTTGATCCGCGAAGCGGTAGCGTTCAACACGTCTGCCAAGAAGCGCAAATAGCGAATGACGGGAGCGCGGGCGCCCTCGCTCCTCTTAGCCAATTGTAGTGATCTCGAGTTCGTGTCCGGCGACCCGGACGGTGTCGCCCTCGCCTTTGCCTAGAAGTGCGCGCGCGAGCGGCGAGACGTGGGAGAGCGTGCCCTTCTCTGGATCGGCTTCGTCTTCGCCAACGATGCGGAAAACTTGATGCCGGCCGTCGTCGCGTTCGAGCGTGACGGTTGAACCGAAGTGTACGGTTTCAGTATCCGGTGGTGGCGGCATCAGATGCGCGCTACCGCGACGTGCAGACCAGTAGCGCAGGTCGCGCGCGACGCGCGCCTTAGCCTCGCGATCCTCGCCGGCTTGGGCGAGCGCATCGTTCAAGCGTGCGAGCTCGGCGTCGATGGCGTCGAGGCCTTCGGCGGTGACGAGATTGGGCGCCGTCGAGATCGGCCGCTCGGGCAAATCTTCGACGGCGTTGTCATCCTCTTTGACGAACGCGCGGCTCATGGATCGGATATGGGCGCGCGCAGCGGCGATGGCGAGTCAGGCGTGCGCGGGCGGCCCGTCCATCATTTCACGCATTTCGCAGACGCCCTCCCAACCATCGCCGTAAAGGCGGTGAAGTTCCATGAATTGGCGCATCGACTCGATCGCCTCTTCGCGGGTCTCGTGTTCGAAGATGGCGTAACCGCCCATCACCTCTTTGCTTTCGGCGAAGGGGCCGTCCGTGAGCGTGAGCTTGCCGCCTTTGACGCTGGCGCGAACGGATCGATCGATGGTGGTGAGGCCCCCGCCGGAAAGCATCTTGGTCTGAGCGGCTGACAATTTGCCGATTTCTTCCATGAGCCGCGCGGGCGGCGGCGCCGCGGCCATCTCGGGTGTGGTGTAGATGAGGTACATGTAACGCATGCAAGAAACTCCTGGCGGCGCGGACACTATTGTCCGCCGTCGCCGCTGAGGACGAAGGTGAACACGAGGAACCGACATTTTGTCGGCGAAGGCCGTTGCCAAGCGTCCTCGCTCTGACATGGAGCGCGCATGACCTTCCAGGCCTATCTCGACAACATCCAAGCCAAGACCGGCAAAAGCCCGGACGACCTTAAGAAACTCGCGGCCAAGAAGGGTTTCACAGAGAAGGGCAAACTGAAGCCGGGTTTTAAAGCGGGCGAGATCATCCAATGGCTGAAGGATGATTTCGATCTTGGGCATGGTCATGCCATGGCGATTGTGGCGTTGCTGAAAGGACCGCCCAAGAAACGGACCGACTGAACGAATTGCGAACCCGAATCGGCTAAGCAGAGTGCATGGCCGAGCCTGCAGAACGCATCACCAGCCCCGCCCGCCTGCCTGGCGAAGGCGCCGACCGGGCGCTTCGTCCGCAGGGGTTTGACGAATTCGTCGGTCAGCCGGCGGCGAAAGCCAATCTCAAAGTGTTCGTCGAAGCGGCGCGCAATCGCAACGAAGCGATGGACCACACACTGCTGTTCGGACCGCCGGGCTTGGGCAAGACGACGCTGGCGCAAATCGTCGCGCGCGAATTGGGCGTAGGCTTCCGCGCCACGTCAGGGCCAGTGATTGCGCGCGCGGGCGATCTGGCAGCGCTGCTCACCAATCTCGAACCACGCGACGTGCTGTTCATCGACGAGATCCATCGCCTGGCGCCAGCGGTGGAGGAAATTCTCTACCCCGCGATGGAGGATTATCACCTCGACATCATTATCGGCGAAGGGCCTAGCGCGCGCTCGGTGCGCATCGATCTGGCGCCGTTCACGTTGGTGGGCGCGACCACGCGCGCGGGTTTGCTCGGCACGCCGCTGCGCGATCGCTTCGGCATTCCGGTGCGGCTGGAATTTTATTCGCCGGCGGAATTGCTGGGCGTGGTGACGCGCGCGGCGGAGAAGCTCGGCACATCGATCACCGAAGAAGGCGCGATCGAAATCGCCAAGCGCGCGCGCGGCACGCCGCGTGTGGCGGTGCGCTTGCTGCGGCGGGTGCGCGACTTTGCGGGCGATGACGTGATCGACGCAAAGGTCGCGGATCGCGCGCTGAAGCGACTGGAAGTGGACGGCGACGGGCTCGACATGCAGGACCGGCGCTATCTCCATGCTTTGGTTGAGACCTATTCCGGCGGGCCGGTTGGGGTGGAGACCTTGGCGGCGGCGTTGGCCGAAGCGCGCGATGCGCTGGAAGATGTGATCGAGCCGTATCTGATGCAGCAAGGCTTCGTCATGCGCACGCCACGCGGGCGCGTGGCCGCGCCGAAGGCTTATGAACGGTTGGGCAAGAAGCCGCCGCCGGTGCAGCCGACGACTGGAGCGTTGTTCGGGGAGGAGTGATACTCGCCTAGCAGATGACCGCGCCCGCGCTGGGCGTTCGCGCTTCACTCACAAGGATCGCAATATCCGTCCCGGCGCATTCGCGGTATCGAGGTGTACGTTCACCCACCGTCCGTCGGGGAACATCACGTCTACCGAACCCTGCGTTGTTGGCGCCTCTTGTTCTTCGCTGGCCCGGAAAAACACGATCTGCCTGGCGGCGAGTTCGCCGCCGCCCCGGCGCACGACGCCGCGATGGGAGTAGGCGGACAATTCTATTCGCTCATTGATGGTGATCGTCTCATTTGGCGCAGTGCGACCGATCACGGGCGCGGAATCCCTGGGGAGCGTGTGTACGTCAAAGCTGATGTTGGCGCTCACCTGCATCGGAAATTCTTCGCCATATGAATCATGCTGGATTGGGCCTTCGCTCACCAGAAGAGTGGCCTCGACCACTGTGTCCCCGCGACGTGGCGCCAGCAGGCAAACAGAGTCTCCTCGCGGGACCGGCGTCCACCACAAGCCCGTCCAGTCCGCGTGACGCGCGTTCGCTTGCGCGCGGCAAACCTCCCGCGCCTCGTTGGTGCGGAAGGCGTTCTCGTTAAAGCTGGCGATGTGCGGGACGGTGATTTCGGTCTCGCGGCGAAGGCGCGGCAGCGAGCCATTGGGTAGAAGTCGTGCGTTCGCAATCGTGCACACCGCCATCACGTCTGGTTGTGTAACGCGCCAGGCGCCGGTCCACACGCTCCGATGTGCGCTCGCCGCATCGTGACATATGGCCTCCGCGTCGTCCGGATGATTTATCGGCCCAACTTCAACGTCGCGTATGGTCTGAAGTTCGGGCGCGGGGTGCGCGCACGCGCCGAGGAACAACGCTGCAACGGCGATTATTTGAGCGCGCATGAGCCCCCCTTTATGCCGCGCACAACACAGCCCGAATCGCCGTCAGAGTCGAGGTGGCTGCAAACCTCTCGCGCTTCGCTAGCTCACACAACTTGTCCCAGCTTCTTCGGCGCGATGGCCACGTAACTCTGCTTCAGCCAGCCCTTGAGCGTTTCCATTTCGGCGAGGATGTCGTCGTCCGGGCCGAAATGCGCGGTGACCCAATTGTGCTGTTTGTACCAGCCGCGCGCCGGGCGGACGAACGGCAACTCTTCGGCCATCTCCGCGGAGATCGGCAACTTCATCACGATGGTCAGGGCATCGAGCGGCTGGCCCTTGGCGCCGAAGAGCACGAACGTCTTCTTGCGCACATCAAGCGCGCGCAGCGTCGCCCATCCCTTGCCCAAAGCAGCCTCTGGAAACGTCAGCCCATAGGCCGTGAGCTCGGCTTCGGCGCGTTGATGTGCGGTCGCTGGCATCGGGTGAACCATATCGCGGCGGAAGCGCTTCGCTAAGCGGTTGTGCGGTTCGCATGGCGGCCGCATAGGATGCGGTCATGCCCTCGCTCGCCGCCGCCTTCGAAGCCTTTGCGCCAGTCGGCGATGCGCTGGTGATGGAAGCGCCCAGCGATTGGACTCAGGGACGCACACTCTACGGCGGCATGATTGCCGCGCTGATGTTTGAAGCGGTGAAGCGCACGCAGGACAAACTCGCGCCGCTGCGTTCGGTGCAGCTGACTTTCGTCGGGCCGGCGTCCGGCACGCTACGATTCAAGACTGCGCTCCTGAGACGCGGGCGATCGTCCGCGATTGTTGGGGCGGACTGCAGCAGCGCAGAAGGAACCGCCGCCCGAGCGGCGTTCGTGTTTGGTGCGGCGCGCGAGAGCAAAGTCACGCACGACGTGCTGACAAAACCAGATGTGGCGCCGCCCGACGCGTGCGGGCCATTTCGCAAAGAAGGCGGAAGCGCGCCACGCGGCTTCTGGAACAATTTCGAGACACGGCTCGCTTCTGGCGCGCGCCTGTTCGAGGCGGCCGCGAAGCGACCCGAGTTCGTCGTGTGGACGCGCCTGCTCGATGCCGGCGGCGCCGATCCCACCACTGCGTTGCTGGCGCTTGCCGATTGTTTGCCGCCGGCGGCGATGACGGTGTTCCCGCAACCGGGGCCCATCAGCACAATGACCTGGACACTGGATATTGCGCACGTTCCGGCGAGCACCGAAGGGTGGCGTCTCTTGTGGTCTTCGAGCGAGCACGCAAACGATGGCTACTCGCTGCAGAACATGGCGTTGTGGGATGAAAGCCGCACACTGCTGGCGGTAGGCCGACAAGCGGTGGCGATTTTCGTCTAGCGCGAACTGATGCGGGCTGGTGGCCAGTGGTTACCAGGGCAACTCCTCACCGGTCCCCGCGTGCCAGAAGCGGCCTGTAGTGTCGCGCGTCAGCGCGTCGATGCGCGCAATGACGCCCTGCGCTGCATCTCGCGGCGCGATGCCGTGTTTGCCAGTCATATCGGTCGCAACCATGCCGGGATGGATGAGGGCCACCGCAATGCCACGGACGGCAAGATCGTGCGCGAGCGAGACGCCAGCTGCGTTCACCGCCGCCTTCGACATGCGATAGCCATAGTAGCCGCCTGAACCATTGTCAGCGATCGATCCCATGCGGCTTGTAATGATGGCGACCTTGGCGTCCGGTGCGAACATCGGCGCGAGGGCTGCGGTCACGCGCAACGGCCCCAGCGCATTGACTTCAAATTGTTCGGCGACGCTGTCGAAATTCAAGGCGTCGAGACTCTCGCCGCGCAGAATCCCCGCGTTGTTGACGAGCAGATCAATGCGTACGTCTTTGACCCGCGACGCCAATGCGGCGACGGCGCTTGCATCGCTCACATCGATGCCCGCTTCAAGACGAATGCCAAGGGCCTCGAGTTCGGGCGATGATTTGCGGCAAACGGCGACAACATGGTCGCCGCGAGCTCTCAGCTGACGACAAAGTTCAAGGCCGATGCCGCGATTGGCGCCGGTGACAACTGAGGTGACCATGGTAAGTCCTTAAGGCGCCTGAGGGCTCGCGACCTAGATCCTTGGAGAACACGGATCCCGAAATCGCCATTACACAGGCGGCGGCGAATGTGTGCCGAAGTTTCGCCAATTGGGAGAAATCATGGCAAAATCGCCTCCCTAAATCTGAATTTAGTATCCAGCACGAAGAGAAGCTGCGCCGACTGCGAGGCCTGCGGATTGAAGAACCCGCAGATTTTGGGGAGCACAATGCAGAAGAAATCATGGCGTCGGCGCCTGGCGTCGAGCGTATCGCATGGGTTGCTGGTCGCTGCGATGGCCGCTGGAGGCGCGCTGGCGCTTGGCGGAAAAGCGTTCGCACAAACCACTACATCGTCCGACCAAGATCAAACGATCGTCGTGACGGGCTCGCGGATCCACACCGACCCGCTCACCAATCGCCAACCGGTCACCCAGCTCAGCGAAGAAGATATCGCGCGCACGGGCCTCGCTTCCACCGCCGACGTGCTGCAGCGTTTGCCAGTGTCTGGCGGGGGCCTAAACACACGCAACAACAACTCCGGCAACATTGGCAATCCGCCAGACGGCGGCGGCGTTGGCGCCGGCGCGGCTGAAGTCGATCTGCGCTTCCTCGGCGCACGCCGCGTCCTCGTCCTGGTTGATGGTCAGCGCTGGGTCGCGGGCACCGCCGGTTCGGGCATCCCGGGTTCGGTCGACCTCAACACCATTCCCTCTTCGATGATCAACCACATCGAAGTGCTGCAAGAAAGCGCATCGCCGATCTACGGGTCCGATGCGATCGCCGGCGTTGTGAACGTCATCACGCGCCGCCATCAAGACGGCCTCGACGCCTACGCCCAATACGGCGGCTATATCGAAGAAGGCGACGGCATGACCGGGGACTATGGCGCAAGCTATGGCTGGTCAGGCTCCGGCGCGCACTTCGTGATCGGCGCCAATTATACAAAGCAGGACCTGGTATCTTCGGGGGACCGCTCCCTTTCAGCGTTCCCAGCGCCCTACGCGTCGAGCTGTCTTGCCGGCGGCTGTAGTTCGGGCGCGGCGAACGGGCGTTTCCGCATCAACGACCCCAACACGCTGCAATCTCTCAACCTCACCGTTGGCAATGTCGGCGCGACGCCCCTCTACAATCCGGCGGCCCCACATACCGTCAGCGGCACGAATACGTTCAGAGACTTCACAACTCTCGACCGGTTCAACTTCGGCCCGTCTAACTATCTGTTGACGCCGTCAGAGCGGTTCGGGGCTTTCGCATCTTGGGAACAAGACTTCCAGGACAACATGAGCCTGCGTCTGCGGGTTAGCTACGCGGATCGCCGCTCAGCGAACCAAGCCGCGCCGCTGCCACTCTTCATTGGGCAGGACGCAGGCAACGGGACAGTTCTCGACGACACCGTGGTCGCCGCGGATCAGATCTACAATCCTTTCGGTTTTGCGCTGAACACCAGCACGTATTCGTTCATCGGCCGCCGTATGGTCGAAGCTGGCCCGCGCCACTTCGAGCAGGAAGTCCAAACCTGGGACGTCGCCGCGACACTCGAAGGCCAATGGAACTTGTTTGGCCGCGACTGGTATTGGGACGCCAACGCCACCTGGGGTAACAACTCAGCCGCTCAAGCCTTTACCGGCGACATTAACGTCGCAAGAGTGCAGCAGGCGCTGGGTCCAGCCGCGGGCTGCACCGGCTCATGCGTGCCTTTGAACATTTTCGGCGGCGCCGGCGCCATCACGCCGCAAATGCTTCAGTTCATCGGCTACACCGAGCACAACGGCAGCGAATCCGAACTTACCGACATCACGTTCAACATCACCGGCGACCTTATGGAGCTGCCGGCAGGTCCGTTGGGCGTGGCTACCGGCTACGAGCATCGCCGTGTGTCGGGCAGCTTCACGCCGGACCCTGTTACCGAGGCCGGACTCACGTCGGACATTCCGGCACGTTCAGGCAGCGGCTCATACGACGTGGATGAGCTCTACGGCGAATTGCGTATTCCAATCTTGGCGAACCAGCCGTTCGCCTATTTGCTCGAAGCCTCACTGGCTGGACGCGTGTTTGACTACTCCACATCAGGGTCCGACTCGACGATGTCAGCAGGTTTGCGTTGGCGGCCAGTCGAGGAAGTCTTGATCCGCGGTTCTTGGGGCCAAGGCTTCCGGGCGCCGTCGATCGGCGAATTGTTCGGCGGCGGCTCTCGTTTCGACGCGACCATCATCGACCCGTGCAACAATCTCAACGGGTCGACGCCGATCAATGTCTTCAACAACTGCGTCGCCAACGGCGTGCCGTCCAGCGGCACATACGCCCAGAATAACGACCAGCTGCCGGTGTTCGTAACCGGCACGACGACCCTGAAGCCGGAAACCAGCGAAAGCTGGAACATCGGTTTCGTGTGGCGTCCGCACTGGCTCGAAAACACGCCGTGGAGCGACAGCGTCACGTTCGAGGTCAACTATGCCAGCATCTCGATCGACCAAGCGATCCAAGCAGCGGATCCGAATACAATCATGCAGAACTGCGCCAACAATGGCGTGTGTTCGGCGATCACGCGTTCGGCAAGCGGCGCTGTGCGGTCGATCGACGATCCACTGACCAATGGCGGCTTCGTCAAGACGCACGCACTCGACTTTACGATCAATTGGACGTCGCCTGACTGGTCGTTCGGCCACTTCAGCGCGTCGAGCAACATCAACCACCTGATCGACTTCATCGACGGATCAACCTCCCCGGCAGTGCATCGCGAAGGCACTGAACGCGGCAGCCCTTCACAAGGCTATCCGGAATGGAAGGCGCAAACGACGTTGAATTGGGATCTTCATGATTGGGGCGCTTCGGTCACCAATCGCTATATCTCGTCGCTTATCGAAACGGCGAATGGCAACTCTCCGCTCGGCTCGGTCTCGTACTGGGATTTGCAGCTGCGCTGGGATCGCTCTACGACATTCCGGGTCGGGTTGGTTACCTCCGAGTCGCATATCGGCACTAAGACCGGATCGGACTAGGAAATGCAGCTGGCCGAGGCGTGACGCCTCGGCCAGCTTTTTTCTTGAGGGCGAAGAGAACGCGCTACTGCGCCGGTTGCGCATGGGCATCGTTCGCGCCGCGCCGGAGCATGTGCCACGCGCCCTTTACGACTCGCGAGATGACGTCGCTGAAGAACGTCGCGGCAATCGACCCCACTGCGATGACAGTGACCAATTCGATCATGTGATACTCCGGATATGATGTGCGGTAACGCGCCGGAGCGGGTTTTGTTCCGTCAGTCGGGGGACCGCTGTGTCGCCACTGTAAAGGTCTCCGGCCGTTCGCCAGCGATGTAGCGAGCAAACGCGCCCTCGTAGGCAGCCTCAAGATGTCTCGTGAAGAGCGCCGAATTAAACAGAGGCGTCGAACGCAGATTAGCTGCGAGCTTGGCGCGGATCGTCTCCAGCTTATGAGCCTGCGTGGCGAGCTCAAGCGCCCGAGCCGCGTAGTCTTGCGGCGTCCGGGCGATGAGTTCCGGAAGATCGATGGCTGTGAGAAGGCTCGCCGCCACGCGCGCCGCAAACCCTTGCCCTATCTTTGTCAACAGCGGCAACCCAGCCCAGAGCGCATCGCTTGCAGTGGTGTGGGCGTTGCAGTTGAAGGTGTCGAGAAACAAGTCCGCCAGGCGGCAGCGCGCCAAGTGTTCGGGCAGGGGTGCGGGCAAGGCAAAGACCAGACGGGATGGATCAACACCACGCGCCTGCGCCTCACGTCTTAGATTTCCCTCAGCCCACGGATTGGAGGCCAACAGCCAAAGCACGCTGCCATCCACCTTCGAGAGAAGCGACATCCATATGTCGAACTCGCACGGCGTGATCTTGTAGGTGTTGTTGAAGCTGCAAAACACAAAGCTTCGATCGGGAAGTCCCATGTCTTCTCGGCGCGGCGCTAATGCCGAAATCTCGCGTGTGTCGTCGTTGGCCTGATATGAATGCGGCAGGTATATGAGTTGCTCCGAGTAATTCGAGCGATCGGACGCCGGTATGATCACATCATCGGTTATGAGATAATCAATGAACGGCGCTCCCATGGTGCATGGGAAACCCAGAAAACTGATCTGAATTGGCGCTGCGCGATGGGCGAAAATGCCTGCACGGTTGCCTTCGGTGTACCCTTTCAAATCGATCGCGATGTCGATCAAATCGTCACGCGCGACATCGGCGATTGCCTGGTCGTTGAGTGATCGCACATCGCGAAAGACATCAACTGCGCTGGTCACGCGACGGCGCATTGCGTCATCTTCTTTTCGTCCGAAAGAGTATGCACACACCTCAAATCGCTCGCGATCGTGCAGCTCGAGCACCCTTGCGAGGAGATACATGGTCGCATGATTGTGGAATTCGGAAGAAAAATACCCCACTCGAATCTTCTTCGGCCGCGCTGCGGGCTTCGTAGGAGGATTTTTTGCCGACCCACGAATGTATGCGCGCGTGAAAGCCTCGGCGCGCAACTTTTGCAGCTCAGGCTTGTCCTCAAGCGCGAAAAGCGCGAACGGCGGAACCGCTACGCCATTCAAGCCCAAGCTTGGAATGCGATCGGCTTCCGCGGCAATTGAAGGCCAATCGCAAATTCTAGCTTGTTGATGCAGCCGCTGCGCGCGCATCGAATCGTTGGCGGCATCCAATTCCAGCGCACGGGTGAAGGCGGCGATGGCCTCGACAGGCCGCCGGAGATCCGCCAAAGTCACAGCCAAGGTTCCATGTGCTTCCGCTAGGTCTGGCTTGAGGGCGATGGCTCTTTCAAGAAAGGCAATCGCTTCGGCACCGCGGCCAGCATTGCGAAGGGTTCGACCGCAATTGCTCGCTGCCTCCGCGAACCTGGGGTCTAGGGAAAGCGCCCGCTCAAATGCGTCCACGGCCGCATCGATTTTGCGGAGTTCGGCCAATGCGTTTCCGAGATTGTTGTAAGTCTTCGAAGCGCTTGGATTGATTGCGAGCGAACGCCCATATGCGACAACTGCTTCGTCGGGTCGACCCATGTTGAACAAGGTGATGCCGCGATTGTTATGGGCGTCCGCGTAGTTTGGGTCCAAGCGCAGCGCCGTATCCAACGCGTTGAGCGCCTCTTCGTCGCGGCCAAGCGCGTTTAGAACGAACCCGAGATTGTTGAACGCGGCAGCCGACGCCGGATCCAATTCCGTCGCCTTAACGAAGCGCGACGCTGCGTCGGTGTTGAGGCCCGCACTCGCGAGCGCAATACCAAGATTGTTTTGCGCCTCGGCGCTCTCCGGATGAATTTCAGCCGCTTGCCCAAAGTGCTCGAGAGCTTTGGGCATATTCCCACGTTGGAACTCAGCACGTCCGACAAGAGTTCGAAGCGCAAAGTCATTGCTTCCACGCTCAAGCAGCGCTTCGCCCAGCGCAACTGCTTCGTCCAGCCTGCCTGCTTGAGTGAGGGCGGTGAGATCGGCCACGTTCGGCATGTGACGCTAAAGTTCCGGGAAAGTCAGAGGCAGAGCTTGTGTCCAAGTGTGTCTATTTAGCGAACTGACACCGCATGGCGCCACCCTGAGTCGAAGGTAAGTATCTGTTCCAGCGCCAGTTCAGGGTCAACGGCGCAATCTCCTCCAACAACGGGGCAACCTTCGCCTCGATGGTTGAGGAGCAAACATCATGAAACGCATTCTTACCGCGGGTCTCAGCGCCCTGGTCCTGGCGGGTTCGTTCGCCGGCACAGCTTCGGCGCATGACTTCGGACGCGACCGCGACCGGGGCGATTGGAATCGCGGACGAGATCACGACCGCCGTGATCATGATCGCCGGCGCTTTGAGCGCGACCGCTACGACAACCATTTCAACCGCGATTGGCGCCGCGGCGACCGCCTGCCCTACGGCTGGCAAGATCGTGGGCGGCGTGACAGAGCGCGACGCCAAGCGCATCGGCGGCGTCGGCGGTGACGTCGCCGGCCGCGGGCAGTAGGCGGCGCACCATGAATGCGACTTGCGCTTTGTCAGCAGAGCCTGAGCCCACAATGGCCTTCTTGATCGTTGTTGGCGCGTACTCGGCGACGACAACACCGCGACGCGCGGCGGCGGCAAGGGCCACGCCGCGTGCTTGACCTAACGCCAGTGCGGCGCGGGCGTTGGAATTCACGAAGGTTTCCTCGACCGCACATTCGTGTGGCTGATGTTGTTCGATAACGTCGCCGAGCGCTTCGAAAAGATCGAACAGACGTGACGCTAGTTGCTGATCACTCGGCGGCTTGATGACCCCGTGAGCGATATATGAAAGGCGCGCGCCGTCGCTCAGCACGACGCCCCAACCGCAGCGATTGAGGCCGGGGTCGACACCGAGGATGAGAACGCCGCTCATGCCTCCTGACCTGCGCCGCAATCCTTGCCAAAGCGCTAATGGGCCCGCATGACTGAGCGAAACAACGCTGAGGGGATGCCGATGGGCTGGAAAGTTGTGCGTGCGCTGGCGATCGGTGCGGCATTGGCGGTGTGTGGCGCCGCGCAAGCGCAGACGCAGAGTGAGCCTGCCATGGCGCCACCTGCCGATCCGGCGTCGCGAACATTGGCGCGCGACATCTTCCAGCATGTGATCGGCATGGAGACTTCGGTCGAAGGCCACCAAGTGCCACAGATGGCGGCCTATCTGGCGGGTTTGTTTCGGCAAGCCGGATTTCCCGAAAGCGACATTCATATTGTGCCGGTGGGCGACACCGCCTCGCTGATCGTGCGCTATCGCGGCGACGGCTCAGGCGGACGGCCGATCATTCTCATGGCGCACATGGACGTGGTGACGGCCCACAGGAACGATTGGCAGCGTGATCCTTTCACGCTGGTGGAAGAGAACGGCTACTTCTTTGGCCGCGGCGCCAGTGATGTGAAGAATGGCGTCTCGATTCTGAGCGCTACGCTGCTCCGCCTCAAGGCGGAACATTTCACGCCGACACGCGATCTCATTCTCTATTTCAGCGGCGACGAAGAGACATCGGGTCAGACGACAATCACCGTGCTGCGCGATCATCGCGATTTGGTCGACGCGGAATATGCGCTTAATTCCGATTCTGGCGGCGGATCGCTGGATGAGGCGACCGGGCGGGCCCAGCTTTACACCTTCCAAGCGGCGGAGAAGACCTTCGCGAGTTTCACGCTAACCGCCCACAATCCGGGCGGCCATTCTTCGCAGCCGCGTCCGGACAACGCGATCTACGATATCGCCGATGCTCTGGAACACGTGCGCGGCTACCGGTTCCCCGTGATGTGGAACGACATCACTGTGACCAGCTTCCGCATGGCTGGCCCCGCGACACCGGCGCCGATAGGTCCCGCCATGGTGGCATTTGCGCGTCATCCTGGCGACAGACGCGCGGCGCAAACGCTGTCGGCCAGCCCCTTTTATGTCGGCCAAGTGCGCACGACCTGCATCCCAACCTTGATCCAGGGTGGGCACGCCGATAACGCGCTGCCGCAATCGGTGGTCGCCACAGTCAACTGCCGCATTTTCCCAGGTGTGCCGATCGCCACCGTCCAGGCTCAACTGCAGCGGCTGGCCGGCGAACACATCGCGGTCGCGCCATTGGACCAATATCACTCAAGCGACGCATCGCCCCTGCGCCAAGATGTGGTCGATGCGGTGACACACGCGGTGCATGCGCGTCATCCCGGCGTGCCGATCATTCCATCGATGGCGTCGGGCGCGTCGGACGGCGTGTTTTTCCGCGAAGCGGGCATTCCGACCTACGGCGTCGGCGAGACGTTCATCAAGGAAAGCGACGACTTCTCGCACGGCCTGAACGAGCGGATTTCGGTCGATGCTTTCTATGAAGGGCTCGTGCATTGGCGGGTGTTGCTCAACGATCTGGCGGGGCACGCTAGAAGTTAAGAGACGTTAAACGTTCCCGTTAACGAGCGTTTGCATTTTTGCGGGCAGGTTGGGCGCCTAGGATCGTTCAACCTCGCCATGGCCGCCTCCAACCCCGTATCCGGCATGCCGGTCGTCGACTATCAGTTGGCGACCAAGAACCAGGCACAGCTTCAGGCGCAGTTCGAAAGGAGCGCAACGACGAGCGCAGACATCGCTGCCTACCAATCGGGCGCTTCCAAGATCACGAGTGTCGACCAACTCCTCAACACCTATAAGGTGTTGAATGTCGCACTCACCGCTTACGGCATGCAGGACGCGATCGGTCAGAAGGGTTTGCTTAGACAGCTTCTGACGCAGGATCCCGGTGCACCCACGTCACTGGCGCAGAAGCTTGGCAAGGCCAACTACACGGCGTTCGCCCAGGCATTCTGGTCCCTTAGCACCGATGGCGGCGCCGGCATTTCGAGCGCCGCGAGCATCAATGCAACGGCGGCGCGGTATAACGCCGCGCAGTTTCAGAGCTGGCAGGCCAACCGCGCCAACGACGCGCAGCTCGCCATAGCGTTGGCGGCGCGACAGACGCTGCAGGATGCGGTCGATATTTCTAGCGTCGGCGCACTATTTGCGAAGTATCAACAGCTGCCTTCAGTGCAAAGCGCTGCGAGCTACTACCAGAAGAACATCGGCAACGTGAAGACGCCCGATGACCTGATGGCCGACCCCAAGCTCTTGAACTTCGCGCTGACCGCGTTTGGGGTCGATCCAAGTTCCGTCTCGACGGACACGGTTTCAAAGCTCCTGTCGCAATCGCCAGCAACGGCGACGTCGGTGGCGGCGAACAATCCCAACTATCGGGCGTTCGCAAACGCCTTCAACTCACTTTACTACGATAAGGGCGCCAACATTCACGCGACGGACGCCATCACCGATGTCGTCCACCGCTATCAGCAACAGACATTCTCGTCGGCGGTCGTCAACAACACCGATGACCACAACGCGCAATTGTTTGGATTCGCAGCGGCGACGCAGATTGCGCAGATCAAGGCTAGCGCCTTGAACAGCAATGGCGCTCCGATCGCCACAAAATATTACGGGGCACATATCGCCGCGGCGAGCACAGCGGTGCGGTTTGCCGCCGACAAGCAATTGGCGAGCGTTGCTCTACAGGCATTCGGTCTAAGCCCGGTGTCGGCCGATATGCTACAAAAGTTGCTTACGCAGGACCCGAACGATCCAACGTCGCTGGCAAAGACAAGCCCGCAATATGGCGCCTTCGCCAAGGCGTTCTCCTACTACCCGACAGTGGCGGGACGCACGAGCGACGACGCCGCCAAGATCGCGTCGGTGCAGGCCGCGTATCAAGCCAATACCTTGAAGACCATTGTCTCGAATGACGTCTCGCTCGCGACGGCGCAAAAAGCGCGCAACGCAAATGTGCATGAAAGCGCCGACGCGCCGCTCAATCTTTATCAGATGTTGGGTGACTCGAAGGTGTCGGCCGTGATCCTTGGCGCGCTGGGTCAGCCGGCGGTGGTCGGAGGCTATGATCCCACTCAGCAGGTCGAGATCATCACGCATGCGGGGTTTGCGCCGGAAAGTCTCAACTCCACGAAAGCGATTGATTCCCTGATCAACCGCTACATGGCCAATGTCGGCGCGCAAAACGCTCCGAGTTCGCCACTCCTTACGTTGTTCAACGGATCATCGCAGGCCGGCGTCACCTCGCTCGATCTCGCCTCGATCCTTGGCGGATCCGGCAGCGCTTCCACAGCCGCCAGCAGCCCCACCGGCTACTTGCTGAATTTGCTCTGAATCCGGTTCTTGCGCTCCGTGACCGAAGTCGCAGGCGCCAACGTCGCACGCATGCATGTTGCCTCATGCGAGGAGGAGGACCTCACATGAAGACACTCTCACGAGCACTGTGTGCATTGGCGCTGACGGCCGCGACCCTTATGCCGTCCGCGCCGGCGCAAGCCGACCCGCCGAGCTACCAGCTCAATTGCATGGGCGGGCCGGGCATGCGCATCGTCACCAACCACGACGTGCCTGCGGTTGGCCATGTCGGCGCCATTGCCATGACGATCTACTTTCAAGCCGCGCCCGTAGCTGCGCGACCCGGCCCAGGACAATGCACCTGGGTCGATCGGACGTTCCGCCCCGGCGAACCGACGGCGCTGTGGATTCGCTCGGAGAACATCGAGTTCGCGTTCCAGATTAGCGGTGACGGACGCGTTGTGACCGACACGACCGGCCCGCGCGTCAACGCCGAAGGCATGAGCGCAGAATCTGCGAACTGGGACCGCGTCGTGCATGCGGTGCTGACGGGACGGCGCTTCTCGGTGATGGCCTATAATGTCGACAACCGCGTGATGAATATCACCTCGATCCTCTGATGAGAAAGAGCGCTCCGCTGATCAGGCGGGGCGCTCTGCTTCCCGTTTCGCGTCGCGGCTTAGGCGCTTAGCGCTTCAGCGCCGTGGCAATATTTGAATTTCTTTCCCGAGCCGCAGGGGCACGGCGCATTTCGCGAGACTTTGCCCCAGGTGCGCGGATCTTCGCGATCGAAACCCTCCGGCGCGAGTGGCGGAATTTCGCCGCGCTCCGCCATCTCGTTTTCGCCGGTGTCCGGGTTCTGGTGGATTTCGTAAGTCTGAGCGGGCAGGCGCGGCTGCGGGATTTGTTCTTCGGCTTGGCCGATCTGCAACTTGAGCAGCTTCGGTCTTGAATTCGTTGAGCGGATCGCGCTGAGCGTAACCGCGCAAATGAATCACGGAACGCAAATGGTCGAGCAGCGAAAGGTGCTCGCGCCAGCGCATATCGACCACTGAAAGCAGAACTTGTTTTTCGACGGCGCGCAATCGCTCGGCGCCCAGCATGGCGGCTTTTTGCGCATAGGCTTGATCGACTTCGCGCGTCAGGCGGTCGACGATTTCCTGCTGCGCTATGCCCTCTTCGGCGGCCCAGCGATCGAATGGAATCTGCAGGCCGAAAATCTCGTCGGCTTCTTCCATCAGTTCGGGAACGTTCCACTGCTCGGGATAGGCTTTCTCCGGCATGTGTCGCCAGACCAGCTTTTCCACCACGTCATGGCGCATGTCGCGGATGATCGGCGCGACATCAGCGGTGCGCATGAATTCGATGCGCTGTTCGAAGATGGCCTTGCGCTGGTCGTTGATAACATCGTCGTAGCGCAGCAGGTTTTTGCGAATTTCGAAGTTGCGCTGTTCAACGCGGCGCTGCGAGGTTTCGAGCGCCTTGTTCATCCACGGGTGGACGATGGCCTCGCCTTCCTGGATGCCGAGGCCGCGCATGATGGCATCGAGCCGTTCGGCCGCGAAAATGCGCAGCAGATCGTCTTCGAGACAAATGTAGAATTTCGATTTGCCTGGGTCGCCTTGGCGTCCCGTCCGGCCGCGCAGCTGATTGTCGATGCGGCGGCTCTCGTGGCGCTCGGTGCCGAGCACGTAGAGACCGCCGGCCTCAAGCGCGACGCGCTTTTGGGCTTCGATGTCGGATCCGATCTGGCGCCGGAGCGCCGCTACTTGATCTGGCGTCTCGTCGCCCTTCAGCGCCGCCTTCATGCGCATGTCGAGGTTGCCGCCGAGCTGAATGTCGGTGCCGCGGCCGGCCATGTTGGTAGCGATGGTCACCGCGCCCGGCACGCCGGCCTGGGCAACGATGGTGGCTTCCTGCTCGTGATAGCGCGCGTTCAGCACTTGGTGCGGAATGCCATGCTGCTTCAGCAAGCTGGACAGATATTCCGACTTCTCGATCGACACGGTGCCGACCAAGACCGGCTGTTGCTTGCGATGCGTCTCTTCAATGTCGGCGAGGATGGCTTTGTATTTCTCGCTGGCGGTCCGGTAGACCTCGTCATCATCGTCGGCACGCCGGATCGGCTTGTTGGTGGGAATTTCGACCACGTCGAGTT
>JACQAC010000087.1 GCA_016195245.1 Pseudomonadota bacterium
AGGCGTTGGCGTAAACCGGGATCAATCGCGGGTATGTCGGCGAGGCCTTGAGTAAGCGCTTTGAAGTAGAGCCCTGTGCCGCCTGCAACGATGGGAATGCCGCGGCGCGCCACAATTTTGCCGATGGTGGAGACTGCCTCCGTGAGCCACCTTCCTGTCGAATAGAGTTCGCCCGCATTGACATGCCCGTAAAGGTGATGCGGGGCGCGCGATTCCTCTTCCACGGTCGGGCGCGCTGTGAGCACGCGGAAATCGCGGTAAACTTGCATGCTGTCGGCGTTGACGATCTCGCCACCGATGCGCTCAGCCAGAGCCAGGGCCAGGGCGGACTTGCCGCTGGCGGTGGGCCCCATGATGAGAAGCGCGCGCATTTAGAGCGCTCTAGCGTGCGCCTGTCGCTGGCGCAAAGGCCGAGACTCTTGCAAGAAGCGCCCGTGACCGCCCACGCCCTCGTTTTCGTCGCGCCGCCGGAGGATAAGCCGGCTTATCGTGAAGCGCTGCTGATGCTCGGGCGCGTGGCGCTGTCGCGAAAGCTGCCGCCGCCCGATGTCCTCTCCGGCTGGGAAAGCGCTGAGTGGATCTATGAGAGCGTCGACGGCGACTTGCGGCAGGAAGCGGCGGCGGCGGTTGCCGAGCTGCCGGTGGATTGGGCGCTCGTCCCGGTAGCGGGACGCAAGAAACGGCTGCTGATCGCCGACATGGATTCCCCCATCATCACGGTTGAATGCCTCGATGAGCTCGCGGACTTCGCGGGTATCAAAGCAGAGATCGCGGCCATAACCGAACGCGCCATGCGCGGCGAACTGGCGTTCGAGCCGGCGCTGATTGAACGGGTGGCGCAGCTTCGGGGGATGACAGCGCTCGGCGTCAGCGCCCGCGAAGCCCTGGCGGTCGGCGATGGCGCCAACGATCTCGATATGATCAAAGCAGCAGGGTTGGGCATCGCCTATCGCGCCAAACCGATCGTGGCGGCCGAAGCACGGGCGCGGATCGACTATACCTCGCTCGAAACGGCGCTGTTCTTCCAGGGCTATCGGCGCAGCGAGTTTGTTTCGTGAGCCTGCCACGGAAACCAGTGGCTGTTGTCTTCGATCTGGACGGCACGCTGATCGATTCAGAAGCGCTGGTGCGTGAGGCATACCTCACAACCAGCGGGCAGTTTGGCGTTACCCTGAGCGACGCACAGTTTCTGTCGCTGGTGGGCCTCAACCGCGACGACAATGACGTACAATTGCGCGGCTATTGGGGCGCGGATTTTCCGCTGGAAGATTTCCACACCGCCAACCGTGCGTTTCTGCTGGAGCGCGTCGCGCCACTGAAGGCGGGGGCGACGGAATTGTTGGATGCGCTCGATGAACTTGGTGCGCCCTATGCGCTGGCGACTTCCTCCGGGCCGCCGTGGGTCGAGCGGCATTTCACGGCGTACAGTCTGTCGGATCGCTTCCACGCCGTGGTGACCCGCGTCGATTGCGCGAACGGCAAGCCGCATCCGGAGCCTTACCTCAAGGCCAGCGCCGCGCTCCGCGCAGCGCCGACGGATGTTCTGGCGCTTGAAGATTCACATGCAGGCGTCCGTTCCGCGCACGCGGCCGGGTGCATGACCATCATGATTCCTGACTTGTTGGCGCCAAACGACGAGATGCGTGCGAAGGCGCTGCACGTGCTCGAAGACCTGCACACCGTGCGTGCGCTGCTCAACTCCGCCCTTGCAGGCGGCGATAGGTAATCGCGCCGGCCCGATTGACGCGCACCACAATGGAGCGTTCGCCGATCGAAGCGCGGCTGGCGATGGCGCGCGCCGCGTTCAATGTTTCCACATGCTGGAACGCCATGGCTTCGATCACATCACCCGGACGCAGCACGCCGTCATTGGCGCCACCGATGTCGGCCCCGACAACAACAAGGCCACGCACGTTGGGGTCAATCTGATATTCTTCGCGCAACCCGGCGTCGAGTTCGTTGAGCGAAACGCCAAACACGCGCCCGCCGCGCGCGCCTCCATCTGTGCGTGGAACGCCGCCGCCTCCTTCGTCATTGGACGCGCGGGTTTGGCCAGCGCCCTCCTGCAGACGTTGAATGGTGGTTGGGACGGTCATGCGACGGCCATTGCGCATGATATCGATAGGCACCGCGGCGCCGATCTGCGCATCGCCGATCATCCGCGTCAGCGAGCGGCTATCGGGCACGGCGCGATTGCCGAACTTCAACACGACATCGCCAACCCGCAATCCAGCGGCGCTCGCAGGACCATTCGGCGTGATGCGCGTGATGAGCGCGCCGGTCTGTGTACTGTTCTCATCACCGACATCGGACAGGCGCACGCCGAGCCAGCCGCGTCGTATTTCGCCGTAGCGCAAGATTTGTGCGACCACGGGCTGAACGATCGAGGCTGGCGTCGCGAAGCCGATACCGACAGAGCCGCCGCTCGGCGACAAGATCGCGGTGTTCATGCCGATGACGTCGCCATTGACATTGAACAGTGGGCCGCCGGAATTGCCGCGATTGATAGCGGCGTCGGTCTGGATGAAGTCGTCGTAACGGCCGGCGTCGATGTTGCGGTTGCGGGCGGACACAACACCCACCGAAAGCGAACCGCCCAGTCCGAACGGGTTGCCGATCGCCAGCACCAAATCACCAACGCGCGCTGCGTCGCTGTCGCCGAAGCGCACGAAGGGCAGCGGATTGCGTGCGTGCACTCTCAACACAGCAATATCGGTGGCCGGATCGCGCCCAACGACGGTCGCGGGAAGATGCTGATTGTTCTGCAGGATGACTTCGATGGTGTCGGCTTCGGAGATGACGTGGTTGTTGGTGACGATGACGCCATCGGCCGAGATGATGAAGCCGGAGCCGAGCGAAGTGACTTGCGAATTCTGCGCGAGGCCCTGGTTGAAGCGCTCAAGCGGCGAGCCGGGCGGGAAGCGCGGGGTTTCTGCCCCGGGCTCGACCCGCTGGCTGGTGGCGATGTTGACCACCGCTGGCGTCAGACGTTCGGCTAGATCCGCGAAACCGGTCATTGGCAGGCGGGATTGCGCTAAGGCCGGCGTGGCAAGCGTCATCAGAGCCAAAGCGGCCAAGAGCGGTCGAAGATGCATGAAACTGAAAGACTCCCGGGCCGGACCCTAGGCACGCGGCTGTGGTGGTTCAACGCTGGAACGCTGTTCCGCGCTGATTTTTCCGCGGACGCTTGTCTGGCGCCGGTGCGGCCCGATATGTCGGCCATCATGACGAGATTGCTATGAGCACGCGCCCTTCGCTTCGGGACAAGGTTGCTGAGCGCTTGGACGGCATTGCCGATCCTGCGAGCGGCGACGGATTGGTGCGCGCTGGGCGCGTGACCGGGCTGGAGACGCGCGGGGATGGCGCTGTGTCCTTCGCGATCGAGGCGCCGGCGGACGACGTGGCGCGCTACGTGCCGATACGCGACCGCGCCGAAGCGGAGGCGCGCGCAGTGAGCGGCGTGAAAAGCGTGATCGCGGTGTTGACGGCGCATGAGGCGAAAGCGCCAAGAGCCGGCGGCATTGCGCGCGTGAAGCATGTGATTGCGGTGGCGAGCGCCAAGGGTGGCGTGGGGAAGTCCACGGTTGCTGTGAATTTGGCGTGCGCGTTTGCTTCGCTGGGTCTGAAGACGGGGCTGCTCGACCTGGATGTGTACGGCCCTTCCGCGCCGACACTGCTGGGTATTGGCGGACAGAAACCGGCGGCGGGGCCGGATAAGACCATCAATCCGATTGAGGCGTTTGGTTTGAAGACGATGTCGATCGGCTATCTGGTCGATCCAGATTCACCGATGATTTGGCGCGGCGCGATGGCGACGAGTGCCGTGCGGCAGATGATTGATGATGTGGTTTGGGGCGAGCTGGATGTGCTGTTGCTCGATCTGCCACCGGGCACTGGCGATGTGCAGCTGACTTAGGTGCAGCGCGTGCCGTTGGCGGGCGCGGTGATTGTCTCGACGCCGCAGGAAATGGCGTTGGCGGACGTACGGCGCGGGCTAGCGATGTTTGAAAAGACACACGCGCCCATTTTGGGCATTGTCGAGAACATGGCGTATTTCGAAACGCCCGACGGCGCGCGCACCTATATTTTCGGCGAAGCAGGCGCGCGGCGAACGGCGCTGCAGGCTGGCGTGCCGTTTCTTGGTGAAATTCCGATCGACGTTGCGCTGCGCGAAAGCTGCGATGTGGGCGCGCCGCTTGTTGCGACGAAACCCGCGCATCCGGTGTCGAAGCGGTTCATAGAAATCGCGGCGGCGGCGCGGGGCAATATTGAGCGTTTGAACAAACCTGCGCCGACAATTCGAGTTATTTAGCCTCCTCGTGCATTACCACGTGCCGGCCCTCGGGACCGAGATTGACGAGCACGGCAATCGTCACCGCTGCACAGACAGCAGCGAGCGCCAGCGCTTGGCCGTATTGCCAGTGGTAGTTCTCCACCAAGTAGGTTTGGCCGTAGGGCACGCCGGCACTGAGCAGATTTCCGACTTGATAGACGAAGCCCGGAAAGGTGCCTCGCACGTCGCCCGGTGAAATTTCATTCAGATGCGCTGGCACCACGCCCCAGGCGCCCTGCACGCAGAATTGCAGTGCAAACACGGCGAACGCGAACGCCATGGGTGTGGTCGAGAGAAACGCCCAGGCGGGGATCATCGGCAACAACAGGACTGCGCCGATCGTGATCATCCGCCGCCGGCCGATGATTTGAGATAGCGTGCCGGAGGTGATGCCGCCGAGGATGGCGCCGAACGAACCGGCCATGATGATGAGGCTGGCGGTGCGCGGGTCATAGCCGTGCTGGATGCGCAGGAAGTTGGAATAGAAATCCTGCGTCCCGTGGCTGAGCGAATTGAGGCCCGCCATCAAGATCATGGCGAAGAGCGCCAAGCCCCAATGTTTTCGCCCGAACGCCGTCGCCGCGATGACGAGTCCTGCGATGACCGCAGCAATGGCGACCGGCGGTGAAATGCCGAACGGCGTCAGGAGATCGGTGAAGAGTGCGAATTGCCCGAAGATGGTGAGCGCGACACCGGCAAGTCCAGCGGCGAACGTTGAAGGCTGCAATGCTGAGGTTTCACGCTTGCCGCTTTTCCAGCTCGGCGATTCCGGCACGCCGGCGCGGATGAACAGAACCAGCAGCGCCGGAATTGCGCTCAGCATCACGAGCACGCGCCAGCCATAATCCGGCAACAAGAGCGCTGCGGCGCCGGCGGCGATGAGGCCGCCGGTTGGATAGCCGGTTTGCAGCAAGCCGGAGACGAAGCCGCGTGTGTCGGGTCGCGCGTGCTCCATCGCCAGCGATGAGCCGACGCCCCACTCGCCGCCCATGGCGACGCCGAACAGGCAGCGCAGAATGAGGAAGGTCATGTAATCGGGCGCGAAGGCGGAGGCGAAGGCGAGCGCGGAATACGTGAGCACGTTGAGCATCAGGATCGGGCGGCGGCCGAAGCGATCGGCGAGACGGCCGAAGATGAAGGCGCCGACGGGGCGAAGCGCGAGCGTTGCGGTGATGACGAGCCCTAGTGCTGTGGCAGGGACGTGGAATTCGTCGGCGATGTCCTTGGTGATGAGGGTCAGCATCAGGAAATCGAACGCATCGAGCGTCCAGCCGAGATACGCAGCGAGGACCACATTTCTCTGCGTCGCGGTCCAACCGCGCAGCGCGTTTAGGATCATGCTGAGCCTCCCTCGCCCTCGCGCCTAAACGATTTGCGGCGACATTGCCACCACACCCCTCCTGGGCGCGGCAACAGCGCGTTGGAACGAACGCTGGTGTATGGCTCGCGGGCCCTCTACTCCTCCCGTGAGCCGAATGGGCGTCCTCTGACGGCCGCATAGACCGAATCAAATACGCGCAGTTGTGGGGTGAGCGGCGCGACGAGCGCCGAGCTCCGTCCCAGTTCAAGAACTTGCGGATGGTCGTTCACAAAGCGCGGCCACGGCGCTTGATGCGCTTCATTCGGATCACCGGTGCGAGCAAAGCTCGTCCAGTAGGACGCCATTGCGTTGGCGGTGGCACGATCGGCGGCGCTCCATGCCCACGCCTCCTGGTCGAGATGATCGAACATATACCAGAGTTCGGCGAAATGGCTCGCGCCCCAACCGAAGCGTACGTTTCCGGATGGGAAAGGCGGCCGCTGTGCGAACTGATAATAATAGACGGAGTGTGAAGCCTCCTGCGCGTGCAGGCGCGCCCAGGCCCACATGTCCCAGCCAAATCTGAGATCGGTCTCGAATGCGACGCGTGCCTGCTGTGCCTCAGCATCCGTGGTGAAGGGATAGGCGCCGGACAATGCCGGCGGCAGTTCGCCCCACGTGTCTCGAATTCCAGCAGCGTAGTTTGCAGCGGTCACGCCGGAAACGTCTACGAGCGAACGACCTTCCTCAGCATTCACGCCGACGATCAAAGGCACATCCGCGAAGTGGTGCGCCAGATATGCATCGTATGGCGCGCGCGGCAGTACGACCGGCTCGATCACAGGGTGGCTGACCCGCCCCGCCTCGCCATCGAGCAAACGGTCCGCAGGCAGAGCTCGGAGCGCGGCGATGGAATTGGCGCCAAGTGATGCGGCGTAGCGAACGCCGTCGTGCTCGGCGTTCGCCAACAAGTATTGCGGCGCCAGCTGCAACGGTTCGAACACGCCGCCGCTTTGCGCGATAGCGCGCTCGAACAAGCCGCGCGCTTGCGGCGAGGTCATGAGCAGCGAGATGGACATGGCGCCCGCCGATTGGCCGAATACGGTGACGTTGTTGGGGTCGCCGCCAAACGCAGCGATGTTGCGCTTTACCCAGGTTAAGGCCGCGATCTGATCGCGCAGACCGTAATTGCCGGAAGAGCCGCCGCCTTCGGCGGTGAGCTCGGGATGCGCGAGAAACCCGAACGGGCCTAGCCGATAGGCAATGCTGACAACGACAACGCCGCGGCGCGCAAGATTGTCGCCGGCGTAGAGCGGCATGGCCGTCGAACCGTTGGCGTAGCCGCCGCCGTGAATCCAAACCATTACTGGCGCGCGCCGGCCTATGCGCCTGGGCGTCCAAACATTGAGGTAGAGACAGTCTTCGCTGGTCGTTGGTGGCGTCTCGCCCGGCATTGAGACGCCTCGCTGCATGCAGGCGGGTGCGAAGGATGAGGCGTTGCGCACCCCACTCCAGCGTAGCGCTGGGATTGGCGGCCGCCAACGCAACTGGCCGACGGGCGGTGCTGCGTATGGCACGCCTAGATATGCGACTGAACGCCCACGGTCGACGCCGTGTAGACGGCCTTGCTCCACAGCGACGACCTGCGCGCCTGCCGTGCTAGTGTGGAGCGCCAACGCACACGCCGCGGCTATTAATTTGCCAATCAATGGTCTTCTCCGGACTCAGATGGGTTTTCCGGAATTTGGCTTCAGAACGCCGCTCGGCGCGAGATCAGGTCATCACCGTGGTGGCGCCAGCGATCACAATCCCGGTGCATTTCACCCCGGCTTGTGTTTGTCTTGAGGTATGGCCGCCGGTTCTCAATCCCGCGTGGAGCGGCTGCGCGCTCCGGGTGTGCTCGAGTGGACAGCGTTTTCGTTTGTCTACTGGATCGTGTTCATGGGCGCGCTCGCGCCCGGCAATATCAGCAACGACCTAAGAACAGGCGCCCATGTCGATTTGGCCGCAACATTCGCGCGTCTCACCGTAGCGGGCGTTCTAGGCGCCTCGGTGACGCCCCTGCTGCTCTGGATTGCGCAGCGCGCGCCGTTAGGCGGCGCCCACACGAGCCGTAATTTGGCGATTCAGGGCTCTGCCGTGCTTGGGCTTTCGGTGCTTCTCAATATTGTGTCGAGTTTCCTCGCCGCGTGGTCGTTAGAGGGACGCCTACTGCCAACACTGAGCGCCATCGAAGCTCAGCTTTTCGCTAATGTTCTGCTGCTTTTCCTCTGCCAATCCCTTCTGCTCGCCGCCATTTTTGCTGCGCCGCGACTGCTTCGGACGCCGGAAAAGGAATGGGCGGAGCGGCTGACGATCGGCGAACGCGGCCATTCCACCGTCCTAGACCTCAATACTGTTGAGTGGATTGAGGCTCAGGGCAATTACCAAGCCCTCCATGCCAACGGGGCGGTGCACCTACTCCGATCGAACGCGGCAAATCTTGAGTCCAGGCTCAATCCGGCCAAATTTGTGCGCGTACACCGCTCCCACATTGTGGCCTTGGCGCACATCCGAGAAATCGAACCGCTGCCAAGCGGCGATGCTGTGCTGGTCATGCAGAGCGGGGCGCGCGTGCGTCAGGCGCGGAAATATCGCGGCGTGCTGCGCGAGCATTTGCGGGCGGGGTGATGATGGGCTGCTTCGATGTTCGCAACAAGATGCGGGCTTGAAGCCGGCAGTCCCCGGTTGCGCCGCCTGCGCTATGCCAACTCAAACTTGATCGGCAGCGCCTTCAGCCCGTTCACGAAATAGCTTTCGGTCATGCGTGGCTCGCCGGCGAGTCGCACGCTTTTCAGTTTGGGGAGCAGCTCTTCGTAGAGGATGCGCATTTCCATGCGCGCGAGGTGTTGGCCCAAGCACAGATGGGCCCCCATGCCGAAGGCGAGTTGGCGGTTGGGGGTGCGGTCGATGTCGAACGAGTCGGCGCGCGGAAACACTTCTTCGTCGCGATTGCCGGAGGCGTAGCAGAGCATCAGCCAATCGCCCGCTTTGATTTGGCGGCCGCGCAATTCGGTGTCGGCGCTGGCGGAGCGCATGAAGGTCTTCACCGGCGTCGCCCAGCGGATGGCCTCTTCGATGAAATTGGGAATGAGCGCGGGATCAGCACGCAGGCGGTCGAGCAAGCCCGGCACGGTGGCGAGCGCCCACATGGCGCAGGCGGTGGACGATGAGGTGGTGTCGTGGCCGGCGGTGGCGACGATGGTGTAATAGCCTGTGGCGACGAACGGCGGCAGCGGCGCGCCGTCGATCTCAGCATTGGCGAGCAGCGTGGCAAGATCGTCGCGCGGATTGGCGCGGCGATCGGCGCTGATGGCGCCGAAATAGTCGGTGAAGTCCTGCAGCACCGCCATCATGAGCTGCACATATTGCTCGGTGGTGAGTGCTGCCTGGAAGCGCTGGGTGTCGGGATCGGAGGCGCCGAACAGCTCCTGGGTGAGGCGCAGCATGCGCGGCAGGTCTTCGCTCGGCACGCCCAGAATGTTCATCACCACTTTCAACGGATAGTGGAGCGCTACGTCCTTCACGAAATCGCACTGGCCAGGCAACGAGACGAAGTGCGCGGTGGCTTCCTTGGCGAGCGCGCGGATGTCAGCCTCGCGCTTCTTCACGCTCTGCGGCATGAACCAGGCTTGGGTGAGCAGCCGGTACTTCATGTGGTCGGGCTCATCCATCTGCACCAGCGAGCGCACGAGGTGCGGGGTGCCGGTGATGGCGCGGGCACGCTGGTCGGCATCCTGGTTGGTGAGCGTGGTGGCGCGCACGGCGCTCGGGAAGAGCGCATTGTTGCGGCTGACCTCCAAAATGTCGGCGTGCTTGGTGACGACCCAGAAGGGATCGAAACCTTCGACCTGCGCGACGCCCAGCGGATTGTTGGCGCGCAGCCAGGCGTACGCGTCGAAGATTTCGTTTGAGGCGTAGGCGGACGAAGTCACGAGCGATGTGGCGATCGCATCTGGAATCTTAATCTCGGTCATTCGCGACTCCGCTTCGGCCAAAGTGTAGTCCGGGTTCTGTCAATAGACAAAATTGGATTTATTGGACGGCGAACCTCTCAGCGCACCCCTTGCGCATCCTCACATTTGCCTGCGCGCGCAGTGGGTCGCGCTTGCAGTAACAGAGGGATGCCTCTTCATGTTCGTCTTGGTTGTGGCGCTGGTCGTGGCGGCAGTGTTGGTGCTCGCTTCGGGCTCCATCCGATATATTTCCAACAACCGCGTCGCCATCGTCGAAAAACTTTGGAGCCCGAAAGGCTCGGTGAAGCGCGGACTGATCGCGCTCAATGGCGAAGCCGGTTACCAGCCGGACGTGCTGCGCGGCGGTTTGCACATCATGTTTCCGTTTCAGTACCGCCTGCATGTGCAGCCGCTGGTGACCATTCCCCAGGGCCGCATCGGCTACATCTTCGCGCGCGACGGCGCGCCGCTTGGCGCCGGCCAAACCCTGGCGTCCAATGCGGGCGGCGCCGACTTCCAGGACGCGCGTGCGTTCCTGACGGGCGGCGGCCAGAAAGGTCCGCAACGTTCGGTACTGCGCGAAGGCGCTTACGCGATCAACCTGGCGCAGTTCGTGGTGGTGACGCGCGATCGGCCGTATGCGCTGAAGCTCGATCCGGCTGAAACGGCGCTCTTGAATGAAATGTCGAACGTCATCGAGACCCGCAGCGGCTTCGAGCCGATCGTTATCCGCGACGCGGAAGACCAGATCGGCGTTGTCACGGTGCATGACGGCCCTGCTTTGGCCAATGGCGAAATCATCGCACCGATGGTTGGCAATGACGCCGCCGCGACGGAGACGTTTCACAACACATTCCAGGATCCGGAGCGCTTTCTCGCGGCCGGCGGCCGCCGAGGGCGTCAGTTGCAGGTGCTTGTCGAAGGCACATACTTCATCAACCGCTTGTTTGCGACGGTGGAGCGGATTCCGAAAACTATCGTGGAAGTCGGTCACGTCGGCGTGGTCGTGTCGTACACGGGCGCTACCGGTGTCGACAAATCGGGCGAAGGCTATCGCCACGGCGAGCTCGTCGAGCAAAACGAGCGGGGCGTGTGGCGCGATCCGCTGCTGCCGGGCAAGTACGCGTTCAACACGTACGCCGGTAAAGTGCTGATGGTGCCGACCACCAACTTCATCCTGAAGTGGGAAGCCAGCGTCGGCGGCGCGCACAAGCTGGACGAAAATCTGGCCGAAGTGTCGCTGATCACCAAGGACGCGTTCGAACCGACGCTGCCGCTGTCTGTGGTCGTACACATCGACTATCGGAAGGCGCCGCTGGTCGTGCAGCGCTTCGGCGACATCAAGAAGCTCGTCGAACAGACGCTCGATCCAATGGTGTCGGCCTACTTCAAGAACGTGGCGCAGCGGCGCACTTTGATTGAACTCCTGCAAGAACGCAGCGAGATTCAGACGACGTCGTCGCAGGACATGAAGGAGAAGTTCAACGCGTATAACCTCGAACTGCAAGAAGTGCTGATCGGTACGCCGCGCCCCAGCGCCAAGGGTGACGACCAGATTGAGCGCATCTTGACGCAGCTGCGTCAGCGCCAGATCGCTGACGAGCAAGTCGGCACTTACGAGCGGCAACGCCTGGCGGCGCAGAAAGAGCGTGAACTGCGCGAGGCAGAGGCGCGGGCGCAGCAGCAGACAGCGATCACACAGTCTGAGCTGTCGATCCAAGTGCAGGAAAACGAAGGCCGCGCTTCGCTAGCGCGGGCGACGCAGAACGCCGACCAGACGCGTACGCTCGCGCAAGCCGACGCCGACCGCATCCGCATGTTAGGTGAAGGCGAAGCGCGCAAAGTCGTGGCGCTGGCAGGCGCTGAAGCGGAACGCGTGAGCAAGGTTGGTCTGGCGCAGGCCCAAGCCATCGAGAGCCAGGTCGCTGCGTCGGGTGGCGCGCGCTACCAGCTGGCGCGTCAGATCGCCGAACGCTTCGCGGAAGCGCTGGAGAAATCGGGCGTGGACGTGGTGCCGAAGGTGAACATCACCAACGCAGAAGGCCAAGCTGGCGGCTCGCTGTTGCAGGCTTTGATGACGACTTTGCTTTCGGAGAAGCTTGAGGTGCCTCTCAATGAGACCAGCGGCGCCCGCGCCAATGGCGCGGCTGTCGTGAGCTAAGACCGAGCCGGCGGCGCTTCAACAAGCGCCGCCGGTTTTCTTTGCGCCTCAGCCGCGCTTGCCGCCGAATGGCAGCAGCATGGGCACGCGCATCTGATACTCGCGATACTTCTGGCCGAAGTGGGCGACGAGGTCGCGCTCTTCGAGGAAGATGCCGACGAGGATGTAGCCCGTCCCGCCGATGGCGAAGAGCAAATGGCCAAGGGTCATGTGTGGCGCGGACCAGAAAGCGATGACGAAGCCGAGATAGATTGGATGACGTACGTGCTTGTAGAGACCCGGCGTCTTGAAGGATGGCGGTTCGAACGTACGCCCGACCAAAAGGCCCAGGAGCAGCACATTGATCAGCACGGCCATCACGACGGGTGTTTGCGGACCGGTATCGATCGTCTTGGGCAAGAGGGGAACGCCAGCGATGAAGCCAATCGCGTAAACGAACGTGCCGAAGAAGAAGACGTAAGTCAGACCGGCATAGGCGAACGCGGCGATGCCGGCGAAGCCCGCGGGCCGTTCCGCGTGTTCATGAGCAAGAGACATTGAATAACCCTCCAAATGAAAAATGGCCGCCCCGGAGCGGCAGACTGGAAGGAAACTCCGGGGCGGCCCGCATTCACGCGGCCTTGCCAGACGCCAGCGCGTGAACGTCAGAGGCGGTCAGCGTCTTGCCGCCAATGCCCCAATCGCCTTGTTGGATTTCCTGGACGCGTACCCACGTCACGGCGCGCAGCGCCTCGCCTTCGACGGCGACCACCGCGTTGGTGACCTTTTCGATAAGGTCGCGCTTTTGGTTGGGGGTGAAGACGTCCTTGATGACTTCAATTGTGACCAGGGGCATGTCGAATTCTCCAAATCGGAGCCAGAAGCGTCCTCCGGCGTGCTCAAACCCTAGGCTCGCTGGCCCTCGAAGCCTTGGAGACGGCTTGGAGGATTTCCGGAGAATTCCCTGAACCATGCTATACTGCCCATCGATGATCTATCGGTTCGACCAGTTCGAGCTCGATACGGAGAAGCTTGAGCTTCGCGGCGACGGCGGCGTGATCGCGCTGGAGCCGCAGGTGTTTGCGTTGCTGGCGTATCTGGTCGAGCACCGCGACCGCGTCGTCAGCAAGGACGAGATCGTCGAAAAGATTTGGGACGGGCGCATCGTCAGCGACAGCGCCGTGTCGAGCCGGATCAAATCGGCGCGCCAGGCGCTGGGCGACGATGGGGTTTCGCAACGTTTTATCCGGACCATGCATCGGGTCGGGTTCCGCTTCGTGGCGGAGGTCGTGAAGGGAGCGCCGCGGGCGACCGTCTCGCAGGTTCGCGAGCAGAACGCGCCTGTGAGCGAGCCGGTTTCCACACTTGACGCTACGCGCCCGACCATCGCGGTGCTGCCGTTTCGGTTGGTGGGCGTGGCTGGGCCCTACGCCACCATTGCCGAGGCGCTTCCGGACGAACTGATTGCGCAGC